>PFUG01000247.1:860-11855 GCA_002789955.1 Deltaproteobacteria bacterium CG_4_9_14_3_um_filter_63_12 | reverse complement strand
GAGCGCCCCCCAATCCTCAGGAATTCTTCAAAAATACCGGCATGTTGTTGATTACAGAAAAAAGAAAGTCATTGGGGGTCCGGCGGACAAAGTCCCCCGGCGGGTCAGGGCAGAGCCCTGCTTCCCTGAAAGGCCACGCTCTTAAGCACGGACACATGTGAAGCGTTACACTAGTTGTTCGGTGACGTCCGTACATCTTTGTACCTCGCGCGCCCGTTGCGCCTCGTCGGCCCACGCAATACACCAAGACGGTTCCTCTCCTCGTCGCAAGGGCTCTCATGAAACTCACCTTCATCGGTGGCACCCGCTTTATCGGCGCCGCGGCGGTCAGACGGGCCGCGGCCGCTGGCCACGACGTCACCGTCCTGCACCGCGGCGAACACCCCAACCCAAACCCCGACGTCCGCTCGGTCCAGGTCGACCGCGCCGACCCGCTCGCGCTGCGCAAGACCCTCGAAAAACTCGCTCCCGACGTCGTGCTCGACACCCGAGCCATGATTCGTCAGGACGCCGAGACCGTCGTCGCGGCCATGAACGGGCTCGTCCCAAAGCTCGTCGTGCTCTCGAGCTGCGACGTCTACGCCCAGTTCGGCCGCCTCAATGGCCTACCGGCGCCGCCGCCCGAGGACCGCCTCACCGAGGACTCGCCACTCACGGTCCCTTACCCGTTCCGAGGCGTGGCGGAGCACCCCGGCGGACCCGACTACGACAAGAAACAGGTCGAAGCCGTCTGCCTCGCCGCAGTGGCAAAGAGCCAACTGGGGAGCGTGACCTGCTTGCGCCTGCCCGCGGTCTACGGGAGCGGCGACTACCAGCGGCGCTTCGGCGGGCTCGTGGACGCTCTTGACGGTGCCGTCGCTGAGGTGACCCTGCCGCGCCAAGGTGGCGCCTGGCGCTGGACCCACGCCCACGTCGAGGACGTCGCTCACGCCATCGTCCTCGCCGCCGAGCGAGCCGGGCCGGGCGGGCACGTCTACAACGTCGGCGAGGCCGAGACGCCGACGATGTCGGAGCGCGTCGAAGACTTTGCCAGAGAGCTGGGCGTGGCGGTGACTTGGCGAGAGGTCGACGGCGAGCTGCCCGCTGCCTTCGGGCTCCTCGGACGGATGGAGTGCGACCTGGTCGTCGACAGCGAGCGAATCCGGCGCGAGCTGGGGTTCGCCGAGGTCACGAGCCCCGAAGAGCGTGTCGCGGACTTGCTCGCGTGGTGTCGAGCGACGCAAAATCAGTAAGGGCGGCCAGTGGCCGCCCTTCAAACGAAAACCGCTGAAACTAGGGCATCGGCGGGTTCGTCAACGGCACATAGTCCCGACACGGCTGCCCCCGCAGCGCATGACAGTCCGGAAGGGCAGTCGACACCTCGATCCCCGGGATGACCGGCAGCAAGATGCTGGATGGGAACGCCTCCTGGTGCGCGACGCTGTGCACTGGCGGGACATCGTACGCGTTGAGCAAGAAGCGCCAGCGCGCGGTGTTGTCGCCGGGGGTGTCGACAGAGATGCGAATCTGCGAGCCGGCCCGGAAGACGTGCGAGAAGGGGAACATCTCGACGCGGACCGAGTTCCACTCGCCCGCAACCAGTGGCGCGGCGTCGGCTTCGCGGTGGGTCTGGATGGGGCGCAGCTCGGTGGCGTCGGCGGCGAGCGCGCGCTGGCTGGCCCGCAGCCAGCCGTTCTGAATGAAGTTCTCCTTGCCGTCAGGACGCACCTCGGTGAGGGTGACCTCGAGGTCGGCGTCGCCGTCCGGCGCGCTGGTCTGCAGCCAGAGGTCGACGCTGGCGTGGCCGACCATCACCGTGTCTTCGGTCAGCGGCGGGCTGAGGAAGGCCAGCGCCTTGCCTTCGATGAGCGGACGGTAGTCGTAGTCGGGCTGCACCGGGTCGACCGAGCCGCTGGCCAAGAAGATGCGGTCGCCGGCCTCGGGGTCGAGCTCGAAGGAAGAGGCGCCGCCGTCGGCCGGCGGCAGCGAGTCGGCCAGGCTGCCGTCGGGCTGGAAATACCAGCGGGTCGCGACGGTCTCGGGCAGCGGCCAGGACGCGAAGGTTTTTTCGAACCTGCCCTGCGGCGCGCCTGGGTCGACCGCCGGGTTCGCACCGGACTCGAAGATGATGCGGACTGGGTCCTCGGCCTCGTAATCGGCCTTGGCCTCGTCGAAGGAGGCGTAGAGAGCGAAGCGATCCTCTGGGAAGTCCATGCTCGCGCCGTAGACCTGGTCCATGAACGTCGGCACCAAGGCACGGAACGTGGCGTCGACTTTGGGGAGGTCGCCGCCGACGTAGAAGGCCATGAAGTTGAACCACTCCTCCAGGATCTGCGGCGAGAAGCCGTCGATGTGGACACCGTTGGTCGCCGTGAAGCGGGTGATGGGCGCCTGGGTGAACTTGTCGAAGAGGGCCGGAAAGTGGCCCCCCGTCTGCTCGTCCTCGAACTGGCCGACAAGAAACACCGGCACATTGATGCGCTCGGCGAAGCGAGTGGCGTCGAGCGGCAGGTAGTCCTCGTCGTTGTAGAAGGGGTGGTCGTAGATCTTCTCGACCACATCGATGCGCTGCGAGTGCAGGAGCTGGTTCTCTTCGCAAACCCCGTCCCCGGCGTCCACCACATCTCGGACCCACTGATCGCCGTAAGGAACCGCCCGGTCCAGGACGTTGACGATCCACTCCAGCGCGAAGCCGGCGTTAAGGATGCCGCCGGGCACCATGGTCGACGCGCCGGTATTGGCGACGACCGACATGGGAGAGATGGCGGCGAGGCTCGGCGGATTCGTCGAGGCCACGTAGAGCTGGGCGATGCCTGGGTAGGAGAGCCCAGCCATGCCGACCTTGTTATTCTTGACCCAGGACTGATGGGCGACGATCTCTACGGCATCGTAGCCGTCGAGCAGCTGTAGGGGCTCGAAGAAGTAGTACGCGCCGCCCGAGCACGCCGTGCCGCGCATGTTGACGCCCACCGATGCGTAGCCCTGCAGGCCCAAGATCAGCCCACTGGCGAAATCCGGGGCGTCGCAGAGGATGGGATAGACCCCGCAGAAGAGCGAGGCCCCGTCGATGGGGCGGCCTGGTCGCGAGGGGCTGTAACCCGAATAGTTGACGATGGTGGGGTAGGGACCGTCTTCCACAGGACCAGGCAGGGACACGAAGATCGAGAGCGTCGTGCCGTCTCGGGTGGTCAGGTAGCCGAAGCCCGGCTCGAGCACTTGGTCGGCGTAGAAAGACTCGTCGGGGAGGCTGCCTTCGACGGTCATGACGTCGAGCAGGTCGGTGTAGTCGGAGGGCTCGTCGGCGAGCCGCACCATGTAGCCGTCGCCCGCGGGTACGTCGCGGAAGATGAGGCTTCCCAGGGAGTCGGTGGTCCCCGTCGTGAAGAGCTCCCCATCGGGCCCGAGGACCTCGAGTTGGGTGTCCGGCCGCGCGCTCCAGATGGCGAGCTGCTCGACGCTCGCCCGCACCTTGAAGCTGCTGGAGACGACCTGCGAGTTGGTGTCTATCTCGGCGTCGACGGTGTCGAGCTCGCTCTGATCGGGGCTCGTGTCAGGAGCATCGACGCCGAAATCCGTGGAGCCAGTGTCGGTCTGGGCGTCGTCGAAGCCGTTCTCGTCGAGCTTGTCGCAGGCGGTCAGGGTAAGGAGCAGGCAGACGGCGAATGGGAGCAGAGGGTGAGCGAGGAGTTGAAACGAGGTCGTCATGGGAGCCTGTGAACAAGGTTGAGGGTAAGTTCGGCGCAGCGCTGCGGTGCGTCAGCGAACAGGACACAGAAGCTAATGCACGGCAGTGGTGCTGTCGACCGGTCGAATTGCCAAGACAGGCCGAGGCGCGCATACTCGCTCGGCCTCCCACGCCAGGCGCATCTCCGCGAACCTGGCGCACAACGGACTTCGTCCCGTGAAGCGATCCGACACATGAGCATCTCTAAGAGCTTCCCTACAAAATCATTTGGGTGGAGGCAGGGCTCTGCCCTGACCCGCCGGGGGACTTTGTCCCCCGGACCCCCTTTTGCTTTTTTCTTTGGGTTGCAGTCTGGCCAGCGAAAGGAGGCTTCCCGCCTCAACGGGAGTTCCATTATTGCACTTCAGGGGTACCGTAGTTTGTCCAGCGGTGAAACCTATCGGAAATCTTCCACAATGAGTCCGCCTGGATCGACGTACATGGGGACCGACGACCCGGTCAAACTCTGCCGCAACGAAAGTGCCCACTCGTATGCCACGAACCCGGCGCAAAACTTGGACATCGAGGTTTTGTAGGAAAGCTCCTAAGGAGTCGTCCGGGAACAAAATGCGCATTTGGACGAAGTCAGAGGTGGGAGGGCAAGGAGGTCGATGCAGGCGATGCCCACCATCGTCGAAGCAGACCGACGCTGCCCTCAGGTCTCTGGCGATGCTCAAGTGGGCAGGCTGTTCCCTGACGACTCCTAGTTCACGCCTGCAGCGGCCGTCTCGTCCTGCCTTCTTGTTGACTCTCTGGATGCTCTGGCTGCTCGCTGCAGCCTGCGCGCCCCCTCGCCCCGAGGTCATTCGACACGGGCACGAAAACGAGCAAGAGCAAGAACACGAAAAGACGAGCGCGCCGAGTGCCGAAGAGGGGGCCGAGCCCATGCAGGAAGAACCGACGGACGCCGAAAACCCAGACACGCTGCTCTCCATCGACCCCAATGGCAGCTATTTCATCGGTACGCTCTACGAGAACGCCCCCTTTGACCCCACCCTGCCCGACGGCTATTGCCTCGAAGACGGCCAGCGCTACCGCGGCGCGACGCATCGCTTGGGGCGGCAGAACCTCTTTGGCCTCGACGCCATCGACCCTTCGCTGAGCTTCCAGACGGTTCTGGTGCGTGGCGAAGTGCGCACGCCACTGACCGACAAGCTCGTCGCAGACGGACCCTGTCCACCGGACGACTCGCCCGAACGCCAATTCCGCAGCGATTGGATGAGCGACGAAGGAGGCTATCGGACGACCCGAGAGAAGCTGGAGTCGGTCTCGTATGTTTGGGCGAGCAGCGTGGAGACCATCTCGCTGTTGACCATCGACGATCCGAACCCGCAGCGGCCACGCAAGATGAGGCTTGGTGCGGCCGAGGAGGATGGGCCGGCCGGACAAGACATCACACTTACCGTCCAGAACCCCCTCTCCATCGAGCTCTCCGACCTCGTCCTCTTGGTTCACTACGAGGGCGGACGCGGCAAACCCATGCCCAAATACGAGCCGCATCACTTCTCTTTGGCGCCAGGCGAGGCCCGGGCGTTCGTGGTGCCGCCAGGGATCGAGGAGACCTTGGACGAAGGCAGGCTGGTGGGTTGGACCTATGCGGGGGCGCACCTCGTGTGTCGCAAAGGTCCAGTCAGAATCTTACCGAGCGCTTACTTCCAGCTCCCCGAGGAGCTGGGCGAGTAGCTCGAAGGCCCGGGCTGGGACGTTGCGTGCCGCGCCCTCCGTTGGGGCGGAGCGCGCCCTCCGTAGGGGCGCAGCGTGCTGCGCCCTCCACTGGGACCCTGCGGCGAGCCGTCCCAAGGCAGGTTTCGGCTCTCGACGCGGCAAGAACCAGGGTTCGAAGAGCACCGTTCAAACCTCGACGAGAGGTTGCCATCGCTGGGCAAACATGGTCTCTGAGGCGCTCAATCTGAGAGGCGTCTTGCCGGCGGAGGCAGAGCTGTGGCGAAGAAGAAAGCGGAGAAAGTGAGCAAGAAGAAGAAGTTCCCCGGGGCCAAGCGAGCTCCGGGGACCTCGCCCGGCACACTGAACGTCGACGCTTCGGCGCCGGCTCCCATCGTTCATATCATCGCCTACGGCCCGGACACGCTCGACGAGCGGACGATCACGGACCTGGCCGAGCTCGAGGGCTTGGAGTCCGACGTGGTCTGGGTCGACGTCGCCGGGTTGGGGGACGCCGCCGTGCTCACCCAGCTCGCCGAGCGCTTTGGCCTGCACCCGTTGGCCATGGAGGACGTGGTCAACACACACCAACGTCCGAAGTTCGAGGCCTACGCAGACCACTATTTCTTTGTGGCTCGGATGCTCGACCATGTGGGAAACCTCGACGTCGAGCAGGTTAGCCTGTTCTGCGGCAAGGGTTTCGTGCTGACCTTCCAGGAGAAGCCGGGCGACAGCTTCGAGCCCGTCCGAGAGCGCCTCCGCAGGACCCGCGGGAGTATCCGCAACGTGGGCGCAGACTACCTCGCCTACGCCCTGCTCGACGCCATCGTGGACCACATGTTCCCCGTGTTGGAGGTCTACGGCGACCACCTCGAGTTGCTCGAGGAGGACATCTTTCTCTCGGGCGGAGGAGAACCCATCGTGCGGCGCCTGATGCACTATCGGCAAGAGCTGCTCGAGCTGCGACGGTCTACCTGGCCCATGCGCGACGCCATCAACGCCTTGATGCGCGAGGAGGCCGAGTACTTTGACCCAGCGACTCGCGTCTACCTGCGCGACTGCCTCGACCACGTGCTGCGTGTCATCGACCTGGTCGAGAGCTACCGGGAGTACGTCTCGAGCTTGATGGACATCAACCTCTCGGTCACCAGCGCCAAGCTCAACGAGGTGATGAAGGTGCTGACCATCATCGCCACGATCTTTATCCCGTTGGGATTCGTCGCTGGGCTCTACGGCATGAACTTCGACACGTCGTCGCCGTGGAATATGCCAGAGCTCGGCTGGGCCTTCGGCTATCCCTTCGCCTTGGGGATGATGACCACCATCGCCGTCGGTCTGCTGGCGTTCTTCAAGCGCAAAGGTTGGCTGTGAGCGTCAAGCTGGGGTGACAGAAATCTGACTCTCGGCCGGCGGATTCCCGGAATTCTGATTCGGAGAATCGTCAAGGAGTCCGATGCTGACTGGTTTCTAGAGGGTGGCATCATTCTCGCACCAGGTCTGCGCGATCATTCCCCCCCTCATACGAGAGAACACCATGCGTACCCTGCTCCTCACACTTAGCCTGCTCCTCGTGTTGCTCTTCACTTTCGGTTGCACAGGCAGTACCCCATCGACCAATGACGATGTCGTTCACCTCGATGCCGTCGAGGACTCCAGCGCGGACCAGACCTCGCCCGACAGCACGCCGGATCTCTTCGAGTGCCAGGTCGACGCGGACTGTGGCGCTTGCGGGATTTGTAGCGGCGGTTCATGTCTCGACGCCCACCCCCAGTGCATGCAAGACAGCGACTGTCCACCGCAGAACGTCTGCACCCCGTCCGATCCGAGCGCACCCCAGTGCGGCGGAGCCTGCGAGTTCATCGGCGAGCCCGCCCCTTACACCGTGCACGAATGGGGCGTGAACCTCGTGGAGAGCGACAGCGCCTCGCGCCTGGTCTCCTCGCCGGACCACTACATGGGCGCCATCCCGGCCAAGCCAGTGCTCTACGTCTACAGTCCCGACGAGCGCAGCATCGACGTCCGCGTCGACTTCTCGAGCGGTCAGGCCACCGACACCTGGCCGGCGCGACCCAACGCCCAAAGCGTCGTGTGGAACGAGGTGCAGGTGCACAACGGCGCTTGCGAGACCACGAATTCGCCGCTTCCAACTGGCGAAGGGCCCTGGCGAGAGCTCTACGAGCTGCCCAGCTGGGTGGTCGGCGAGGCGTCTTGCTTGGTGACCGGCGGCGTGGTCTCGAAGCTCCTCTTTTACACCGGCGTGCTGGCCAACTACGACGCGCCTCTGCTCATCGACGCCTCCATGGCCGACACTGGGCAGGGCACCTTCGTCCGCTTCCAGGTCACCAACCGCAGCATCGACCCCATCGGTCCCATCATGCTCATGTACCGGGACGCCGCTGGCTTCTGCATCGATCCGTCGATGTGTCCCGTTGACAACGCGGAGCTCGCTTGGGGAACCCTCGAGGGCCTCGCTCCGGGCGCCACCGAGGTCGTGATGTTCCCGCTGGTCAGCCTGCAGGCAGGGACCGAGGGCCAGGTCATCGTGTACCCTGATGGGTGGCTGGCGCAGACCGCCGAGCTGGGCGCGATCCTCATCAACGCTGGCCTCTTCCCGGCCGAGATTCAGGTCTTCCACCAGGCCTGGGATGCGCTTCTCTTCGGGGTCTTCTCGTCGGACATCGTCTACTCGTTGCCGGGTTACTCCAACGGCGCTTTCGCACTCTACCAGTGGTCCGAGCGGCACACCGCCGAGCAGCTCGCCCTGACCATCACTCCTCCCCCGACCGAGCTGCGCCGCGCCATCTTGGAGTACCAAAAGGTGTCCATGACCCCGCGTCTGACGGGCACGGTGGAAGGCAAAGTGGAGCTGGCCGAGTACGCCATGGACCCGACGACTCCAGTGTACGTCGGTCCTGCGCCGGGCGCGATCGTGGCCGCCTACCAGGGCACCGCGATGATCGCCGAGACTGTCGTCGACGAGGCTGGTCTCTACGGCCTGCCCTTGCCCGCTGGCGTCTATGTCCTCACCGCCAGCCGCAACGCATGGGAGACGACGGAGACGGCGAGTGTCCAGGTCGTCGCTGGGGAGCTCCTGTCGGGCATCAACTTCCAGCTGATGTCGACCTCCATGGCCGACAAGCCCAACCTCTACCTCTACCCGACGCAGACGACCCAGGTGCAGGTCGAGATCGGCTTGCACTCCGGCTGCGAGGTGACGGTGTCGGACCCCGAGTACGGCACGGGTTGGGACGTCAGCGTCGAGCCCAGCGGGCTGATCGACGGTCAGCACACCTTCCTGTTCTACGAAGCCGAGGTCCCGCACCGCTTCCCGAAAGAGCGCGGCTGGGTGATTCCGGCTTCGGAAGTGGTGCCCTTCTTCAACCAGCTCATGAACCTTTACGGGTTCACGGCGGCGGAGACGTTCGACTTCGTGGATTACTGGAAGGACCACCTCCCAAGTGCACCGTATTACGCTGTTTATCCTCTCACGGATGCGGCCGTCCTCGACCCGCTCGCCACGTTGGACATCCAGCCGAAACCCGACTCGCTCTTCCGGCTGTGGTTCGTGGTCTCGCCTGAAGCCAACGCCATCCCCATGGTGCCAGCGAAGGTCGAGCCCATGACCCGGCAGGGGTTTGCGGCTGTGGAATGGGGCGTCGTGCTCGATTAAAGAACGTTCGGGGCTGAAGACAACGCCGCGGAACGGTGTCCGACCGCCCGAACCCACGCCGTGGGACCGCGTCTGACCGCCCGACCCACGCCGTGGAACCGCGGGCCTCTCCCTAGCGGGCCCTAGCGGGAGAGGAGTGGTCCCGTTCCGGGTGACGAGGCAAACCAAGCTTCGACGTGCGGGACCTTTCGGCGGCATAAGGGATCGATCCTCGAACTCCCCCTCTCCCGCCAGGGCCCGCCAGGGAGAGGGGGGCGGGGGGTGAGGCCAACAGACCCTTTCATGGTGAGTTGCCAGTGAGCGTCACTTCGCCGAGAGTGAGTCCCTCGACCTCGATGCTTCGCTGAGGACCCAATGTCTGACAAGCCCCTTGACCCGACTCTAGTCGACGCACTTTGTCGCGCCGTCGACGAGCACTTCGAGCCTCTTCAGCTCCCCCTCCTCGAGCGGCTGGTGAACGCGTCGAGCCATTCGTATGCCCGAGAAGACGTCGAGGCCGCCGCCTGCTTGCTTGACGAGGAGGCCGTTACCCTCGGGCTGTCCGTGACTCGTCACGAGGCGCGCGACTCGCGTTTCGCAAAGGCCAGGGTCTACGCGACCCCCGCGGTCGGGGAGCAGACTCCCTCCATGGCGCTGGTCGGCCACATCGACACGGTCTATCCACGCAGCTCTGGCTTCGTCCGCTACTCTCGCGACGGTGACGTCGCCCGCGGCCCTGGCGTGGTCGACATGAAGTCTGGCCTCACCATCATCCTCTTTGCGCTGCGGGCGCTGCAGACTGCCTCGCCCTCGCTGGCCGCATCCCTGAAGGCTCGTTTCATCTGCGTCGCCGACGAAGAGGTGGGCACCCCCAGCGGGCGCTTCGTCTACGACATGCTGGCGCCTGTCCTGACCGAGGCCTTGGTCTTCGAGATGGGGCGGGCGGGCGACCGCATCGTCACCAGCCGCAAGGGCGGCGGCACCTTCACCGTGCAGGTGCGCGGCGTCGGTGCTCACTCCGGCAACGCCCACGAGGAGGGCGTGAGCGCCGTGCACGCGCTGGCCCTTCTAGTGCCACAGATCGAAGCCATGACCGACTACGAGCGAGGCGTCACCCTCAACGTCGGGCTCTTCGAGGGCGGCACCGCCAAGAACACCGTCCCGCCCACCGCGCGCTGTGTCGTCGACCTGCGCTGCGTCACTGGCCTCGACGCCAAGAACACCCTGCGCCAGCTCAAAGACCTGGTCGCTCACCCCTTCGACGCCCTGGCCCAAGTGCCGGATAGGCTGCGCGCCGCGGTCTTCGAGCTGACGGGGACGATCGGGCGCCCGCCCATGGAGTCCTCACCCGAGCTCCAAGCGCTGCGGGCGCGCTACGAGCGCCACGCTGCGCGAGTCGGCTTCGGCGTTGGCGAGGCGCCGCGACAGGGCGGTTTCTCGGACTCGAACTTGTTGGCGCCGCTGGGCGTGCCCACCATCGACGGACTTGGCGGTAACGGGGAGGGCGCCCACAGCATGGACGAGTGGTGCAGCCTCGACTCCGTGCGCCGAAGGACCCAGGCGTTGGCGCTCTACTTGGCCGAGGTGTCGCTGCGATGACGCCCCTCAACCTCGAGCTCGCTGCGGTCTTCGAAGACGTCGCCCTCGCCTTGCTCTACGAGAAGGAGGCCTGGGTAAAGGTGAACGCCTACCAGAAAGCAGCCGTGACCCTGCGCGAGCTCGAAGAGGGCGTGGACACCTTGGAAGGCGGCCTGACTCGACTGCCAGGCGTGGGCCCTGCCATCGCGAAGAAGATTCGCGAGTATCTCACCGATGGCCGGTTCCCTCTGATGGACCGCTTGGACGCTCGGCTCCGCCCAGCCACGAGGGAGATGTTGCGCGCTGGCCTCGCCCCCAGCTTGGTCCGACACGTCGAAGAGCTGGAGCTCACGGACCTGAACGCGGTGAACGCCGCGATCGACGCCGGCGAGCTCAGGCTGGA
>PFUG01000247.1:0-820 GCA_002789955.1 Deltaproteobacteria bacterium CG_4_9_14_3_um_filter_63_12 | reverse complement strand
CGCGATCGACGCCGGCGAGCTCAGGCTGGAGGCGCTGCCGAAGCGGCTCCAGCCGATGTTTTCGGAGTATCTCGAGGGCGTTCGCGGCCGCTGACGCCAGCAGTGTTCTGAGTGGTCCCCGCAACAACGCCTATTTTGCCAGAGGGTTCGATGGACTTTTCTGATTACAGACCCCGACTGCTGGCGCTCGCCATTCTGGTCGGCGGGCT
Source organism: Deltaproteobacteria bacterium CG_4_9_14_3_um_filter_63_12 (assembly GCA_002789955.1). Classification (GTDB taxonomy): domain Bacteria; phylum Myxococcota_A; class Bradymonadia; order UBA4248; family UM-FILTER-63-12; genus UM-FILTER-63-12. The sequence continues at coordinate 611 of PFUG01000247.1, read as the reverse complement.
CGGCGGCACCTCGGTCATGGTCGTCGCTGGCCTGAAGTTCGCCGCCTCCGATGACTCCGGTTCGACCCCGGAGATGTGCATGGCCATGTTCAAAGGGGCAGGGGTCTGCCTTGGAGTCGCGGTCCTCGCCTTCGTCAGCTTGCAGCTCTTCAGGTGGCAACGACTTCATCGAGCGGCCAGCGTCTCGATCGTCGTGCTGGGGCTGTCGCATCTGGTCGTCTCCATCGTGACGTTCAGCGCGTGGTGGGGCGACGCCATCTCCGAGAAGTTCTCGCCGCTGCACAAATTCGGCGGCGACGATGTGACTGGTTGGCTCTTGCTCTTTGTCACGATCCTGGAGACGTGTCTGACGGTGGCGGCTGCGGCCCTCTCGTTCGGGTATCTCAAGCGCTCGCCGTCCCCGAGCGAGTGACTCCTGACCACAGCATGGCGGCGTCAGCCCTAGACCTCGCCAGCCAGCTCGCCGAGCGCCGGCTCTGGTCCTCCGTAAAAAGGAGTGTTTGGTAATTTTCCCCCGATCCCGCAGGTAGACCCCTGCGTACGGTTCGTGTCCGAAAAACCAAAGGCATCGGTCCGTCCAGAGTTTGGGCTAAACTGACACGTCAGTCTAC
>PFUG01000659.1 GCA_002789955.1 Deltaproteobacteria bacterium CG_4_9_14_3_um_filter_63_12 | reverse complement strand
TGAGCTCTTGTTCGAGCGTCAGGATCTCTTTTTCCTTCTTCTCGAGGGTCTTCTTGCGGTCCTCGGCGTCATCGACGAGCTTCTTGAGCGCTCCATCTTTCTCGGTTTGGTCGAGTGCCAAGGCGAAGTCGACGATCCCGACCTTGAAATCTTTGGAGGATGCGGTCGCAGGCAGCACGACGGCGAGGGCAATCAGCACGGCCAGTAGCCAACGAACGAGCGTCAATTCTTTTGCTGGCCGTTGACCGGCAAACAAGTAAGTCCACGTGGCTGGTCGCTGAGAGAGAGCACTTGACTCTTGATAGGCAGACAATTTTTGCATCGAGTGGGTTCCGTCTTCGGGGGTGAATCGGGCGGCCGCACAGCGTTCGAGGCGGTCATGAAGTCTGTTAGACGTTCCTAACGGGACCGAGCTTCAAGGGGAAGCGTTTCTGTGTGGTCGTTACGCAGTGCCTCGTCGCCCAATTGTCCCAGCTCGCGGGCCATCGCGGTCCAAGTCAGGTCGCGGAGCTGCTCGGCGCGTTGGGTGTCGTCTCCGACCAAGGTGTCGAGGCCAATGGGCTCGAGAACCGTGACGCTCCCCGAGCGCGCTTCTTCCCCCACGATGTCCATGGCTTGGCGGTTCATCATCGCCGCGGTGCCGCGCAACACGATGGGCTGGATGGACAAGCCTTCGCGGATGGCGGCGTCGAACGCGCCCATCTTGAAGGAGAAGAGCTCCCCGTTGGTGCTGCGCGTCCCTTCGGCGAAGAAGAGCACGCTGGCGCCCTGCTCGACGACTTTGTGGATGCGCAGGGGCAGAGTGTGGTTCAGGTGGCGCTTGCGGCCGCGGTAGACCCTGAGGTGTCCTTGTTGTGCGAGGTGCTGTCCGAGGAATGGGACCTTGAACACGGACTCCTTCGCGAGGTATCGAAAATCGAAGGGCAAGAAACAACCGACCACCAGGATGTCCAACAGACTGGCGTGGTTGGCGACGTAGATCACCTGACCACGAGGGAGCTTGTGGCCATCGATGAGCTCGAGGTTGATGTGGAGGCCTTTGCAGGCGCCGGTACACCACTGCTGCATCGCCCAATGGCTGACCGGATTGGGGCCTCGGAAGGTCCCAAACGCCATGGAGAGAGCGCCGTAGCCGGCGGCCCGAACCGCAACATGACCCCAGTGAATGCCTGCTTTGAGGTAGTCCATGTGTCCCCCTTTTCGGCAAAGATCCTGGTGATGGTCGTCGACAAGGTCTCGAGGGCTCAGACAACCACCGCCGCCCTATTTGCCAGACGACGTCTGACCGAACGAATCACGACGAGGAGGTGTACGAAGGTGGGATAGAAAACACAAGGTGAAATCGTATCTCCTCGCACGCGCCCCATGGCCCGAAGGAAAACTCATTATGTTCTTGTCGCTTACGGACACCGTCTATGCACGCGAAAGAGGCCTTTCATGGCTAGAACGAGTTGCCAATGCTGAACTCAAAAACCAAGGTGTCTTCTTTGGCCGTTGGAGCGAGGGGGAATCCCCACTCGAAGCGCAGCGGCCCAATGGGGCTGAGCCACCGCAAACCGAAGCCAATAGACGTCCGGAGGATGTCATCGAATTGGTCTTCTTTGTTGAAGAGGTCGAGCTTCACGCTCAGGTCTTGGTCATTGTCGAAGGCGTTTCCTGCGTCTGCGAAGAGGACGCCCTTGATGCCGACCGAGGTGAGGATGGGGATCTCGATTTCAGCGTTGAAGATGAACTGCTTGTCGCCACCGATGTTGAACTCGGTCAACGGCGAGGCGGGATCGCTGGCGTCCGCCGCGACGTGTCGTGTGGGCCCGAGGGAGGAGCGCTGGAAGCCGCGCACCGAGTTGGGACCGCCGACGAAGAAGCGCTCAAAGATGGGAACGGGCTCGCCGCCAGCGTTCCAATTCGAGATCAGGCCTGCTTGGACGTTGAACTTGAGGACGAAGCCGAAGAAGAGGGGGAAGTACCAGCGGCTGGTTCCGTTCACCCGCGTGAACTCGTTCTCGCTCAACAAGGCCTCGTCTGCGATCTCGACGCCCACCTGTTGGGTGAAGCCGCTGGTCGGGAAGAGTCTGTTGTCGCGGGTGTCCCACATGAGCGTCGTCCCGATGCTGCTGGTGATGCCGCCCTTGAAGAGGCTTCCCACGTTGCGCTGTTGGTGGCCCAAGCGGCCGCCTGGAGTCACGTCGACGCCCTCAATGGTGTAGGTGATGTCGAGGATGAGGTCGCGCAACAGTGGGTAGCCGAAGCCGATCGTGCCGCCGGTGCTCGAGCGCGTGAAGTCGGTGAAGAGGAACTCGAAGTTGAAGACCGTAGCTCTGAGGCGCCACAAGGTGTCGAGGAAGTAAGGCTCGAAGAACTGCAGGTTGAAGAGCTGTCGCAGGCCCGAGAACGTCGCTTGCGCGGTCAGCGATTGACCGCGCCCGAGGAAGTTCTCCTGGCTGACTTGGATGGTCGCGATGAAGCTTTCGACCGAGCTGAAGCCCGCGCCGACCTGGAACGTGCCCGTGGGACGCTCGGTCACCTCGACTTGGACATCGATGTAGTTCTTGTCTTTCGCGGGGTGCGTGGTGATATCGACCTTCTCGAAGAACCCGAGGCGTTGCACGCCGGCTTGGCTGCGCTCGATCCCGGTGCCGCTGTAGAGGTCGCCCTCGTTGATGAGCAGCTCGCGTCGAATCACCTTGTCGGCGGTCTTCTGGTTCCCGACCACGCGGATCTGCCCGAAGCGGACGCGGTTCCCCTTGTTGATGTCGTAGATGATCTGGAGGGTTTTCGCGTCCATGTCGCGTCGGCGCTTGGGCTCGACGTTGGCGTAGGCGTAGCCGTCATCGAGGTAGACGTCGCGAATCCGCTTCACGTCTGCGAAGAGCGTGGAGATCTTGAAGTCGTCGCCCTCTTGCAGCTCGAGCATCGCCTCGAGCTCGGCCCTCTCGACGATCAAGTCCCCGCTCACCTCGACGCCGGAGATGGTGTACTTGTCGCCCTCGTTGATCTGGATGGTGATGTAGATCGATTCGCGGTCGTCGCTGAGTCGAATCTGGGGATCGCTGACGCGTGCGTCAGGGTAGCCGCTGTCGGCGTAGTAGGCCGCGATGCGCTGCAGATCTCGCTTGAACTCCTCCTCTTTGAACTCACCGGCTCCCGACATGAAGCCCAAGAAGTAGGCTTCGCGGGTGAAGATGTGTTCTTTGAGCTCGGAGTCGCTCAGCGCCTTGTTTCCGACGAGGGTGATGCTCTTGACCGTGACCTTGGGGAACTCGCGGATGACGTAGCGGATGCCGACGTCCCCGTCGGGCTGCTCGACGATCTTCGAGCTCACCTCAGCCAGGTAGTAGCCTTCTTTTACGTAGTGCGCTCGAATCTTCTCCTCGTTCGACTTCACCTTGGAGAGGTCGAGGATGCTGGGCACTCTCAGATCGACCTTCTCCATCAGGTCCTCGTCGCTGAGCTCGTCGTTGCCCACGAACTCGATGGACGCGATCGCCGGTTTCTCCAGCGCGTAGAGGGTCAGGACCTTCTTGCCATCCTCCTCGTCGACGTCGACCTGGATGTCATCGAAGAAGCCCATGCGGAAGACGCGCTTGATGTCGGCGCTGATGGTCTCGAGCCGCAGGGGTTCGCCGATCTTCTGGTGGATGTTGTAGAGGATCTCGTCGGTGCTGGCCCGACGATTCCCGACGACCCGGATCTCGTCGATGATCTGGCCCTCCTGCGGCGGAGACACGCGCGGCTGCGCGAAGGCCGTCACTGGCAGGGAGACCATAAAAGCGAGAGCGAGCACCAAGAACGGCCCGCGCCCCCAACCTTTGGGAAGGTGCGCGAAGTTCAGAAATGATCGCGTGCAGGCACGCCAGCGGTCTCGCTTCGAGTCCGCTTGGTGCCGTGTAGGGCGCGAAAAGTCCGATCGCTCAGTCGAGCTGTTTTTGGAGTGGCGCAAAACTTTCATCCTGTGGCGTCATTGCCGTGCTCGGTAGCACCGAGCGTCACGAGTCCTTCGTGATCTTCTTCGTCTGCGGCCACTTCGGCGGCCACGTGTTCAGCGGCATGGGCTGCGTCACCAGGCTCGACGAATCTCCCATCTTTCATTGTGAGTCGAGTGGGCATGCGCGCCGCGAGGCGTGGATCGTGAGTGACGATCACGATCGTCAAGTTGAACCGCCGGTTGAGTTCGAGGAAGAGATCGTGGATGCCCTCCCCCGTATCTTGGTCCAGATTTCCGGTGGGCTCGTCGGCCAATAGCAAGGTTGGTTCCATCACGAGCGCGCGGGCCAACGCGACTCTCTGCTGTTCGCCGCCGGAGAGCTCGCCGGGTTTGTGCCGCAAGCGCTCGGAGAGCCCCACCTCTGCCAGCAACGCACGGGCTTTTCGGTCGGCATCGGCCTTCGAGAGGCGATGGATCAAGGCCGGCATCATCACGTTCTCCAACGCCGTGAACTCGGGGAGGAGGTGATGGAACTGGAAGACGAAACCGATGTGCTGGTTGCGAAAGCGGGCGAGCTGTGTCGAGCTCAGGGTGAATACGTCTTGGTCCCCGAAGAGAATCTGGCCGCGGGTCGGGCGATCGAGGGTGCCGAGCACATGCAGAAACGTGCTCTTTCCCACGCCGGAACGGCCGCTGATGCTGACCATCTCGCCTTTGCGGAAGACCGAATCGATGCCGTTGATCACGTTGAGCCGCTTCCCCTCATGGAGAAACGACTTGTGCAAATCGACGATGTGAATGTCGCCTTTTGCCTGTGTTTCACTGCTCATGCGCTCGAGATTGCCTCTAGCGGGGCGGCACCTTCGCGGTGACGATTCCTCGCCTCCCTGCCTGTCGCCTCACCTTCCACTCAACTGGGTTTATTTGCCTCGCTTGCCAACGACCGATGTTCGCTTCGTCGGTGAGCGGCGCTCACGCTCGGAATTCTCGATAACTGCTCGGTTTTTCTCGCCTCGACGCGAGGGCGGCTATTCGTACCGAAGTCCCACCACCGGGTCAAGGCGAGCAGCGAGAATCGCCGGTGGGATCGTCGCCAGCAGGCTGATGACCACTGCGGAACCACTGATCAACAAGACCTCGATGGCTCTGACCTCCACCGGCACATGACTCAGGTAGTACACGTCCGCTGGCAGCTCGATCCCCCACCCGCCGATGACCCAGCACAGCCCCAAACCGGCCAACCCGCCCAACAGAGTCCCCAATAATCCGATTACGCCGCCTTGCAGCAAGAAAATCCCCATCACCGAAAGGTTGCTGGCTCCCATTGACTTGATGATCGCGATCTCTCGCCCCTTCTCGATCACGATCATGATCAACAGACAGACGATGTTGAACGAGGCCACCAAGATGATGAACGTGAGGATGACGAACATGGCGATCTTCTCCAGCATTAGGGCGCTGAAGAGGTTGCCGTTGAGCTCCCGCCAGTCTTTGACCACGACGTCGTCTCGGTCCGCCATGAGGTCTTCGACCACGTGGCGCAGCTCGACGGTCCTCTCCAAGCTGTCGACCTTCACCTCGATGCCGGACACACGATGGCCGGTGTTCAGGAACTTCTGGGCGTCCGGCAACATCATGTAGACCAGCTTCGTGTCGTACTCATACATGCCGCTGAAGAAGACCCCCACGATGCGGTAGGGACGGCTCTTGGGCATACTCCCCGCCGGGCTCAGGTCGCCCATGGGGCTCATGATGTTGACCTCGTGACCCAAGAAGACGCTGAGCGCCGTCTTGAGCTCGCGTCCCAAGATGATGCCCCCGACCACGCGGTCCTCCGGCCCTTGCTCGACCCCTTTGATGGGACCCATCTTGCGGCTCTGTGGACCGAGGCTCGATTTGGAGACCCGCACTGTGCCCATCTCGCGGGGCTTGCGGGAGGCCGCTGAGTCGTCTAGCCAGACGTCACCTTCGCCGCTGGTGTCGGCCTCTTTGGCCTCGCTGTCGGCATCGGCGTCGTCGTCGTCGACCTTGTCCACGCCGTCGGGTGCGGACTCCTCGTCGTCGCCAACGACGTCCTCGTCATCGGGGCCGTCGGCCTTTTCGAGCGCGGACTTCTTGTCGCGACGCACATGGGCGCGGCTCACGGCTTCGTTGATGAAGCGGCCGTGGTCACCGCCAGCGAAGGCGATGGACGCCTTGGCGCCCGCTGCGCGCATCAAGGCCTTCTCAGTGTCCGAGGTGGCGTCGTCGCCTCCGTCTTGTTGCAGGACGAACTCGCTGAGCTCGCCGAAACGTTCGTTCTGGTCTTCGCGGTAGGACCGCTTGGGCAGCGTCGAGGGGTCGTGGAGGTACTCGAGCCCCCCCTCCTCCATCACCGACTCTAGGTTGCTGACACCTTTGATGAGCTTGGGATCGATGCCCCTGAGGACCACGCCTTGGTGGTTGGAGGCCGAGTTGATCATCACCTCACCTTCCAAGTAAGGGCTCGCCCCGATGATTCCATCGACGCCTTCGAGGCGAGTCAGGAGCTCTTCGTAATTGGAGAGGTAACCCTCCTTCGCCTCGATGACGATGTGGGCCTTGGCGCCGACGATCTTCTCGCGCAGGTCACCCTCGAACCCGCCCATGACGCTCAGCACCACGATCAGCGCCATGACGCCGACCGCCACGCCCCCGATCGAGATGAGCGTAATGACGGACAAAACGTTGCGCTGCCGCTTCGCCATCAAGTAGCGCAAACCGACGAAGCTCTCGAATGCCATTGCTTAGGGCTGCTCCGGGCGAAGTTGAGGGAAGAGGATCACCTCTCGGATCGATTCGGCTCCGGTCAACAGCATGACCAGCCGATCGATTCCGATTCCCTCGCCAGCGGTGGGAGGCATGCCGTACTCCAGGGCGCGCACGTAGTCGTCGTCCATGGGGTGGGTCTCTTCGTTGCCTACGGCCTTGGCCTCGAGTTGGTCGAGGAAACGCTGCCGTTGGTCCAGAGGATCATTGAGCTCATTGAAGGCGTTCGCCACCTCCATTCCGGCGATGACCAGCTCGAAGCGGTCGACAAAACGCGGGGCGGTGTCGTTGCGGCGAGAGAGGGGGGAGACCTCAGCGGGGTATTCGAAGACGAACGTCGGTTGGACGAGGGTGTGCTCGACCTTCTGGTCGAAGATCTCCATGAGCAGGTAGCCGTCGCCAATGTTCCCGATGGTCTCGGCCTTAAGCGGCTCGGGGAGGGTCCTCGCCAGGGTCTCCAACACCTCGCGCTTGTCCAGATCGCTGATGGCCACGCCCGTCGCCTTCGACACTCCTTCGCGAACGCTCAGTCGACGCCAGGGTCGGGCAAACGAGACGGTCTCCCCGTTGCGCTCGAAGGAGTCCTTCCCCAGCACCTTGACGCAGAGGTCGGACATCAGCTCTTCGGTGAAGTCCATCAGATCTTCGTAGGTCGCGTAGGCCCAGTAGAACTCGAGCATCGTGAACTCGGGGTTGTGCTTGCGGCTCAGCCCTTCGTTGCGGAAGTTGCGGTTGATCTCATAGACGCGCTCGAAGCCGCCAACGATCAGACGCTTGAGGTAGAGCTCTGGCGCGATGCGCAGAAAGAGGTCGATCCCCAGCGCGTTATGGTGCGTGACGAAGGGACGGGCGACCGCGCCGCCGGGCGTCGGGTGCATCATCGGGGTCTCGACCTCGAGGAAGCTGCGCTCGTCCAGCGCCGCGCGGATGTTGCGAATCACCGCGGCGCGGGTCTCGAAGAGCTTGCGGACGTCGTCGTTGACGATGCAGTCCACGTAGCGCTGGCGAAGACGGGTCTCCACGTCGGTCAGGCCGTGCCACTTCTCCGGCAGAGGACGCAGGCTCTTGGTCAACAGCTTGAAACTCTTCGCACGGATGGTCAGCTCTTCGGTGCGGGTCATGAAGAGCGTGCCGCTCACCGCCACGATGTCGCCCACGTCGAGCTTCTTGAACCACTCGTAGGTCTCGTCGCCGACCGCGTCCTTGCGCACATGCGCCTGGATTCCGGCGCTGCGGTCCTTGAGCTGGATGAAGGAGGCCTTGCCGAAGCCGCGGATGGCCATGATGCGGCCCGCGACGCTCACTTCGATGCTTGTGGCGGCGAGCTCTTCGGCGCTGAGCTTGCCGTAGTCTTGCTGCAGCTGTGCGGCGATGTTCCCGGGCGTGAAACCGTTCGCGAAAGGGTGGACGCCCTCCTCGGCAAACGCCTTCATCTTCTCGATGCGGCCGCGCATGACCTGGTTCTGGGCGGCGATGTACGCGTCGTTCTGCAGGAGCTCCGGTTCGGCGGGAGTGGCGACGGTCACTAGGTTCGGTGCGTCAATGGTGCTCATGATTCGTTCTCGATTGGAAAGGTCTCGACGCGGACAATATCGGCCCGGTCAACAGCGTGTCATCAATGTCCGGGCAGCGCAGGACCGCCAGCGTTCGCGAGGAGATAGGTCGTGATCAGGGCGTCGAGATCCCCGTCGAGGACGGCGTTCACGTTGCCGACCTCGAGGTTGGTCCGGTGGTCCTTGACCAGCTGATAGGGGTGCAGCACATAGGAGCGAATCTGGCTGCCGAAGTCGATGGCCCGCTTGGTCGCGTTCACGGCGTCCTTGGCCTTCTCTCGCTCCCTGAGCTCTTTCTCGTACAGCCTAGACTTGAGCTGTTTCATCGCCGTCGCTTTGTTCTTGTGCTGGGAGCGCTCGTTCTGGCAGGCAACCACTGTGTTGGTCGGCAAGTGCGTGATGCGCACCGCAGATTCCGTGCGGTTGACGTGCTGACCGCCAGCGCCGCTCGATCGGTAGACATCGATCCGAAGGTCGCCCTCGTCGATCTCGATCTCGATGGAGTCGTCGATCTCGGGAAACACGAAGATGCTCGCAAACGACGTGTGTCGGCGCGCGTTGGCGTCGAAGGGGGAGATGCGGACCAAGCGGTGCACGCCGCTCTCGGCCTTGAGCATGCCGTAGGCGTATTCGCCCTCGACTTGCAGAGTGGCGCTCTTGATCCCCGCCTCCTCGCCGGACTGCCAGTCAGTCAGCCCAACGGAGTAACCCTTGTGCTCGCAGTAGCGAGTGATCATGCGCAGCAGCATCTCCGCCCAGTCCTGGCTCTCGGTGCCACCAGCCCCAGCGTTGATGCTGACGATCGCCGGGCCAAGGTCGTGGTCGCCGCCGAGCATGCGAGAGACCTCCATGGTGCTGATCACCTTCTCGGAGGCCTCGAGGGTCGCGGCGATCTCATCTAGAACCGAGAGCTCTCCTTCCTCCTTGGCCATCTCGAGCAACAGCTCCGCCTCCTCGACGGCCGCCTCGCGAGACTCCACGGAGTCGATGATATTCTTGATTCGCGAGCGCTCTTTTAGCTGGGTCTGTGCCCTCTCCTGCGTCGCCCAAAAGGCGGGAGCCTGACTCTCCGCGCTGATGCGCTCGTATTCTTCTTTCAGCCGAGGGAGGTCAAAGATACCTCCGGAGCTCTTCGAGACGCCCCTTGAGCTCATTGATCGTGGCTGACAATTCCGAGATTTCCATACTGACCTCCGTCGGTTCGCATTGGCGTTGTGGCTAATAACCGTCACCCCTAACGCCGTCAAGGGTCAGCTGTAACCCAGGCCGGCCTCAGGCTTCAGGCCTCAGGCTTCAGGCTTCAGGCCTCAGGCTTCAGGCTTCAGGCCTCAGGCTTCAGGCTTCAGGCCTCAGGCTTCAGGCCTCAGGCTTCAGGCCTCAGGCTTCGGGCTTCGGCCTCACTTCCCGAGCGACAGCTTGGCCTCCAGCTCCTCGATCTGCTCGCCCAGCCTGCGCACCTTGGCGGAGAGCTCCTCGACTTGTTTCTGGGTCGCGGCGTCCTGGGGTTTCGCTGCGCTGCGAATCCGCGCGATCAAACCCTCCACAGCGACCTGCTGTTGATGGGAGAGCCCGTTCCCGTAGCCCTCGAGGGCTTCGATCGAGGAGCCCGCGTCCGCCGACGCCAACGCTGCGGCGCAGGCCGCGGCGACGCGCTCGTCTGGGTCGCGCAGGTGGTCGATCAAGACCTCGATGATGCGCTCCCGCTCGCTGCGCCGCACCGACTTCGCCAAGGTGCCCAACCCCGTCGCCGCCGCGGGACGGGCGCGGTTCGAGGTCGCCCCATAGCGCAGGCTCTCGACCAGCGTCTGAATCGCGGCCTGCTGACGGGTCTCTCCCAGCCCTCTGAGCGCGCCCGACTGGGCATGCCCGCCAAAGCCGTCGACACGCGCCGCCGCTTGCAGACGCTCGAGAGGCGCAGACTCCCTTTGCAGACCGAGCGACTCGAGGGCCGACATCTGCGCGCGGTAGGGCAATGGGTCGTTGAGCCGCTGCTCGAGCGCCAAGGCGATGTTCGGGTCGCGATAGCGCCCGGCGGCTTTGAAGACCGAGCCCATGACCATCGGATCGCTCTCGCTGCCGACCAACGCACACAGGGCCGTCAGCGCCGATTGGGTCTGAGCCCCGCCCAGAGCGCCGGCGATCTCGACCTTCACGCCCCAGAAAGACTCCTGCTCGTAGGCGTCACGCACGCGCTTGATGTTCTTCGACTTGCCCGTCTTGATGAGCATCTGGGCGGCATGAATTCGCCCCACCACGTCGCTGGCCTCGAGCTGCGCGGTCAGCGCCTCCTCGCCGGGGTCGAACTCCAGCTTGTGCAGCACCGTCGCGTTGGGATCGAAGCGCACCATCGTCGGCTTCACCATCTTGAAGCTGAACTGCTCTTTGGCGTGCTCGAGGTGGACGCGCCTCGTGAAGGTACCCTCCGCGGTCGTCCAGCCCAGCTCGACGTGCACCTCGAACAAGGGAACGCCTTTCTCCTTGTTCTCCTGGGTCTGCTCGATGGTGAAGTTGCCCACGCCCTGCTCGACGTCGTGAGCGAAGGTGACCTTGAAGCTAGGGTAGCCGGGGGAGTGGAGCCACTGGTCGAAGAAACGACCGAGCGAGCGCCCCGAGGCAGCCTCCATCTCCTTGCGGAAGTCG
>PFUG01000186.1:1003-3038 GCA_002789955.1 Deltaproteobacteria bacterium CG_4_9_14_3_um_filter_63_12 | reverse complement strand
GGCGTCTTCGCCGTCCTCGATCCGCCGGAGAACCAGAGCGCGACGGGCATCGTCAACTACGTACTGAGCGTCGCCGCGCTCGGCGAGCTGACCGAGTTCGCCGCCATCTACTGGCCGCGCGTGAAGGTGCTCAACCCGGCGAAGAGCGTGTTCGGGCCGGCCGACAAGGTGGTGGTCCCGCCCTCGGGCCTCATCGCCGGCGTCTACTCGCGCACCGACTCGGCGCGCCCCGGTGGCGTCTACGACCCGCCCGCCGGCATCGACAAGGGCCGGATGTTCGGCGTGCTGGGCTTCGAGACCGACGAGGTCCTCGAGGAGGCCAAGCGCGACCTCGTCTACCCGAAGCGCATCAACCCGCTCACGACCGGGCCGGGCCTGCCGCGCTACATCGACGGCTCCCGCACGCTCAAGGGCGGCGGCAACTTCCCCTACGTCGCCGAGCGGCGCGGGGTGATCTTCATCGAGCGCAGCCTCAAGCAGGGCCTGCAGTTCGCCCGCCACAAGAACAACACCGAAGGGCTGCGCGCCCAGGTCCGTCGCACCATCACCGCGTTCCTGCTCACGCAGATGAACAACGGCGCCTTCCGCAGCCGCGAGCCGTCCAAGGCCTTCTTCGTGGACGTCTCCGACACGCTGAACACGCCCTCGGTGATCTTCGCCGGCAAGCTCATCGCCCGCGTCGGGCTCGCCACCAACAAGCCGGCCGAGTTCATCGTGCTGCGGATCAGTCAGGACACCCGGGCCCTCGAGGCCGAGCTCGCGGCAGCGGGAGGTTAGGATGCCCAAGGGTGTAACCGAGGACGGGCGCTGGCGGGGCCTCGCACCGCTCGACGCGTGGGTCGACGCGATGCAGGCAGAGGCGCCGCTCTGCGCGTGCGGGTGCGGCGAGCGCATCGTCGTGAAGCGTGCCCATCGGCATCGGGGCATCCCCCGCTTCGTCCATGGTCACCACGCACGGGTCGAGCACGGCAGATACATCGGCGTGGACAAGTGGGTGGAGGAGCAACAGGGCTGGCACCAGTGCGCTTGCGGCTGCGGAGGGCTCATCACGGTGGTCGAGCGCCACCACGCCACCGGGATTCCGCGCTACCGCCACAACCACAGCCCGCGGCCCGATCTCGGGCACGGTGCCGATCACCCGCGGTACGTCCACGATCGCTCGCTGGTGAAGTCCCGTGACGGGCAGTACTTCACTCCCTGGACGATGAAGCTCATCCACGAGCGATGCGGAGGAGCGTGCGTGGAGTGCGGTGACACCGGCGGATTGGAGTTTGACCACATCGTGCCCATTGCTCTCGGCGGAACGGGCGACCCGGAAAACGGGCAGCTACTTTGCCGCGCCTGTCACAAGGAGAAGACGCCCGTGGACCACGTTCGGGCAGCCCTGGCACGGCGGTGCGAGTTCATGCTCGGCACCATCGACAACCTGCTCGCCGCCATCCAGGCGGTCGCAGCGTAGGAGGAGAAGAACATGGCGGTCATTGGCAACCCCCGGAGCTTCCACAAGAAGTGGAAGTTCGTTATCGAAGCAGATGATGTGGGCCACACCGGCTTCCAGAAGTGCAGCGAGCTCTCCGTCGAGGTGGCGAACGTCCAGTACTTCGAGGGCGGCTCGCTCATCCCGAACAAGAGCCCCGGCCGGCTCACCTTCGCCGACGTCACCCTCGAGCGCGGCGCCACCCAGGACCGCGACCTCTTCGACTGGTTCCAGGACGTCGCCATCACCTCGAGCGGCCTCGGCCTCACCGACGTGAACTACAAGCGCAACCTCGACATCGTCCAGCAGGACCGCGACGGCACCACGCTGCGCCGCTGGTCGCTGTCCCGCGCCTGGCCGGTGAAGTTCGTCGCCGGCGACTGGGACAACGAGGCCGACGAGAACGTCATCGAGCAGGTCACGCTCACGTACGACTTCTTCGAGCTGGTGCAGTAGGAGCGGGTTCTCTACTGCTGAATGGCGAGCGAGCATTGGATGCCGCCGCAGGCGGGGGCCAGTGGCAACGTCGGCAGCGCAGGAAGTGCCGTATGCCCGTTC
>PFUG01000186.1:0-791 GCA_002789955.1 Deltaproteobacteria bacterium CG_4_9_14_3_um_filter_63_12 | reverse complement strand
GTAGGGGGCATCTCCCGGACAGAGAACGCGGACCTTCGCGCTCGGACTGCCCACTTCTGCGACGACAACCAGTCCAGAGTAGTTGCGGTCTCGGTGCTTCTGCAGCTTGAAGAGCGTGCCATGACCCGTGGTTGCCGTCGCCAGACCGGTGGGCCAGATGAGGAGCTTCCCGCGGCGTTGTAGCTCTGTGGCGAACTTCAGATGGGACGCCCCCATCTTCTGCCTTGGCGCGATCCACGTGAGGTCCAGTGCGTTCGGGTGCTTCTTGCCGGATACCCAGTGGTCTAGATCCCAGTGCGAGAGCACCACGGGCGGCTCTTGTGTGAAGCAGAACCGAAGGCTTGCTGGGTACGTCTTCGCGTTGCGGGTGACGCCCCCGCCGAAGTCCACGTACGCGATCGGGACGTTGTCTGCGGTGCACACCGCAGCGCATGAGCCTTGGCCGACGTTGTAGACTGCAAGGTGCGTCGGCTCATCCGTGGGCAATCCGGAGAACGCCGCCTCGATTGACGTGACCGCGGCATCGGGAACGGAGTTCAACGACACGAGCCTCGAGAGCGTCTTCGCCGGATCCGACCGGCCGTCCAGGAACGCTATGTCTTCGACGAATGTAGCTTCCGGTTCGTCGGCGCCGGGGTCATCGTAGACGCTGGCTGGCACACCGTCGTCACCCAGAGTGAGTTGGTACCAGCGATCCGTCTCGATCCGCCTGCCGCCAAGCCCAGGAAACGCCTTGGCGCCTCCCAGTGCAACGGAGAACTCGACCAGTCGGGGATGAAGATCGCGTTCAG
>PFUG01000656.1 GCA_002789955.1 Deltaproteobacteria bacterium CG_4_9_14_3_um_filter_63_12 | reverse complement strand
GGGCCTGCTTCCATCACGAACGCCAAGTCCTGATTAGGGACAAAAACGCTCCACGTATTCTCCGGCAGACCCTAAGGGACGGGCACTTCCTTCGGGGCCGTGATCACGTAGTTCTCTTGAATCGGCGTCCCCGAAGTGGTGTTGCCCCAACGCACCCGCAGGCCGTCTTCCATCTTGTAGCCCCACGCCTCCAACAGCGGGATGGGGTCGATGAAGTTGGCCTTGCCCTTGCCAGCCAGCTTGCTCAGCGCGCCAGAGAGCTCGATGTCGGTCACGACTCCGCCGAGCACGTTGATGTGGCCGTTGTAGAGGATGAACTTCTCGCGCGCCAAGGCCGGGTTGGTCAGGATCACGCGCTGGTTCACGTCGCGACGAACCGCCGGCAAACAATGCAGCGTGCCGTCCGAGAGGATCGCGAAGTTGTTGGCCCACTTCTGTCCGTGCTCACCGCGCGCGAAGAGGTCGGGGTGGTAGAGCTCGTCATAGTAAGCGGTGACGTTGCCCGTCCCCCCCGTGCGCTGCTCGTAGCGAGGCGTCGTGTACTCGACGCCCGTCGAGGTCGTCGCCTGCTCCGTACCGACGATGGCGTTGTAGACCGCAGTCTTGTCGTCGAGGTCCGCTTGCAGCGCTGCCGGCGAGATCTCGGTGTACTCGAACGCCATGTTGCCGACGGCCGGCGAGATCGAGGGGTAGTGCGTCCAGATCTGTTCGCCGTCCTCGCCCCTCTCGCGGACGTCGTAGGCGACGGCGCCGTTGAGCCGCGCCAAAGCGACGACCTCTTGCACCGCTTCGGGGATCTCCGTGCCAGAGAACGAGCGGCCGTCGGTCAGCAGCGCCACTTCGTCGGCGTTGGTGATGTTCGAGACGCGGGCCAAGGTGTAAGCCTCTTTCTTGGCCTCTGGGAGCACCGTATAAACGGTCCCCTCGGCAATCCCGTCGCGGATGACAGCGGCCTCGCCGGGGCTCAGCTTCGCACCTGCGGCCTCGTAGATCGCGCGGACCTCGGAGACGTTGAGCTCGCCGTCGGCGGTCAGCTCGAAGAGCTTGGCGCTGACTTCATCGGCCGCGTCGGCCTTCCCACCCTCAGGGTCGACCACGACGCTGTTGGGATCGAAGTTGGGGTCCTCGTCCACTTCGGCACAGACCACGATCCCACACGCCAGCTCGTCGACCACGCTGGACTTCTTCTCCTCTTCGGCGCAGGCCACGAACGTCAGCGCCAACACAAACAAGAAAACATTCCGCATTTCTTACCCTCTTGTTTCGTCCGGCCGGCAGCGCGCGCGAACGACCACAAAGACCCGTCCCTGCCTAGTAGAGGAGTGGAGTTCTAATGAACCTCGTCACGCAGGGCAAGATCTTTTCCGGGCAGCAGCGGGTTTGTACGCAAGAAACCAGGGCGCAGCTCACTCCTCTTCGTCGCAGGAGAGCTCGCCAAAGGACTCGGTGCAGTTCAGACCGCAGGCGATCTGACCGTAGGCTTCGATGCAGCGATGATTGGGCTCGGTCGCGCAGCGCAGCTGGCCATACGCCTCGATGCAGCCGTAGCCGCACTCCTTCTGGCCATAGGCCTCGATGCACTCCTCCTCGGGCCTCGCCGCTGGCTTGAGGATCCCGTGACCCGAGTGGTCCATCGTCACGTTCACCTGCGCAGGCTTGTTCTCCATCCCGAACGTGTAGCCCTCGCGGTAGCCCCGCTCGGTCTCTGCGATGGTCGCCGCGGTGCAGACATCGGGCACTTGCCCTTGCATGGCGACCCCACGTTGCCCGTCGTTGGCTCCATCCTTGTACCCCGCATCATAGCCGCAGACCCGCGCGCGCTCGTTCTCCAAGCGCAGCGCCATCCCCTGCTGGTAGCCCTCGTCGTAGCCGCGGTCGACCTCCTCGCGCACGTCGATGGCACACACGTAGGAGACGTTTCCGAACTGGCTGATGCCGCTCATGGCGTGGCTTTCACCGACCCGCACAGCCTTGTCATAGGTGCAGACCTCCGCTTGCGTCGGCTGGAACGGGTGCCGGCACGCGACGAGCAAGAACAGCACTGCACCAGACACAAGAACCCGCTGAGACCTAGACATGACAACCTCGCCGGAAGTTAGAGACAGGGCGGCTACGATACCCACTGCACCGATGGACGCCAACCTCGCCGAAATATGCAGGCCTGGAGCCTTGGGGGCTTGGGCGTCGAGACGAGGCGCAGAGTTCTTGGCCTCGTCGCCGACTCTGCGCCTTGTGCTTGTCAGCGCAGCTGTCGGCCTTCGGGCAGCCTCCGCAGCCGGCATGTCCGGCCTGCTTCTCGCCGCTATCCACCGCCTTGAGCTGCGCCAGCGTGGCCTTGGTGCCCATGCCCTGCAAGGCCTGGAGCCTCTTTCGAAGGTCGTCTTCTGTCCCCCCTTGGGGAGCGCCAGCTTGGCAGTTTTACGCGGCCAAGACACAGACGCAGGGCTCTCTAATCAGACAAAGCCGATGAAGTAAAGATAGAACTCTCGATTTTGGGCGTGCAAAGTTTGCACACGCAAAAGAAAACAGAGAGTTGCGCCTTTCGGTCGCACGCAACGGAGGCGATAAAGCCAATGCAAAAGACCTCCGAATCAGGTCTGGGCTTGCAGCCAAGGCCCCTCCTCCCCTATACAGACCTGAACACCGTGATCAGGGGCGAGGACGCTGTGCGACGAACCACAATGACCAGCATGAGTCGCGAAGCCGCTCTCCGCAGAGCGTGGGCCAATTGCGTGGTCTGCCTCGGCCTGGCCGGTGCGCTGGGGGCTTGCGAGTCCGCAGTCCCTGACACGGCCGATGGGCTCGCCGACCTGACTGAGACGACGAAGGCCGACAACGGCTTCGGAGTCTGCCCAGCGTTCGCCGGCCCCGTGAAGACGGGGGTGCTGCAGACGAAATGGGCCGACGACGTCTCTGGGGTGGTCGCCAGTCGACGCCAGCCGGGGGTCTTCTGGGCCATCAACGACAAAGGTTCCGCCCCGCTCTTGCTCGCCTTCGACCGGCTCGGCCACGACTTGGGCCGCTTCGAGCTCGTCGGAGCCCTCAACCGCGACTGGGAAGACCTCGCCCTCGAGGCCGGCGCAGAGGTTGACATCCTGCTGGTGGCGGACACCGGAGACCACTCACGAAGCCGAGAGTCCGCGCGGATCTTCAGAATCCCCGAGCCGACGGTCGACGCCTCGACCACAGGCAAGAGCAGCAATGTCGAGGACTACGAGGAGGTCAAGGTCTTTTATGACGATGGCGCGGCCCACGACGCCGAGGCGCTCTTCGTCGACCCAACCGCCAACCAGGCCTTCGTGGTCACTCGCGCGGCTTCCGGCGAGCTGACCACGCTCTTTGCGGTCCGGTGGGCCGAGGGGCTGCTGGAGACCGTGCTCGACGAAGAGAAAGCGCCGGAGCTGAAGGGCCAGGTCGTCGCGGCCGATGTTTCGGCTTCGGGCAACGTGCTCGGCATGCTCTTCGACGACGGCACCGTCAAGCTCTGGGTCCGCGAGAAAGGCAAGAGCATCTCGCAAGCCCTGCGCAAGGGGGCGTGCGAGGGGCCGTCGGGCAAGGACTCGGCGCGTTCGTTCGCCCTGGTCGACGACGGCTTGTCCTGGTTCGTGGTCCCCGAGAACGCCAGCGCCAGCGTCTTGTTCGTCGATGAGGCGGTGGTTTGCCCCACGTTCGGTTCGGCCAATCGGGTCGGTCGAGTGAAGACCGACATGGCCCGGGAGCTCAGCGGGTTGGTGGCCAGCAAGAGCCAGCCCGGGGTCTACTGGACTCACAACGACGGCGCAGACAACCTGCTGCTCGCCGTCGACGAAGCCGGAAATCAGCTCGGGACCTGGTGGCTCGTCAACTCGCCCGTCGAAGACTGGGAGGATCTGGCCTGGGCGCCCGCCGACGAGGAAGGGGGACCCGAGTGGCTCTACGCCTCGGACACCGGCAACAACACCCTCGCTCGCAAGCGATTTGGCCTCATCCGCTTCCCTGAACCGTCGATCGACGAGGTCGTGTCGGTGACCACGCCCATCGTCATCGACGCGTACGAGGTCATCGAGTTCGAGTATGGCGACGGGAAGTCGCACGACGCCGAAGCCCTCTTCGTCGACCCGCTGGGTGGCGATGTCTACGTCATCACCAAGGGCAACGCCGACGACCCCAAGACCAAGCTCTTCAGAGGCCGTGCACCGCTGAGTCCCGACGTTGTCGCGACGTTCGAGAAGCTGATGACCGAAGCCGACGCACCGGCGCTGAAAGGCGCCGCCATCGCCGCCGACGTGGACCGCAGCGGCGAGTGGCTCGCCATCGCCTTCCGCACCGATGATGTGCGTTGGTTTCGTCGCAACTCGGACGCCTTGTGGACCGCGCTACAGCAGGAGCCGTGCATCTCGGCGATCGCTCCGGGCCAGGTCGAATCGCTGGCGATTGCGCCCGAGCTCGACGGCGTCTTGATGATCCCAGAGGGTCTGGAACCCAAGGTCTACAAAGTCGACATATGGCCGTGAACGAACTCCTCTACGTCTCGGCCAGCGAAGTCGCCCGCCGAATTCGCGCCGGCGAGGTCACCTCGCTGGCCGCCGTCGAAGCCTTCATCGCACAGATCGAGGCGGTCAATCCGGCGCTCAACGCCGTCGTCTTCAAGCGTTTCGACGTGGCGCGTGCGGAGGCTGACGCTGCCGATCAGCGGCTTCGCGACGAGGGCGCCGACGCGTTGCCCCCCTTTCACGGCGTCCCCTGCTCGGTCAAAGAGTCGTTTGCGCTCGTCGGCATGCCCAACTCGACGGGGTTGATGCAGCGCAAGGACCTGCGTTCGACGAGCGACGCCGTGACCGTGGCGCGCATGCGCGCAGCCGGCTTCATCCCGTTGGGGGTGACCAACACCTCCGAGCTCTGCATGTGGATGGAGTCCAACAACCGAGTCTACGGCGCGACCTCGAACCCCTACGACCAGACTCGGACCGTCGGTGGCAGCTCAGGGGGCGAGGCGGCCATCGTCTGTGCGGGCGGCGCGCCCATCGGCATTGGCTCCGACGTCGGCGGGTCGATTCGCATGCCGGCGTTCTTCAACGGCGTCTTCGGACACAAGTCGACCGGTGGGCTCGTCCCTAGCACGGGGCAGTATCCGCACGCGGACGAGGGCGTCGCGCGCTACGTCGTCACCGGCCCCATCTGCCGCCACGCCTGCGATCTGATGCCGTTCTTGCGCATCATCGCGGGGCCAGATGGCGTCGACCCAGGCTGCCTCCCGTTCGAGCTCGGGGACCCGGCGACGGTCTCATTCGAAGGCCGAACGCTTGTCAGCATCGAATTCAACGGGATGGAGCGAGTCAGCGACGAGCTCCTCGCCGCCCAGAGGCGCGTCGTCGCGCACTTCGAGTCGTTGGGGGCGGTGGTTCGGCGGCCGTCGATCAAGGGGCTGAAGAAGAGCTTCGACATCTGGTCGGCCTGCCTCGCCGCCGGCAGCAAGACGCCGTTCGGGACGCTCATGGGGCAGGGGACCCCCATCAAGCCCCTCACCGAGCTGGCCAAGTGGACGGTCGGCCGTTCACAACACACGGCCATGGCGACGTTGTTGGCGGCAACCGAGTCGTTGCTCGACCACTTCCCGGCCCATCGCGCACGGTTGCTGGCCTTGAAGGACCAAGTCCGAGGCGAGCTCCTCGAGCACATGGGCGAAGGCGGGCTCCTGGTCTATCCGAGCTACCCACGGGTCGCCCCCAAGCACCACAGCCCCTTCCTGCGCCAACTCACGCTGCGCTTCGAATACGCCTACACCGCGCTGCTCAACGTCCTCGAGCTCCCGGTGACGCAGGTGCCCCTCGGTCTCAACCGAAAGGGCTTGCCGCTCGGCGTGCAGATCGGCGCGACCCACGGCCAGGACCACATCAGCATCGCCGCGGCGCTCGAGCTGGAGCGCCGCTTCGGCGGCTGGGTTCCCCCATCTCAATGGCTATGAGCGAGCAAGCTCCTCAGGGCTCCCGCAGAAACAACTTCCGGTCTCTGAGCGCCGATCCATCCCATCTGCCTGCGTTGCTCGTCCTCGACGTAGCGGTGCCGTTGCTCGTCCTCGACGTAGCGGTGCTACGCCTCGTCCTCGCGCCTTGGCAGATGTGCGCCTCGACGCTCAGCACCTCGGAAGTTATTCCTGCGCGAGCCCTTACTGCGCGCAGCGGCTCACGTTGCCGCACAGGCCCGCAGCGCAGCCTTCGCTGCCGACTGGGCAGAAACAGCCGAACTCGCAGGACGTGCCCGAAGCACACTCCTCGCCAACCGAGAGCGCCGTCGGTTGCTGACAAAGGAACGTGGTCCCGCCGTCGCTGCTGAAGCAGTCGAGCGGCGCCACACAGAGCAAGCTGTTGGCGCTGCAGTCGTCATTGAGCTTTAGCGCAGGGGTGCAGGTGCCTTGGAAGCAGGTGAGCCCTTCGGTGCAGCCGCCGATCTCACAGGCTTCGCCGTCGCCAGCGAGGGCCACACAGGTCCCGTCTTTGCAGACGTCGCTGGCGCATTGGTAGTCGCCCATCAGCGCCGAGGCGAAGTCGCCTCCGCCACAAGCGGAGCCCGTCGGGAGGGTGCCGGTGAACACGTCGGCGCAGAGCGTCAGCACGGGGGGCTTGCCGCCGTAGGCCGCGACGGTTTCGCAGTCCATGGCGGCGTAGCGCGCCACACAGGCGTCGAGGGCCGACTCGCTGACGTCGATGCCTTCAAGGGTGAAGAGGAGCCCCACCACGAGCTCGAGGCTGGTCTCGCACTCGGAGACCGTCTCGGTATCGCCCGGACAGCACGCGGCCTGCTTTTCACAGACGGCGGCGGTCAACGTCCGCGCCGCCGGCCCGTCGGTCGAAGGGTCCGCTGCGTCGTCGCAGCCGAGGGTGAAGAGAGCCGAGAGCGACAAGGCGAGCACTAGCGTCAATGATTTCATCGTTCTTCCCAGTTGGTAGGTCATGGCCAGCGAATACAGCTTCGTAGCTCAATCTCTAACCCCTCGCAACGCTCGTGTTGTTACCCACAAAGTACCCGCGAGAGGTTTCTGCAAGGCGATGCGAGGAGCGAGGTGCCGCCGAGCAAAGATCGGTGTATTGTCCTCTCGAACCAGGACCCAAGAAGGTCGAACGCTCGAGAATCGCACGGAGAGTCAGAATGCCCCTGAATTTCTCGCTCTGGTTTGGATGTATCGTGTCGCTCATGGGAGCGCTGGCGTGCTGTTCGAGCACACCAGCCGTAGAAAGTCCCATCGACGAAGTGCCCGTGAACCCCCCCATATTCGACGCCTCGACCCCAGAGGGGGCGCAGATGGAGTGGGTTCTCGGGGTGCTCAACAGCGATGGAGTCCTGAGCAACGAGGCCATCGAGGAGCATTTCCAAACCTCCTTTCTCACCAAAGTGCCCAGCATGGCCTTGAAGGAGACCATGGAGAGCCTGGCGCTCACCAAGCCCTGGGAGCCGGAGTCGGTCTTCGAGACCGGCGAGAACAAGCTGGTGTTGAACGTGCGAACGCAGGGGACCATCTGGCGAGTGAGCGCACGCGTCGACGCCGAAGCGCCACACCAGCTCGTTGGCCTGTTTTTGGGGCCGGCGCCCAAGGACACCATCGACGCCAGCACTCCGTTGGGCGCCCAAGCGCAGTGGGCCGTCGACACCATCAACGGCGCGGACACAAGCGCAGAGACGCTCACGTCCCACTTCGATCAGGCGTTCCTCGCCGCCGTCTCGGTCGAGGCCATGCAGGGCATCTTTGCGAGCCTGGCGCCCTCGTCGCCGTTCAAGATCGTCTCCGTACAAGACCCCGAAGAGAACAAGACCCTCGTGACCATTGAAGGGAAAGAGGGGATGGTCTTGGTCCTCGTGCTGGTCATCAACCCCGCCGAAGACAACAAGCTGAGCGGGTTCTTGCTGACCCCGGGCGCGTCGACGCGGGAGCTGCCGACCTCCTTCGAGGCCATCGCCGCGGAGATGGCGCAGACCATGAGCCGCACGCAGCTCTACGTCGCCCACATCGACTCGACCACGGGCGCTTGCTCACCGATCGCGACGTTGGGCGAGCAGGGCTCGTTCGCCATCGGTTCGGCGTTCAAGCTCTACATCCTCTCGGCGCTGGGCGAGGCCGTCGAGGCCGGCGAGCTCAAATGGACCGACGAGGTGGTCATCGAGGAGGCGCACAAGAGCTTGCCTTCCGGCACCATGCAGAACGCGGAGGCCGGTTCGACCTTCCCCCTGAGCCACTTCGCCAACAAGATGATCATGATCAGCGACAACACCGCGACGGACCATCTTCTGTCCAAGGCGGGTCGCGAGAAGGTGGAGGCGCGCCTAGCGGCCACTGGTCACCACGATCCCAAGCTCAACCAGCCCTTCCTCTCGACGCGCAACATGTTCACGCTGAAGTTGGGCAAGACCGCCGAAGAGCGCGCGGCTTATCTCCTGCTCGACGAGAGCGGGCGCCGTAAGGCTCTGGACGAGATGGCGAGTCAGCCGCTGCCTCCCGTCGAGAACGCCGCTTCCTGGACCCACCCCATGGACATCGACACCATCGAGTGGTTTGCCACTGGAGCGGACCTCTGCGGGGTCTATGGAGACATGGTCAAGAAGCATGCTCTCGAGTCTTACCAACCGGTCTTCGAAGCGCTCTCAATCAACGACGGTGGTTTGCAGCCCAATAAAGAGCACTGGAAGTACGTCGGTTTCAAGGGCGGCAGCGAACCCGGTGTCTTCTTCCTGAGCTACCTCCTGCAAGACGACGCAGGGGAGTGGTTCTCCATCTCGGTGGGCTACAACGACCTCGAAAAGGACATGCCCATCGGCGCCACCCCTATGGACATGGCGAAGGCCGCGGTGCAAGTGCTGGAGACGGTCAAGTAGAAGCGGTGCTGGCTTTGTGTTGAAGCTTTGTGTGCCGAGGTCGCCCAATTCCAGCACCCATTCTGACGATTCGGAGTCTATCTACCGGGATTCATGTTTCTTATTATTTACTCGCAAACAGGCTCACCCTCTCCACCTTGGCCACAGGAGTCCTTTGATGAAGTTGTCGCAAATTGTCCTTTGCGCCCTAGCCACCCTGACTGTCGCTGGCCCCGCCTTCGCAGAAGATCCGCCTAATGCCGACGCGCTGCGCAAAGACGCGGCGGAGATTCGCAAAGACGCGGCGGAGATTCGCAAGGACGCGGCGGAGATTCGCAAGGGCGCCGAGGAGCTGAAGGCGGCGGTCATCGGCGATCTGAGTGGCGTCACCGCGTCGAACTGCACGGGGGCCTGCGAGGGCAAGACCGGCGAGGTCTGCGCCTACGACTGCCCGGATGGGGACTGCGAGTTCGTCTGCCAGACCGGAGCGATCTGCCAGTTCACCTGCTCGGGTGGGAGCTGCGCGATGCGTGTGAAGTCGGGAGGCGCGGCGCAGGGCACCTGTGCAGGGGGCGACTGCAAGCTCACCTGCGAGGCCGGTGGAACCTGCGGTTTTACCTGCTCTGGCGGCAATTGTGATGCGCAGTGCAGGGGAGCGGCCTGCACCTTGAGTTGCTCGGGCGGCGAGTGTTCTTGCGACGGCGACGGCTGTCCCGAGTGAGTCTCGTCGGCGTTCACGCGCTGCTGGACAAGGCGAGTCGCCGTGGCTAGCCGCAAAACGTGGACACTGTAGACTGTGGTCGCATTTGTGTTGGCCAAAACCCATCCTTCTCCTCTGCGCGAATGAACGTCTCAAACGCTCGAAGACTCTTCAACAAGGAGCCCTTATGTCCAGGATCGTATTCTTGCTGTTTGCTCTCGCTGTTGTGCTGACCTCGACCATGGCTTTCGCTGGCGACGGAGAGCTCGTCCTCGGCCAGTGGAGCGACGGCTTCTGGTACCCCGGTCGGGTCGCACAGGTCAAAGACGGTGACACGCTGGTCGCGTTTTACGACGGCGATGCTCTGGTTCTCGCCGCCGACAAGGTCAAAAAATTCGACTGGAAGGTTGGCGACGCGCTCTCTTGCGACTGGAAGCGTGGGGGCAAGTACTACGACGGCAAGCTCACGGAGATGATCGGCGAGTTCATTCACGTCGACTACAACGATGGCGACAAGGAAGACATGGGGATCGGACGCTGCCGGACGAAGTAAGATGTCCGCTGCAAGTGCCGTCCGGTCGCCCTGTCGGCATTCGCCTGGCAACCCGCACCTCGGAGCATCGACTATGCCCAAGCTCACCAAACTCCCGGCTTTTGTCGCGCTGAGCGCACACTTCGAGCGTGCCCGGGCGCTCTCCATGAAGGCCCTCTTCGAGTCGGACCCCGACCGCTCCCAACGCTTCTCGATTCGCCTCGACGACCTGCTCTTCGACTACTCGAAGCACCGCATCACCGAGGAGACCCGCGCGCTGCTCTGCGCTCTGGCCGACCAGGTCGAGCTGCGTCGCTGGATCGACGCGATGTTCTCGGGCGAGCACATCAACACCACAGAGGATCGGGCGGTGCTGCACACGGCGCTTCGCAACCGCAGCGCTCGTGCCGTGCTCTGCGACGGCGAGGACGTCATGCCCCAGATTCGCGAGGTGCTCGCCAAGATGCGCGGCTTCGTCGAGCGCGTGCATTGTGGCGACTGGCGGGGGCATACAGGGGAGACCGTGACCGACGTGGTCAACCTTGGCATCGGCGGCTCGGACCTCGGCCCCATGATGGTGACCGAGGCGCTCAAGCCCTATTGGCGCGCTGGGATGAGGGTGCACTACGTCTCCAACGTCGACAGCACCCACCTCGTCGAGACCTTGAAGGGCCTCGACCCAGCGCGAACGCTCTTCTGCATCGCCTCCAAGACCTTCACGACGCAAGAGACCCTGACCAACGCGCACTCGGCTCGGGCCTGGCTGGTCGAGGCGCTCGGCTCGCAGGACGCCGTCGCCAAGCACTTCGTCGCCCTCTCGACCAACGCCAAGGAGGTCTCGGCCTTCGGCATCGACACCGCCAACATGTTCGAGTTTTGGGACTGGGTCGGCGGGCGCTACTCCCTGTGGTCGGCCATTGGCCTGTCCATCGCGCTGACCATCGGAATGGACCACTTCGAGGCGTTGCTGCAAGGCGCCTTCGAGGTCGACGAGCACTTCCGCAATGCGCCTTGGGACTCGAACATCCCAGTGATGATGGCGCTCTTGGGGGTCTGGTACAGCAACTTCTTCGGCGCCGAGAGCCACGCCATCCTGCCCTACGACCAGTATCTGCACCGTTTTGCGGCCTACCTGCAGCAGGGCGACATGGAGTCGAACGGCAAGCGGGTCACCCGTCAGGGCGAGACCATCACCGACTACGACACCGGGCCGCTGCTCTGGGGCGAGCCAGGGACCAACGGGCAACACGCCTTCTATCAGCTCATCCACCAAGGCACGCGCTTGGTTCCCGCCGACTTCATCGCAGCGGTCAACTCACAGAACCCGCTGGGCGACCACCAAGAGAAGCTGCTCGCCAACTTCTTCGCCCAGACCGAGGCGCTGATGCTGGGCAAGACCGCCGAGGTGGTTCGCGCTGAGCTCGAGGCCCAAGGCCTCGACGCTCAGCAGGTCGAGAGCCTGCTCCCGCACAAGGTCTTCCCCGGCAACCGGCCCACCAGCAGCATCCTCTACGACCGCCTCGACCCCAAGACGCTCGGTCGCCTGATCGCCCTCTACGAGCAGAAGATCTTCGTGCAAGGCGTCATCTGGGACGTCAACAGCTACGACCAGTGGGGCGTGGAGCTGGGCAAGCAGCTGGCCAAGGCCGTCCTGCCCGAGCTCGCCACCGACAAGGTGGTCGAAACACACGACAGCTCGACGAACGGGCTGATCGCGCATTTCAAGGCGTTGCGGGGTAAGGACTAGCCCTCACCTCCGACTTTGCAGACCGACACTGCAGGCTTTCATCATGCCTACGAAACCTCCCCTCGCCCACGAAGTGGGGGAGGGGAGGGGAAGGGGTGAGGGCCTCGCCGCTCGCGCAGCTGCCCACAGGCCGCGCTCACGTCGTCGCCGCGCGCGTCACGGACGTGCGCGACGACCCCGCGAGCGCGCAGGCGCTCGACGAAGTGCTCGACGCGCTCGGCGCTCGGACGTGCGTAGACCACGCCAGAGAGCCCCGCGCCAATGGCGTTGTAGGGGATCACGTTGACGTGCGAGCGGGAGCCGTCGAGGACGTCGGCGAGGGCGTCTGCGTCTGCGTCTCGGTCGTTCACGTCGGCGAGCAGGCAGTAGGAGAAGGTGACGATGCGACCGCGGCGCTCTTGGAAGCGTCGGGCAGCGGCGACGATGTCGGCGACCTTGAAGCGTTTGGCGGTGGGGACGATCTGGCCGCGCAGGGCGTCGTCTGCGGCGTGTAAGCTGACGGCGAGGTGGACGCCGAGTCCGAGCGCGGTGAGGCGGTCGAGCTCGGGGACCAGACCCACGGTCGAGACCGTGATGCGGCGCCAGCCCAGCGCTCCGAGCGCTGGGCTGGCGATGCGCTCGATGGCAAAGAGGACGGCGTCGAGGTTGTTCAGGGGCTCGCCCATGCCCATGAAGACCAGGCGTTTCAGGGCGCGGCCGCGCTCTTGAGCTTCGGCGCCGAGGTGCAGGAATTGCCCGACGATCTCAGGACCTTCGAGGTTTCGGACGAGGCCGCCGCGCGTCGTGGCGCAGAAGTCGCAGCGCATGGCGCAGCCCACCTGAGTGGAGACGCAGGCGGAGGCTTCCTCCTCGCGGTACGAGGGCATCAGGACGGCCTCGGCGGTGGCGCCGTCCGACAGGCCGAGGAGCAGCTTGAGCGTGCCGTCGTCGCTCTCGACTCGCTCCAGGATGCGTGTCGGGTTGGGGTCAGGCGCCGCCTCGAGGAGCGCTCGCAGGCGTCTCCCAAGACGCGGGTCGGCCCAGTCGGGGCGGCCATGATGGCCGTAGAAGCGGCGCAGAATGCGGGTGGCGTGGAGGGCGGGCTCGCCGAGGGCGGCGAGAGCGCCCTCGAGCGAGCGCACGTTGTGGCTGAGCAAGTTCATGAGGCCCTAGAGTGGTTGGACCTCTACAGCGCGGATCCCTTCCTTGTTGAGGATCACGCGGACGTGCTCGATGATCGCGTTGTCGCGGGCGTCCTCAGCGGTCATGCGCAGGATCAAATTCATGTGGTAGACCCGCGGCATGGGCAGATCGACGACCTCTCCTGTCTCCTCGTCGAGTTGCGGCACGATCTCGATGGGGTCGGCGAGCCGGAACAGGAAACGACTGACGTCGAAGCGGATGATGTCGTTGACGTCGTGATGGGTCTGCCGCAGCCGCGCGGTGAGGGCTTGCCCATTGAGCTGGACCGCCTTTTCGTACTTGAAGACGACCTCGGGTTTGCTCATGATCTCCGTGGTCGAGGCCGCATTGCGATGGCGACAATGCCAGATTTGGTGCGGCATCTTCGATTCGGAGACGAAGGAGAAGGCCTCGCGACAGTGGCCGATCTGCAAGTTGGTGACGGGATCTCGGATCTTGACGTGGTAGTCGTAGAGGAAGCGGGTCATGTGCTTCGAGAAGGCGCCTTTGAGCCAATCCTTGATGCGGTCTTTGAAGATGTAGGTGGCCGTGCCCGCGAAGACGAAGCCCCAGGTGTTGGTGGCCAGCCACTGCATCTGCCAGATGGTCATGACCAACGCGAAGAACATCGCGAGCCCTGCCGCGACTCCCGCGATCAGGTCCGACCAGCGTTTGCCGTCTTTTCCCTTGTCGATGGCGAGCCAGAGCACGGACGAGACGAACTTCTTCAGGCGACTGCGGTGGTATACGAAGTGGTCGTTGGCGACCCCCCCGCCAATGACGGAGCCGTAGTTGGCGTTGCCGCGGTAGTTGCGCTCGGCGAGGATGACCCCCGAACAGCGGCCGCGAAAGTCCGAGAGCAATTCACGCACGGGAGGATACTTGTCGATGGCCTGAATGAGCCGCGTCAGGAACAGCTCGATGGCCATGCTGATGTACTCATCGACCCAGAGGTAGGCGGCCTCGAGCCGATCGCTGTGCACCTGACCATCGAGGAACTTGGAACGCATGGCGCGGTAGCGCTTGCAGAAGCGCTCGATGTCGCGCAGAAGACGCTCACCGATGGCTAACAAATCCTCACGCAACACGGCCTTGCGCTTGTTGTTGTCGACCTGCTCGACCTTGGTCTTGAGCTCGAGCACTTGGTCGCGCAAGTGCCGTCGCGCGATGGCTCCCACCAGCCTCAGGTCGTGCTCGATGTTGCGCTGCAGCTCCAGGTGCTCTCGCGGCTTGCGGCGAACCTTCGAGAGCGAGTCCTCGATTTCGGCCATCAGCACGTTGTCATCGGTGCGCGCGAGCGCCGAGAGCGAGATGGCCGGCGTCTTGAACCGAATGTGCGCCTGCACGTCGTTGTAGAAAGCGGTGGAGCGGTAGTTGTCTTCGCTGATCCCGAAGGTCGTTGGGATGAAGAAGAAGGCCTCGACTCGATAGCGGTTCGCTTTGTGCTCTGGATTGAGGACGTAATCCAGTTTGACCTCGAAGCGATTGCTGTCGTGCAGCCCAATCCGCGTCTCGAAGTAGTCCTCGGTGTTCTCGAATACCACTGTTGTCTCTCGCGCCCACGCGCAGGTCGATCCAGGTCCGGTTCAGCGGGCAATTCATCTCAAATCAGTGAGCAGTTTCACTGATTTGGCTCGCCTCGAGCCACCTCAGTGCCGAGTCGCGAGCGAAAAATCCGATCGCAGAGTTGCAAGTCCGGTCTGCAGCGCCAATGAATTGCAAATACAGACCTTTCAGGATGCCTCAGCGTTTCGCTGCGGTCCACTGTTTCGGAGGAAGGGGAGGAAGGGGTCAGCCTGTCTGCCAAAACGCTTTCAGCAGTGCAACCGCTTGCACCAACCCTTCGAGGTGGCAGCAGTGGCCTGCCTCTTCGACCACGGCCAGGCGCCCGTTGGGCAGCCGCGCCACCATGGCCTCGCCGATCGCTCGATACTTTTCGTCGAGGGCGCCGACCATGACGAGGACCTCTTGGCGGAGCGCTTCGAGCTCGTTCCAACAAGAATCCATCGAGCCCGTGCCCAACCCTATGGCGGCGAGCGCTAGGGCTTGCGTGTCGAGGGTCCGGCGCCGGGCCTGCATGCGGGCGAGCGGGCCGGCCTCGATGCGGGTCTGCGTCGCGATGAGCGGCTGCTGCTGCCAGCTCTCGAGAAACGCGACCATTCCCTCACGCCGGATGTGTTCGGCGAGCGCGCGGTCCCAGTCCTGTCGCCGCGCGCGCTCTCGAGCGTCGCCGATTCCTGGTGTGGCGCCGACGACGACGAGCTTCTCGCGGTGTTCTGTGGCGCTCGTTCGCGCCAGAGTTTGCAGGGCGACCCTGCCTCCCAAGGAATAGCCGAGGAGATGGATGGGGCGCTGCGGATTCTCGGCCGCGAGCGAGGCGATGAGCGCCGCGGTTGCCGCGCAAGTCTCGAGCATCCAGCTGCCGCCTGAGTCCAGTGGTGCCGTGTTGCCGTGTCCGGGTAGGTCGAGCGCCCACCAGTCGAACGTGGGCAGCGCCTCGGCCAGGCTCTCGAAGTCCAATCCGCTCCCCGTGAAGCCGTGCAGGGCGACGACACCGGGGCCTGCGGCGGGCCAGTGCGCGGCGGAGTAGGTGTGGCCTGCGTGGGCGAAGGTCACGAGGGTTGCAGAACGCGTCATGGCAGTGGGCATTGGAGCGGTCGAGTTTTTCTTGGACACGAAGCCGCCCTCGAGCCCGAGAGCCAAGCAACGTCGAAGGGCTTCTATTGGGTTCAACTCACCAGCGAGACCACCCCGACCAGCGCGAGCCCGAGCACCAAGACCGCGAGCCCAATGTAGAGTATGGCCATGGGGATGGGAGATGTATCGACGCTCTTCACCAACTTGTTGCCCGTGCTCTTGACGAAGGTGACGGCACACTGCGCGGAGAACTCGCCGCGCATGGCTTTCCCCAGTCGGTTCATGACCTCGGCTACGGTCTGATACCGCTGTGCGGGGTCCTTGGCCATCCCCGGCCGCATCATGTGGGCGTACTCGGGCGGAACCGGGCCTTGATAGGGGTTCTTTGCGAGCGTGGCGAAAGGCTGGTCACGATGGACAGCGCCCATGAGCATGCCGCTGAGGTTGGACACGTCGTGCAGGTAATGCTGCAGCGTGAAGAACTCGTGCATGAGCACGGTGAACGAGTAGATGTCGCTGCGCGCGTCGATCTGGTCGGTCTTTCCCTCGGCCTGCTCTGGAGACATGTACGCTGGCGTCCCGAGGAGTGAGCCGACACGGGTCTCGTAGAGGCGAGCACGACTCTCTTGCTTGCCCTCGGGTTCCTGAGCGTCGTCGTCGGAGCGAACGGGCTCGGGGGTGCCGATAATTTTGGCGAGACCCCAGTCCATGACCAGCACCTCGCCGTAGGGCCCGACCATGATGTTGGCGGGCTTGAGGTCGCGGTGGATGACCCCCTGCTGGTGGGCGAAGTTCAGAGCCTGCAGGACCTCCATGCAGATGCGCGCACGTTCGGGGAAGGTGAAGCGGGCATGGGCTTCGGCATCCCCCGCGATGAGCTTCTCGATGATGTCCTCGAGGGTCTCGCCTTCGACCTTCTTCATGATGAAGAAGTAGGAGCCATCATCGTTTACGCCCACATCGTAGATGGGGACGATGTTGGGGTGCTCGAGCCGGCCGACCAAGCGGACCTCGTCGACGAAGCGCAAGAAGCCGCCGCGATCTTGTTGGACATGCTGGCGCAGGCGCTTCATGGCGACCTCGCGTCCGATGTCCTGATCGTCAACCAAGGAGACCTCACAGGTCGCCCCTTCGCCCAGCACGGTGCGCTCGAGATAGCGGTTGCGGGCTTCGCGCGAGAGCACCTCGGCGCCGTCCTTGACCTGGATTCGAGGCAACACCGTCGTCCGTCCTTGTTGGGTCGCGCCCGCGTCAGGAGCGGAGCTGGGGCGCGTGTCCGAGACGGTGGAGGCGACGGTCTCGTCGAGTCCCTGGGGAGCTTGGGCCATGGTTTCGCCGAGCCGCTCGTCATCGATTGTGGCGGTCAACGAGAACTTAACAGGTCTTTCAGGCTTGGTGTTCATCATCGAGTGTCCCTTTCACCAAAAAGAAGTGCCGTCAGTCTAGTGTAACGCTTCACATGTGTCCGTGCTTATGAGCGTGGCCTTTCAGGGAAGCAG
>PFUG01000679.1:2459-13516 GCA_002789955.1 Deltaproteobacteria bacterium CG_4_9_14_3_um_filter_63_12 | reverse complement strand
CGGGCCAGGGCAGAGCCCTGCCTCCCTGAAAAGCCACGCCCATAAGCATGGTCACATGTGAAGCGTTACACTAGTTTCTCACCTGGCACACCGCTCTCGAGGTGCTTTCGCCGGCTCCCATTCGGGACTGGGTGAGCGACGCGCTGCGCGAGGGCCTCGCTGTCTACGAATGACCGGGCGTTGCCCGGCTTTTCTCGGAGCGGCTATCGGAGTTCGCGTCCCTTAGCGCGATCGGCACAGAATAATTCTGGCGTCGAACAGTCTGTTGACTCGTCCATTGGACCGACCGAGACTGCCGCACACTTTCTGCAAGACCGCCCTGCGCCGCCGCTGCGTGCGTACGGCGAGGTCCGACCCCCCTGCTGACACGGAGACCAAGATGTTCGCCAAGAATCCCGCACTGTCCTTCGGCCGCGCCCTTTGGGCAGCGGTCCTCGCCGCCTCCCTCCTCATCTCGACAAACGGTTTGGCGTCGCCCCCCAAAGGAGGCGGAGAGGGTGTCGCGGCTGGCGTCGGTCATCCAGACCAGACCGCCGAGGGACGTGACGATGACGATAACGAGGCCGACGACGGGGGCCGAGACAGAGACCACAGGGGTAAGAGGGACAAGAAGGCGAAAAAGGACAAGAAGGGAAAGCGGGGCAGCGACGAAGCGATCAGCGACGACGACTTCGACGAGATGGTGAAGTACCTCAAGGGCAAGGAGAAAGAGCGCAAGCGGCTGGGCGCACTGGAAAGCGAGGCCAAGAACGAGCGCTTCTCCACCACCCAAGCCGTCGAGCTCATCGACCTCTTCGAAGGGGACGGGCGGGTCGACGCCGCGATCATCCTCTACCCGGCGCTCACCGATCCCCAGCGGTTCCACCGTGTGCTGGGAGAATTCAAGCGAACCTCGGACCGCAAGAGCATCTGCAAAGAGCTGGACCTGACCCTCGACGAATGTGGCGACGACCAGCCCATCGCGACTGGGGTCGTCGAAGAGGTGCCGGTGCGCAAGACCAAGATCGAGGTCGTCAAGGTGGTCGAGACACCGACCCTCGTGGCCATGTCCGACGCGGACTTCAATGAGATGGTCTCGAGCTTCGACAACGCATCGTTCAGCGACGACAAGCTGCGGGTCATCAAGACTATTTCACCAGCGCTCAAGCGCTCAAGATCGTGAAGAAGTGCGATTTTGCCAACGAGCAAGAAGAGATCGCCGTGATGTTCTACCCACGGCTCATCGACCAGCAGAACTTCTACAAGGTCCTCGAGGGGATGACCTTCGAGAGCTCGAAAGACACGGTGATGCAGAAGCTCAACCTTTAGGTTCGCTGCGGCCACGCGAGTCTCTGTAAGCAGTCCCAAGCCGAATGAATAAGTCTGGAGTCTGGGGCCTGCCGGAGCGCCGCAGCCAGGGCGCTCTCTGGTTGAGGGTCCAGACTCATCCGATATCAAAGTCCGCGATCCACCGAGGGTCGGGACCTGACCGACCGCATCGGGTTCGGAGTCGGGAACCGATTCACGGTGCAGTCGCCGCTCACGCATTCGCTGCCAGGTGGGCTCACATCTGATATAGGTTTCCTGGTCTCTCCGAATTTTTGGAGACCACACCGACACTGTCGCCCGAGAGAGATGGCAGGGGAACCTCCACAAATCGAGAAGCTGGGCCGTTACGAGCTCATCACACGACTTGCAGCCGGCGGGATGGCCGAGATCTTCTTGGCGCGGGAACGTGGGCTTGCTGGGTTCGAACGGCTCGTCGTGATCAAGCGCATCCTGCCTCACCGCGAGGACGATCCCGCGTTCGTCGCGATGTTCCAGCGCGAAGCGCGCATCGTGGCGCGGCTCAACCACCCCAACGTCGTGCACATCCACGATCTGGGTGAGGTCGATGGCAACTACTTCATTGCCATGGAGTACATCCATGGCTGCACCCTGCGCGAGATGCAGGTGCTGGCGACGCGCGGTGAAGTGTCGGTGCCGCCCGCGGTGGCCATCGCCATCGTGGCCGAAGCCTGTCGCGGTGCCCACGCCGCCCACGAGCTGACCGACGACAACGGCAAATCCATAGGCTTGGTGCACCGAGACATCTCGCCCCACAACGTCATGTTGACGCCCAACGGCCACGTGAAGCTGATCGACTTCGGCATTGCCAAGGGGGCCATCATCGAGGGGTTCGAGACGACCAACGGCGAGTCCATACGCGGCAAGTATGGGTACATGTCTCCCGAGCAGTGCCATCGCAAGGAGCTGGATCGACGCTCAGACGTCTTCTCTCTCGGCATCATACTCTGGGAGCTGGTCGCAGGACGCCCACTGTTTAGGCGAGACTCCGAGCTCGAGATGATGAAGGCCATCACGGAGAGCCAGGCGCCGCCCGTGCAGTTCATCAATCCATCGACGCCAGAGAAGCTCGACGCGATCATCATGCGCGCCCTCGAGAAGGAGCGGGACGCTCGCTACTCGAGCGCCGAGGAGATGCGCCAGGCGTTGGTCGAGACCGCAGAGGAGCTCGGGCTCACGCTGTCCACCGACAAGATCGGGACCTTCGTGCGCAGGGTCGCGGGCGAACGACTGGCTCAGCGGGACGAGATCCTGGAAAAAGCGAAGGAACACAGCCTGAGCAAGCGCGAGCGGCGGTCCTTAGTGCACTCCACCGAAGACACAGGCAGCCACGAGTTCAGCGATTCGGCGTTCTCCATCGACGACCCCGAGGCTTCAGACTACTCCGGCGAGGCCGAGAAGCTCGAGTCTGCCTCGCCCATGTCCCCGCCATGGAGCGTTGGACGCACCATCCTGACGTTGGGAGGCATCATGGTCTTGTTGTTCGCGATGCTCGCCGCGGCGTTCTGGTTGTATGCGGGTGACCCGACCGACAAAGAGGACGGGTCGCACGCGACCGCGGGGGAGGCCGCGACCGCGACCACTGGCGCCGACGTGGTCTCTGACCGCAGCGAGTCCACCGAACCCATTCCGACCGTGCTCTCTGGCGAACCCCTCACCATCGGATGGGCGCCGACCGTGGACCCCGTGGTGCTCAAAGGCGAGCTCGAACCCTTGCGCCTGTTCCTACAACGCAAGACGGCCCGGCCCATCACCTTCGTCTGGGCGGCGAGCTACGCGGACATGGCCGAGCGCGTGCGCAGTGGCGAGTTCGCCTTCGGCGTCTTCCCGCCGCTGATCTACGTGCGGACGAGCGCCGACGCGCAACCAGGCGAGCTCGAGCTCATCGTCGTCAAGGAGTTCGAAGGCGCGGTGCAGAGTGATGGCTATCTCCTGGTTCCTCACGCCTCCACGGTTGAAACTCTCGCCGACCTCGAGGGCAAACGCTTCTGCTTCACCGACGAGAACTCGACCAGCGGCAACTTCCTGCCCCGGGCGTACATCCGCGCTCAAGGCTACGACCCCACAGAGTTCATCGGCGAGGTGCGCTGGAGCGGCGATCACCTGCAGGTCCTCAAGGACCTGATCGACGGCAAGTGCGATGCGGCGGCCACCTACTCGGGTTCCCTCCTGACCGCATCGAGTCTAGGGGTGCCTTCGGGCAAGCTGCGAGTCCTCGCGGTGACGGGTCATATCCCGCAAGACGTCTTGGTCGCTGGCAAGAGCGCGGCCCCGGAGGCAAGGCAGGAGCTTCGCGACGCGCTCCTCTCGTTCAAGCCAGCCACGGAGATTGCGCAGCCGTTCTTGGGCAGCTCACAGCGCATCACTGGGTTTGAGGTGCCGAGCGAGGATATGTTCTCGTCGCTGAGGTCCGTGGTGGCTGAAGAGAAGGCGAGCCACTGAGGCCGACATTCGATCGCGCGTAGGCACGTCAGCGTTCTCGCTTCGAGACTGCTCTGGAGTTTGTGCACTTGTGGGTTCGGGCGTTCGGACGGGATCTGGGAGCTGGGCCACACCTATGCAGTAGAGCACGCCCTCAGCCGCGCGTACTTCGCCAAACTGGGGTTAACGTCGCTCTACAACTCTAGGAACAACGCCCACACCGAAGTGTGGGCGTCGTTCAAGAGTGCGCCGAGGGTAGACTACTTGCGGGGACGCCGGCGCATCTTGACAGCGTCCTGAACGAACACCTTCGCGCCGTTGGGGCCAGGGATGCCGCCGCGGACCAAGATCAGGTTCCGCTCTTTGTCGACCATGACGACCTTCACGTTTTGCTGGGTCACGCGGGTGTTGCCGTCTTGACCGGCCATTCGCTTGCCCTTGGCGACGTGACTCGGGGTCGCGCTCATGCCGATGGAGCCGCCGTGTCGCTGGTACTCGTGGGTACCGTGGGTCTTCTTGTAGCCGTTCATGTTGTGGCGCTTCACGACGCCGGTGAAGCCATGTCCCTTCGAGGTCCCAGTAACGTCGACCATGTCGCCGGGGTTGAAGGTCTCGGCGCCGATGGTGGCGCCAACTTCATACTTGTCGACCTCACCTTCCCAGAGGCGAAGCTCGATAATATGGGTCTTGGGGGTGAGATCCAGCTTCTTGAAGACGCCAATCTCGGCCTTAGTGCCCTTGTAGACCGTCTCGCCCTCGAATTCACACGAGCGCATGTCACTGTAGCCGAGCACCACGGCGTCGTAGCCGTCTTTGCCGGCCACGGTCTTCTTCTTGACGACAGTGCAAGGTCCGGCCTGCAAGACGGTGACGGGGATCACGTTGCCCTGTCCGTCGAAGAGCTGCGTCATACCGAGCTTGGTTCCAATTACTCCTCTAGGCATCTCACTTCCTCCCGGGACCGTCACTGCCAAATGTCTGGCCAGCCGCCATCCCAATGTTTCATCGAAAACTGCGCTCAGAACGAGCGAAAGCCGCGGCACCTTAACGAGCGGCGACGCCCACGTCAAGTCAAGACTCTGCTCTCTTGTTGGCAACGAACGTCAAACCCAGCACCACTACCAGCCCAGCCACAAAGGCGAAAACCGCCAAGTAGACCGTGGAACCGTAGACCTCGAGGCTGGGGACAGAGTTGACGAGCACCTCCCCGCTGCGCTCCTTGAAGGGCCAAATCACCCGCAAGCAGCCCAGCATGATGCCGATCAAGGCCGACATCGTCGTCGTCGGGTACTTCCTGAGTAGGTAGGAGAGCACGCGAGAAAAGACGACCAGACCTAAACCCGCGCCGAGACAGAAGAGCAACACGTAGACGAACTGCGTCCCTGGGAAGTGAAGGTGTGTCGCCGCCTTCACGAACCCCTTCAGCGCGTTGAGCATGAAGTAGTAACTGCCGAGCACCAACAAAATAAAAGACCCTGAGATACCCGGGAGCACCATGGCGCAGATGGCCACAAAGCCCGCGATGAAAATGAACCAGGGAGTCGGCGCGGGCAGGCTGAGCTTCGTGCCCGCCGGGACCACGAGCTCGTTGTAAGGGTTGTCCGTCGCCTTGGGGTCCAGGCCGCGCTCGAGACTCATCGGCAACAAGGTGCGCAACGCTTCATTCTCACTGTCCCAATAGATGCCCTCGGGGGGCAGCGCGCTCGGCCCCAACTGCGCCAGCTCCTTCAGGGTCTGGCCGCCGTCTTTCGTGTCCGTCACCGTCACTTCGCGATAGTCGATGGGAGGGGTCACCGAGGCGCCGACCATGAGGTAGGTTCCAACCGCGAGAAGCAAGGCGATCCCAGCCTCCTTGAAGCCGAAGCGCTCGATCAGCTTGTAAGGCGCGCTCACCGAGGCCAAGACGAGGCCAAAGAAAAAAGCGTTCATCAGCTCCGGATGGCTCTCCATCAAGCTCGGAATGATCTTGCTACCAATGGCGAACGCAATGGCGATACCACTCACGAGCGTTAACAGCCAAGGAATGTCCATCTCCTTCATGACGCCGAAGAGGTCTTTGCGCGCCTCGGCTCTGAACGACCCCTTGGTTGCCTTGAGGAGCGGCTTCAACAGCCTAAAGTCGATCGACTTGATGGCGTCGATGAGCCGTGTGTAGATGCCAAGAATCAACGCCATCGTGCCTCCGCTGACGCCAGGCACCACGTCAGCGAAGCCCATGCAGGCTCCCTTGAGCATCAAGATCATCCGGTCCTTCATTTCCACTCCAAGTTGCAGACCCACCCGTTGCCGGACGGCCGGTTCGCGTCGCAAGTCTTTGAAATGCGGTGAAAATCGGTCGCATAGGCGAGAAAACCCCGAACGATGGGTGGAGAACTTAGCGGCGAGTCCTTCACAAGTAAACCGCCATCGTCGGGCAAGCAGCCGTCGTCCTCCCAGAAGAGAGCCGATACCCTCGCGGTTTGTGCCGAAGACATGCAACGCAGACACTGAGCGCCTTGCTCCGTCGCACTCGAGCGAGTCACCGCCAGTGACAATGCCGATATCACGGGAGAGGCAGGGGATAACGATGAAGATGAAGAAGTACGAGTTGGTTGTCGAACGCCTTACCGCTCCCGCTGTCATCATTCACGGTGGCGCTGGCGCTTACCTGCACACCACGACGATCCAAGAACGAGTCGAGCGCGGCCGCTCCATGGCCTACGTGGCGGAAACCGCGCTCTCTGCCGTCCTCGAGTGCGATGCGCGCACCGGAGTGCTGACGGCCATTGCCTCCATGGAGCTCGATCCCATCTACAACGCAGGGTTCGGCTGCAAGCTCCAGCAGGACGGCACCCCGCGTGTCTCTGCCGCCCTCATGGATGGGCACAACCTGCGTTTCTCTGGGGTTATCAACGTCACCCAGTGCCTCCACCCCAGTCGGCTGGCCAACGTCCTGCAGGACCGAGGGGACCGGATCCTCGACGATCTCGGCGCCCGTCGGCTGATGAAGGAGCTCGGCACCGAGCCTACCGAGCTGCGCACCGACCGGACCATCGCGCGCTGGCGTGAGCTCTGTCGCACCGGCGATCTGGCCGACGCTGAAGGGGCGATTGCAGACGCCGGCGTCGAAGGTCTGCACCAAGCCCGCAAAGCGGCCTCTCAGATGCCCACGGACCTCCCAAACCTACGTAAAGAGTGGCTCTCTACCCACGACGATCCCGACGACGATCGCTTCGGTACCGTCGGCGCCGTGGTCCTCGACGCCGCTGGGCATCTCTGGGTCTGCACCTCGACAGGGGGTCGCGGGCACGAAGTCGTTGGGCGCATCAGCGACAGCGCTATGCCCGCCGGTACCTACGCTTGCCCACTGGTGGCGCTCTCGGCCACGGGCTTCGGCGAGCAGATCGTCGACATCAACCTCTGCGGTCGAATCGCCACGCGCATCATCGATGGGCTCTCTCTCGAAGCGGCCCTCGCCAAGACGTTCGAAGAGGTGGTGAGCCAAGGTGGGCTCATGGGCGTGATCGCCATGACTCGCGATGGAGTGGCCGGCTACGCCTACACCACCGAGGCTTGCGGCGTGGCGTGGGCCGACGCCGCAGGGGTCTGCGGCGTCGACGAGCACGGGCGCCCTTAAGCGCGAGTGCCGCTCTTCAGGATCGTCAAGAATTCGGTCTCGCCGATGATCGCGATGCGCGCTCCTTGGGCATTGAAGCTCTCGGCTTTCTTGAGCTTCGACGAGCGCCAGCCGCCCTGGAACTTGGCAAAGTCCTCGTCGCCGATGACCAGGTAGTCCAACTCCTTGACGATGTTGTCCGGTGTTTGCCCGCCCAGCGCTTGGACCTGGTCTTGTGCGTCCTTGCGCTTCATGCTGGTCAGGGTCCCCGTGAACAAAAACTGCTTTCCGGTCAGCGGACCCGCGCCGTCCGCCGAACTCGTCTCGGCCTCTGCTGTGGCATCGAGAACCGTGACGTACTCGAGCAGGCGGTCGATGACCTCGGCTCGCTCTAGCAATCCCTCTCGGATCGACACCCCAGTGAGTTCGCCGAGCCCGTAGATTTGAGCGATGGACTCGGCGCTCGCCTCACGCACGGCCCGCAAGCTGCCAAAGTGTGAGGCGACCACCTTCGAAGCCACCTTGCCGAGGTCGTTGATGGATAAGGACCGCAGGAAGTCGGCCAGACCCAGCTCGCGCCGGGCTTCGATGTTTCCAACGAGCTTCTGGGCCAGGGTTTCTCCCATGCGCTCGAGATGCAGCAACGTGTCTGGCTGCAGCGCATAGAACTCGGCTGGTGAGCGCACGATCCCGTCGTCGAAGAGCTGCTCGATGAGCTTGGGACCGAAGCCCTTGCAGTCGATGGCGTCGACGAAATGCTTGAGCAGCCCGAGCTGCGCTTGCAGACAGCGGGTCTGGTCGGGGCAGAAGAGCACGTCGTTGCGGCGCACGGTTGGGCCATTGCCGCAGGATGGACACAGCTCTGGATAGACGATGTCACCCTCACCGGCCTCGAGCACCGACTCCACGTGGGGGATGACTCCACCTCGCCGGCTCATCAGCAGCGTCGAGTGGTGCTTCAAGCCCAGCCCTTCGATGAGGGCGAGGTTGTGCAGAGAGGCCTTGGTGACCGTCGCGCCCGAGAGAAAGACGGGCTCGACGATGGCGACCGGGTTGATGGCGCCCGTCCGGGAGACGGACCAGAGCACGTCGACGAGCCGGCTGGCGCCGGACTCGCCCTGGAATTTGTAGGCGATGGCGAAGCGTGGATGGTGAGCCGTGACGCCCAATCGGACCTGCTCCGAGACCTGGTTCGTCCGAAAGACGACGCCGTCCATCTCGAAGTCCTGATCGAAGCGCGTGGCGACCACCGATTGGTAGTGGGTCTGGAGCTGGTCTCGTTCCAGCCGCCGGGTTGGGACGGGCGTGAAGCCCAGAGAGGCCAGGTACTCGAACTTCTCGAGCTCGGTGGAGAGCTCGGTGCCGAGCACGTCGTAGGCGAAGAAGCTGAGGCGATAGTCGCCCGTTTTAGCCGGGTCTTTTTGCTTCAGTGCGCCGGCCGCGAGGTTTCGGGGGTTGGCGTATTTCCCCTCGTAGGTCTTGAA
Organism: Deltaproteobacteria bacterium CG_4_9_14_3_um_filter_63_12; assembly: GCA_002789955.1. Lineage (GTDB taxonomy): Bacteria > Myxococcota_A > Bradymonadia > UBA4248 > UM-FILTER-63-12 > UM-FILTER-63-12. Next base: position 4,690 of record PFUG01000679.1, on the reverse strand, counting down.
GATGCTGAGGCGCATGTAGACCTCGCCGCGCACCTCGAGATCTTTGGCGTCGAGCCGCGCTGGGATGTCGGCGATGCGCTTGACGTTCTCGGTGATGACCTCACCGCGGGTCCCGTCTCCGCGGGTCGCCGCCAGCCGAATGGCGCCATCGGAGCCGTACCTCAGGCTGCAGGCTATGCCGTCGATTTTCGGGCTGCCGACGGCCACGCCTTCGAAGCTGTCGAACCACTTCAGCACCGTCTCCTCGTCGTACGCTTTGTCGAGGGAGAGCATGGAGGCCTCGTGCTCGACCTTGTCGCCGTAGCCGAGCTCCTCACCGGCCCCGGCGGGGCCGATGGCCTCGAGGATCGGAGACGTGGGCGCGAGGCTGCGCAGGCGTTCGACGAGTTGGTCGAAGAGGGGATCGGGGATGAGCGCGGCGTCGTCGACCCAGTAGAGCCGATTATGGTGCTGCACGGCCAGCTCGAGCTCTTCGGTGGTCATCGTGGAGAGGTCTCGTCTGAGCTGTTCGACACTTCTGTGGGGCATGATCGCACCTTTCGGGTATTCGCTGGGCCACTCGTCGAAGAGCGGCGGTATTCGTGTGAGAGCGAGTCTTGCCGCGATCGGATTTCGCGCGCTACTCGGGTCAGAGGTGGCCGGAAGCGAGCCACCTCGCGTCCCTACGTGCGATCGCGAGGGCAGGGCTGAAGAGGCGTTAAGTTTGTCCCAGCGAGTGAGACGGGTCAACCGCGATGCCCGACCGCCGGAATAGACGACAAGACCCAGGAGGTTCGAACGTTGCCGTGTCAAGAGGCTGTTGCCGTCGGGCTTGTGAGGCCCTTGCGGGTCTGTGTCAACGGGGCTCCGTTTCGGCTTGTGCGCTGGACCCGGGCACGAATCGAGTCCTATCTTGACGCTTCGGCCTGGCCGAGCGAGCCCACTGCGCGACCGGTGTCGCCCAACTCCAGGAGACGTGTGCCCCCCCCACCGCCAAAATCTTCCAACCTCTGGACAGCACTGCTCGTGGCGCTGGGGTTGGGATTGTTGGTGTCTGGCCTCCTTGTACCGAGCTTCAAGGCGAGCGTCAGCAGCCTAGGGACAGCGAGTGGGTTGCAGGAGGCGGATCCTAGGGCGTCGCGTTCATTCGAGCGAGAGGCGACGGAGGTCAGCCACCCGAGGGAGGGTTTGGCCGCACAGGTGGGGGCCACGAAGATTCGCGAAGAGACCTTGCGAGCAGCTTTACGGCCGGCAGTGGTCCATTCGTTTCTCGAGAGTGAGGCGGCGCGGGCCGCCACACTCGAGGGGCTGATCGAGGCTGAGCTGCTCCGCGCCTACGCGGCTCATGCGGGTCTCGAGGTTACTCCCGCGGCTCTGGAGGCGCGGGCCACACACTTGCGTGCGGTCTGGGGCCTCAACGCCGAGCGGGCCTCGTCCCTCGCCAAAGAGGAGCTGCTTCTCGAGCAGATGATGGCGCACGAGCGCATTGCGGTGGAGCCGACGCCCGAAGAAATCACCGCGAACTACCTTCAGACGCAGAGCGCGTTCAAGGTCAAAGCGCGCGTCCGTTTCGAGATGGTCACTGTGGCTCCACGTTCGCGCGAGACCAAGACGGACGAGCTTCACCACCAAGAAGCGATCGCGCTGAAGCGACGTTTGGAGAGCCGCAAGTCGATCGACGCCCACGTCAAACAGCGCAGCGAGTATCTGCTCATGAAGGAACAGATTGAGCCGGGGCTGAGAGAGCAAGCGTTCGACGCAGAGGTCGGCTCGGTCATCGGCCCGCTGGCCAACAGAGATGGGTTCTCCTTGGCGGTGATCAAAGCTCATCGTCCCGAGGGCTACAAGAGCCTGGATGAGGTGCACGAGATCGTCTACGAGCGCGCGAAGAAGGAGAAACGGCGGCTGGGTCGCGAGGCGCTCCTGCAAAAGGCTCGAGAGACGATACCCGTACAGAACTTCGACAGCGCTTGGAATCGGCAATGGTCCCGGCTCCTGTCCCTGGCTCGATCCAGTCATCTGAAGTCCGAGCCGTAAACGGTTGCTGGCCGACGACTCTCGAGCAAAGGTCAAGGGAAGCTCAACAAGAAACCCTCTGCGACTCCGCGACTCTGCGTCAAAAAAAGAAGCCGCAAACACCACCAGCCCCAAGACCCCACGACGAAGTCCCTCAACAAGAAACCCTCTGCGACTCCGCGACTCTGCGTCAAAAAAAGAAGCCGCAAACACCACCAGCCCCAAGACCCCACGAC
>PFUG01000679.1:0-2438 GCA_002789955.1 Deltaproteobacteria bacterium CG_4_9_14_3_um_filter_63_12 | reverse complement strand
AGTCCCTCAACAAGAAACCCTCTGCGACTCCGCGACTCTGCGTCAAAAAAAGAAGCCGCAAACACCACCAGCCCCAAGACCCCACGACGAAGTCCCCGCCGCAATAAGTCCGAGATAAGTCCGAGATAAGTCCCCGATAAGTCCCAAATGACTCAGGTCGCTCCTCACGCTCGAGGTTGGACGACGACCTTGGTGACGCAGGCTTGTTAGGGGTTGACCTTCTAGGCGGCTGCTGCCTATAGATGGGGTGCCTTCCTACTCCTAAATTTGTGATCCAATAACGATCGAGGCCTGGTGAAGAGTTGGGGGGAGACGATCGCCGTCGCCCGCCAGGCAGGGAAGCGCAGAGCCACTCTAGTCTCTGAGTCGTTGTTCCAAACGGAGGACGTTATGCAGCGTGAACCCCAGAAGCGCTCGGCACTTGCGCCACTGCTGATCGGTCTGATCGCATTGCTCTTGGGCCTGGGAGCCGTCGTCGCCACCAGTGGCTGTGAAGAAGAGATCGACGTCACCACGGAGGCGGGTCTCAAGAGGGCGCTCGAGAAGAAAGAGAAGCTCGGCGACGCCATGAACGAGCTCAAAGGCAAGAGTGTCGACGACCTCAAGGCCTACGGAAAGGAGCTCGCCAAGCTCTATATCGACGGCAGCGACCACGACGTCGAGGTGTTTCGCTATCTCGCACAGCTCAAGGACGCCGAGTACAAGGACGCCTACATCAAGGGTCTGAAGAGCTCGGACGCCACGACCGTCAAGCAGGCGGCCGGCTTGATCGGTGAGCTCGAGATCGCCGAGGCAGTCCCCGACCTGATCGCGGTCTATCATTCGACCGTGGACCAGGACCTCCGCCTGTCGATCATCACCATAGGCAGCGAGGTGAAGAATGAAGAGCTGAGCAAGCTCGCTGCGGATCTCCTCGCAGAGAAAGGGCCCGATGACGTGCCCATCGCCAACTTGCGCTACGCCTGCCGCGCGCTCGAGTTCCAAGGCGACCCGAAGACCACCGCCACCCTGCTGCGTGCGATGTTCTACGTCGACAGCGCTGGACGCGACATCAACACGGACTGCACCGCCGCGATTCTGGCGATCGGACGCCCAGCCATCCCCGAGTTGATCACTATGCTCAAGCTCGAAAACGAGTCGGTCAACCAGTACGTCAAGCTCAACGCCGACCGCATGACCGAGGACACCGTCGCGCTCGGTGCCACCACTCTGCTCGGTAAGCTGCGAGCCAAAGAGGCCGTGCCCGTGCTCCTCGCTCACCTCTCCGACCCCGCCCCGATCACGCCCCCCGCACCACTGCTCGCCAAACAACCAGGCGATCAGGCGTGGTTCGAATGGTCCAACCTCATCGGCCAAGTGACTCAGGAGATGATCTTCGCGCTCAACGACATCGGCGTCGAAGGGGACGAGGAAGCACGCCGTGTACTCTCCGCCCTCTTCGCTTGGACCGAGCCATTTCCCGTCAAGTACAAGACCGCGGTCGACTACGTGAACATGATCGAGGTCTCCGCCCGCGTGAACGCCGCCCGCGTCATGGCCGAGAACAACATGCTCGACGACGCAGGACTGCAGCTGATCTTTGCCACCCTCAAGGACAAAGACTTCGATGACATCCGAAGACTTCGCCCAGCCGCCCGCTCCTCGATCGTCACCGACCTCGTGACCTACCTCTCAATCGCTTCGCTGCCTGGATGGACGGAAACCGTCTGGAAGTACTTCAGTGAGATGAGCGCCAACGAGCTCGCTGATAACCCTCAGATCAAAGAGAAGTGGGGCTTCGAGTTCGATTTCGCGCCCACCAGAGAGCGCATCGCCCGCGTCAAATCGACCTTTGAGCTCGCCGATGAGTGTCAGCACAAGCCCGAGTGCTACGCTCCGCTCATCTCCGACAACGATCCCGCCAACCGTTTCCGTCGCATCAAAGCCGCCTACGAGCTCGGTCGCTACGGTTCGCACGAGCACTTCGAGCTGATCCTCGGCGCCTTTGCCGACTTCGATCCGTTCGGCTACATGCTCGCCGCTGACGCCCTGGCGCGTCTTGGGACCACCGATGACGTCGCCAAAGTGCAGGCCCAACTCGACAAGCTCTCCGAGGTCAAGTCTTCGCAGTCGATGCAGTTCATCGAAGGCTACCTTCGACCCCTGAAGGCAACGCTCAGAAACAAGGTTGCCCAGTAAGGTTGAGGTCGGAGCTGACCGACGGTCGGCTACAATAATGGCTGATTCTACTGACGCTCTCCGCCGTTATCGGCGGAGGGCGTCCGTCGATTTGTCGCCCGACACTTTCCAAGCCGGTGCTCCAGCACCGGAAACTCGAGCAGCTGCTAGTCAGCTACAGACCTGCGGCCAACATTGACGCAATCCAAACCGACAAACTGTGTCCTCCTCGTCCTCAACGGCCAAAGCCAGGGAAAGCGGCTCGAATGGGACGGCGTCGC
>PFUG01000477.1 GCA_002789955.1 Deltaproteobacteria bacterium CG_4_9_14_3_um_filter_63_12 | reverse complement strand
CGCCCTCTGCGCCTCTGCGATAAGATCGAAGCAATATCAGCAATATACCGCCAGAACCCGGCGATTTTCATAGCAGAGGTGACTCGAAGCGAGCCACCTCGCGACCCTCCGCTCCCGGCGGCGCAGGCCGCCCGAGAGCCTGAGTCTCGGGATGTTCTTAGGTGTAAGAGGCCCTGAGCATCGGCGTTGAACGACTGTGGCTGTGCGGTCATCAACTCGCCCGAGATGCTGACGGCGGCCGCGAAAAGGACCTTCACATGTTTGCACGACGAACGCTTTGGGTTTTGTTGCTGCTCTCTTCAGGGCTCGTCAGCTGTGGGGGCGCTGCGGCGCCGACCGAGACTCCCCGCACCTCAGGCTCGACCGAGAAGCGCGAGTACGAGTCCAAGAAGGCCGAGGACGGGCAGGGTTCCGAGAAGGTCGAAAAAAAAGAATCTGCTGATGGGGAGCAATGTCCCATCGATGAGGACAACAGTGATCCGATCGTCGAGGAGAAGGCGGACGCAGGAGGGAAAAAGACGAAAAAGACCACGGACGCGATGAAAGCCATCGAAGTTCAGGCCCCACAGGAACAAGATGACGCTGGAAGGGCCGAGGCGAGCCCAGCCACCATCACGTCCGGGGAGAGCGGCGATGCGCAGGGCGGCGACGGGACTGGCTGGGCGATCAAAAGAGGGAAGCGGCGCGCCGAGGACGCGATTCGCCGGATCAATAGTCTGTTGAAGGACTACGGTGGAACGCTGCAGCGAAACGACTTGGACCTTTCACTCGGCGCGTGCCCTGGGACCTGCAAATTGGCAGAGGCCATCTGCGAGTCGGCCGGAGTCATCTGCGATGTGGCCAAAAACTACACCAGTGAGATGAATCGAGACTGTGACTGGGCATCGAGCGAGTGCGACAGCGCCAACACGCTCTGCACAGCCTGCTCACAGGAGAGACAATGAGCAGGGCCACACAGCGCAGTCAGTTGCCCAGATTGAGGCTTGGCGGTATTGACCTTGACGAACGTCGTCGTCAATGGGGCTCATCAGATGCCGTTACAGCTCACGCTCAGCCAGGAACAGCGGTTACTGAAGAGACTGCAGTCCGGAGAGCATGCAGCTTTCAAGGAGCTCTACGAGGCGTTCTCCAATCGACTGTACCGCTGCGTCATCTTTCCCCGCCTCGGGATCGCGGACATCGCCGAGGATGTGCTGAGAGATACGTATCTGACGGCATTCGAGAAGATTCATACCGTCACTTGGCAGGATCGGAGTCTCTACTATTGGCTCAGCCGCATCGCCTACAACAAGGTGATCGACGTCCATCGGAGCAATCGTCGGACCGAACGGTTCGTGAAAGGGTTCACCCCCTATCTCGAGCTCATCGGCAGTGCATCGAAGGGACCCGACGAGATGTTCCTGGACGAGGAGCGGATCGGGCGGATCCAGGAGCTCGTCCATCGGCTCGTGGACGGTTTGAATCCACGCTATCAGCAGGCCGTTCGCATGCGCTTCTTCGACGGCAAGAGCCGCGAGGATTGTGCAGCGGAGCTGGACGTGACCATCGGCAACTTCGACGTGATCTTGTTTCGCGCGATCAAGCGCCTCAAGGCTCTATACGAGACGGAATGTGAAGGAGAGGAGGCCTGAACGCAGGCCTCACCTCCGGAGAACGACCATGTCCAATACCGACAAAGACAAAAGGAGTGACGGAGCGAGCCTGGACCCAGAAGGCGTCTCTGCGCGCGAGCTCTCAGAGGCGCGACGATTCGCCGAAGCCTTGGAGTCGCTCGACAAGGGGAAGAGTGGACTCGATCTGCTTCCAAACTTGTCGAAAGACTCGACGTTGTTGGGGCTCGCGCCCATGGCTCACGTGCTTCGGGCCGCTGAACACGACCTCGAGACCACGCATGCGAAGGCCATCTGGGACGATCTCGAGAGGAGACTCGCGGTGGCGGCCCAGCGGGCCCAGCGGACTTTACGATGGAAGGAGCTTTGGACACCGCTGCTCTCCCTCGCCTCGGCCCTGGGCGTACTGATGCTGGTCTTCGTCGCTCCGGACACGACCCAGCCGACCGTCAATCCGTTGCGAGAACCTGCAGCGGCGGTCAGTCTCGTCGAATCCCAGCTGCCCCAGTATGCGTCGAGCCTACTCCTAGAGTCTCGAGAACCACGAGGTGACACGCGCCTAAAGGCGCTGCGCGACGCTCGCTTCGAGGCTTGGCGCCAAGATGCGGGCTGGAAGCGCCGGCAGAATGTGAGCAGGGGGCGACGATGACACGCGCAGCACTTCAGCTCCTCATCGCCCTCGCGTCACTCGGCTTCATGAGTGGGTGCTACGAGGGACCAGCACCGGCGCTGCTCAGCGACCAGACGACCGAGGCGGCGATGGCGATGGCTCAGAGCTACCACACACAAGCCGACATTGCGGTGGAGAATAACGATCTACAGTCGGCCGCCAACGCCATGACCGAGCTCATAGAGGCGCTCGAGCGGACTTCGAAGCGGCAGGACGAGGTCGCCGACCTTGTCATGGATGCGTCGGGGCGCCTGTCTCGGATCCTGAGTGAGGAAGGGAAGCTCGATGAGGCTCTAGAGGCCGTCGAGAGCGGCTTGGAGCGTGGCGGGGAGAGGTCGAAGACAAGCCTCTTCGCTGGATATTTATGGCAGAGCAGGGGCGATATCCTCAGACAACAAGGAGACGATCGAGGAGCCGTAGAATCTCATCGCGCGGCCATCGTCATATTCAAGAGGCTGCTCGACCAAAAGCCAAGTCAAAAACCATGAGAAGCTCCCTTACACCCATATTCTGTCTGGCCATACTCTTGGCTTCGGCCTGTGCTGCCCAGCGGCCCACGAAGGACCAAGTGCTCCTGGGCGGGAGCCAGAAGAGCGCCGAGCAGGTCGTGGTGAGCGAGCGCTCCAAGATCCACGGCATCGCACAATCTTTAGGCCTCAGCGACGGCACCGCGGCGATGGTTTCGGGGGCAACGCGTCACTCGTGCCTGGAAACCTGCCAGCTCAAGGATGATCTGTGCCGGTCGAGCGACACGATTTGTGACATTGCCAAGCAACACCACGACGCCGAGTTCTCGGACACCTGCCTGTGGGCCTCCACGCTTTGCACGGAAGCCAAGGATTCGTGTCGCCGCTGTGAGCCGTGAGGTCAGGGGACCTTGGCGGTGCTGACTCCGGAAGGGTTCCAGACCACGGCGTCATCATCCATCCAGCGACCGACCTTCCACTTGTCATCCTCGACATCGAAGATTCGGGCCCTGGTGACCCACTTGTCACGGAACTGAGTCTCTAGCGCCTCTCGCAACTCCTCGCGGTTCCTCTCTTCGCTGATCTTCGCGAAGACGAGCAACAAAATGTCCAGCCCTTGAAACCCCTTCGCGTGGCTCTCTGGCGAGAACACATTCCGGGCCGCACCATCAACGAGTACGACGCTGACTTTGTCCTTATCGAAAGACTCTCCACGGGACTGGGAGATGCGGGCGAAAATATTGGGGACGTCGTCGAGAACTCGATCGACTTCCGCCTTTCGCATCTTCTGCCGGAACACAAATACGGAGACGAATGGCATCCCGAAATCCCTAGCTGACGTCAGTTCGCGCGAGGCCAAAAAAGGTTGACCTTCTGCGGAGTCACCCTCTGCATCCCACTATTCGAAAGGGCGGTGCAGCCACGATCGCCGAATGGAGCCGAGCCCACGACGACGAACTCGGCGAAGGTACCGCACGTTCGGAGAGAGCACAATCGGCGCCCGAACAGACACCAGGGCGAGAGTGCGCCCGACGCAAGACCTCGTAGCCAGGGATGGCGGCGTCCGCACAGCAGGATCACCCATCTCGGCGAGCGCAAGACCTCGTAGCCAGGGACGGCGGAGTGTCGTGTCAACCCAAAGGGTTACGCGCAGAAACCAAAAATGCTCCCTCGCGGGGAGGGAGCATCTCCAGTTCGCTGTGCGCGAAAATCGCTCACGGTCGGTAGGGTCGGGGGCCAAAATACGCGGGTGACTTGAAGAGGTAAAATGGTTGGCTCGTCTTTGGAGGGCCGAAAAGGGTGGGTGGACCTGACACGTGAAACAGGGACTCCACGAACAGCGGATGAATTGTCAAACGTCCTTCGAATGATTCGCTTTGCGAACAGTCATACAAAATAGTCAATTCCGCGGTGGCTGTAAAGTTTCAGACGCGATTTGGATTCCTTCTGGAAATCGCGTCATCATGCCGATCTTATTGCACAATCTTCTCAATTGGCGCCGCGGATGAACCGACACAGTGAACTTTTCTTTCGCCAGAGAAAGACGCGGACCGTCGTTTCACCCACCTCTTCACCTTCGACTGTCGAGGCGGGCTTTACCGGTTCTCGATGTTTGTGAATGCGGAACGGGGTGTTGCGCGCATCCATCGCGCCACCCTTCGGGTCTACACGACTCTTCGCCATCTCTGCCTACGAGTGATCCGCGCGCTTCAGCAGACAGCCCTTCACCGCCGCGTGTTGGCGTGTGCATCAATCTGCCCCCGACACCGAATCCACCGAGCGCGGTCAAGCTCTTGGCGGTTTGCACGGCCGCCTCAAATCCGCGATAGTTGCAGGTCGTTAGCGGTTCTCGCGTGCAACGAGTCGACGGCCGAAGCGCACGGACACGCTGGCACCTTCCTGGTCAGCGTCCAACCACTTGGACTCGCTGGCATTCACAATAGTCTTCTTGCTCGGCAGCCAAACACACGGACTCGACCTTGGGCCGTGTACGGCCGCATAAGAACTTGACCTCGAGAGATTGCTCCAACGGGAGAGGAATTCATGGCGACCTCACGCACCCCCCTCATTCTGATTGTCAGCTCAACGCTGCTCTTGCTGTGCAGTACGGCCAGCGCCCAATCGATCTTCATCCCTGTCGACTTTGGCGCGGCCTACGAACCCCAGCAACTCAATGACAATCTGAACAAGCTCGCGATCGACGACGGCCGTCAACAGCTCATGGACAGCACGACCAGAGACGATCTTCTCAACGCTCATTTCCCGGAGCTCATGCTCCCCAACGTCTCCGAGCTCGAACAGATGTTCGCCAAGGGCAATGAGGCCTTCTTCGATGGCGACTACGACCGCGCCTCAAAGCAGCTCGAGACGGCCTTGGCCGCCGCCGAAGGGCATCTCGTCTCACTCTCCCTCAGGCCCGGCTTCGCCGAGACTATCTATCAGGGTGGGCTCTTTCTCATCCAGGCCTACTTCTTCGTCCTCGATCAGCCGGATAAAGCCGAGGTCGTGATCGAGCGCCTCGTGCGGCAGTTCCCCACGCAAGTGCCCGGCGACGAGCAATTTTCCCCGGACCTCGTGGAACTCTACCAGCGCTATCTCCCCTCTAGCGCCAACGGGAAGAATTTGACCATCAACGTGGCCGAGGGTTGCCGCGGTCGTGTCAACGGACACGACCTCCTCGAGGCGCCCACCGTCACCGTCGTCGTCTTACCCGGAGAATATGGCGTCGCCGAGGTTTGTGACGAGCAGACCGTGCGCGCCTACGTCGTTCCCGTCACCGAAGACACCATCATCGACTTCCACGATGAGTTTGCCAACGCCTACACCTACCCCATCAGTCTCAGCCTCAACGCCTCGCAGATGGTCGACGATAACGAGCACATCGCACAAATGCTCGTGACCTTGGGTCACCGTGTGGGCGTCAAGCACATCATCGCAGCTGGCTTGGTGCCCGCCCGAGGCGGCGACTCTGACGGCTACAAAATGATGCTCGTCGACGTCGAGGGGAAGAAGCTCGTTCGACAGTTCACGGTTCGTCCTGCCGATGTCACGAACAACGAAGGCATGAAAGACGCCATCAACTCTCTCTGGACTGGGGAAGCCTTCTCCGTCATCACCGACATCAACACCCAACCTAACGCGGTCAGCTGGACCACGATCGGCATCGTCTCCCTGGGAACCGGAGGGGCGATCGCCGTCGCTGGGGGGGTGTGCGCGATCCTGGCCATGCAGGCCGACGACGACTTCCAAGCCTGCACCAACAGTTATGACTGCCGAAGCAAGAAAGATGGCAAGGACATGACCAACGCGCTCAAGGACCGCTGGAAGATGTCGGTCTTCGCTGACGCGCTCTACGGCGCCGGAGCCGCGTTCGTCATCGCTGGAGCGGTCATGGTGATCGCCGACCAGAGCGGAGGTTCCAAGCTCGAAGGGGAGACCAGCAGCTGGAACCTCGGTTTGGCTCCCACGCCCGATGGCGGAGTCGTTGGCTTCAGCATGGTCTGGTAGCCCGAACCACCGCAGGACACACACTCTCACGACCTGCGCGTCACGCTTTGCGGCGCTCAGCCGTGTGTGAATCTTGGCACGACAGCGGAGTGCCAATCGTGTACACCACACAGTCCGGCCCGTGGCGAGAGCCGTGCGTCGAAGCAGCCGACACCGCAGTCGGCCCGCATCGATGCGGTCAGTCTGCCAGCGTAGCGCCCACGAAAGATCACCGGGGAGAAACGGCTCCACGGCCAGCCTTGACGATCGGAGAAAAAATGCCTGGATACGAGCCCTCATCCTTCGAGCCCAAGTGGCAAGAGTTCTGGGAGACCCACAAGACCTTCAAGACTGAGGACATCAGCGAGAAGCCGAAGTACTACATCCTCGACATGTTCCCCTATCCATCGGGCACGGGTCTGCATGTCGGGCATCCAGAGGGCTACACTGCTTCTGATATCTTTTCGAGATACAAGCGGATGAAGGGCTTCAACGTCCTACACCCAATCGGTTGGGATGCTTTCGGACTCCCCGCCGAACAGTTCGCCGTTAAAAGCGGCACGCACCCCGCCGCGACAACACAACGAAATATCGAGACCTTCAAACGCCAGATCAAGTCCTTGGGCTTCAGCTACGACTGGGATCGTGAGGTCAACACTACGGATCCCAAGTACTTCAAATGGACCCAGTGGATCTTCCTGCAGCTCTACAACCGAGGTCTCGCCTATGTCGCCGAGGCTCCGGTAAACTGGTGCCCGGAGCTGGGGACCGTGCTGGCCAACGAGGAGGTCATCGACGGCCGGTCCGAGGTCGGAGGGTTCGCCGTCGTCCGTAAGCCCATGCGCCAGTGGATGCTCCGAATCACCGCCTACGCCGACCGCCTCCTCGAAGATCTCGAGGACCTCGATTGGCCAGAGAAGATCAAGGCGATGCAGCGCAACTGGATCGGCAAGTCACTTGGCGCCGAAGTGGACTTTCTCGTCGACCCGCAGAGCGGTGTCCACGCGAAGCTCCGGGTCTTCACGACTCGCCCCGACACGCTCTGGGGAGCTACTTTCATGGTGCTCTCCCCTGAGCATTCCCTCGTCGAAGCCCTCACGACGCAGGAACAGAAAGCGGCCGTGGCGGCCTACCAAGAGGCGACTGCTTCCAAGTCGGACCTCGAGCGCACCGACCTGTCCAAGGACAAGTCCGGAGTGTTCCTCGGCTCGTACGCCATCAACCCGGTCACCGACGAGAAAATCCCCATCTGGATCGCCGACTACGTCCTCGCCTCTTACGGCACGGGCGCCATTATGTCGGTTCCCGGCCACGATCAACGAGACTGGGAGTTTGCGAAAAAGTTCGGTCTCGAGATTCGAGAGGTCATCTCCGGCGGCGACGTGCTCCAAGAGGCCTTTGCGGGCGAAGGCGTGCTCGTGAACAGCGCTCGCTTCGATGGCCTGCCCACCGATCTCGCCAAGACGAGGGTCACTGAATGGCTCGAGGCCGAGGGGCTCGGCAAGGGCGCCATCAACTACAAGCTGCGCGACTGGCTCTTCTCCCGACAACGTTATTGGGGAGAACCCTTCCCCATCGTTTGGGACGCCGAGGGCAATCCCCTGGCCCTTCCCGAGGAGATGCTCCCCATCGAGCTTCCCCAAGTCAGCGTCTACAAGCCTTCTGGAACCGGTGAGAGCCCTCTGGCCTCAGTGCCTGAATGGGTCAACACGACCCATCCAGAGTCAGGGGCGCCGGTCACGCGAGAAACCAACACCATGCCCCAATGGGCGGGGAGTTGTTGGTACTACCTTCGCTACATCGACCCCAACAACGACCAGGTGGCCTGGGACCCAGCGAAAGAAAAATACTGGATGCCCGTCGATTTCTACATCGGTGGCGCCGAGCACGCCGTTCTGCACCTTCTCTACGCGCGTTTCTGGCACAAGGTCCTCTTCGATTGTGGAGTCGTCTCCACGAAGGAGCCCTTCCAGAAGCTGTTCAACCAAGGAATGATTCTTGGCTTCGCCTACAAGGACAAAGGCGGCAACTACATTCACGCCGACAAGGTCACGAAGAGCGAAGACAAAGCCATACACAAAGAGACCGGCGAGACGCTCGAGATCTTGATCGAGAAGATGTCCAAGAGCCGTGGCAACGTCGTCAACCCTGACGATGTGGTCTCACAGTATGGCGCAGACTCCCTCAGGCTCTACGAGATGTTCATGGGGCCCCTCGCCGCCACCAAACCGTGGGATTCCGACGGGGTCTCTGGCGTCTATCGGTTCCTCGCTCGGAGCTGGAGACTCGTGGTCCCTCAAGGCGATGGAGAAGTCGTCGTCAGCGACAAGATCCGCAATGACGCAACCATCGACGACGAGACGCTGCGGCTGCTCCACAAGACCATCAAGAAGGTCACCCTCGACATCGAGGGACTGGCGTTCAACACCGCCATTTCGCAGCTCATGGTGTGTCTGAATCACCTCTCCAAGTTGGAGGTGGTGCCCGCACAAGCCGCTCGAACCTTCGTGCTGTTGCTCTCCCCGTTTGCGCCACACCTCGGAGAGGAGCTCTGGCACTTGCTCGGTGGTGCAGACACCCTCGCCTACACTCCCTGGCCAGAGTACGACGAAGCGTTGTGTGTCGATGACATGGTCACCGTCGCGGTGCAGATCATGGGCAAGACTCGCACGACGTTCGATGTCCCGCGCGACGCAGACCAGGAGTTTGTGCTCGCCGCGGCAAAAGAGCTCCCCGCCGTGCAGAAACACCTAGAAGGGAAGACCATCCGCAAGGCGATCTATGTGCCTGGGAGAATCGTGAACTTTGTCGTCGGAGGTTGAAGCCATGGGCGGCGACCAGCCGAAGAAGGATGCTCCGCCTGAGCAGGGGGAGCGCAAGAGCAGGCGTTGGGTTCTTGTGGTTCTGTTCTCCGGCGTGCTGTGGTGCGCGGCGGCGGTGCAATTGCACACCTGGCTTCCCAAACGCAACTGGCGCATGAACGTCGACGCCATCGACGAGGGGGCTGGCCTCGCCCAGTCTGTCCACACTCTCTGTGAGAGCGAAGAGGGACGGGGGTTCCTCGAGGAGAAACGGGCCGAGCTCGAAGGGCAGCGAGCGCGCCTGCTGGCGCTGGCCTTCCACTCCTATTGTCCCGAGCTCGGCGAGGAGCCCCTCGATACGCCCGAGCTTGGCGCTGAGCGGGCAGAGCAGATGTTCGCCCGCTTCCAGGCGAGCGAAAGCAGCGCAGAAAAACAGAGACTGGCCAAGGGGGTGCTGAACGAACCACAAAGCCTAGACCCGAGCGCACTGCGCGAAGTGCTGCGTTGGCAGGTTCAGCAGGAAGTGCCACTCGAGAGCGTCCTGGACGCGGGCACCCTACGGGACGACGCGATCCTGCCACTCCTCATCGAGGAGCTCGGTCTGACCGAGGACTCTCTGTCAGGAGCGCACCTCAGCTCGGCGCTCGCCTCGTTATGGGAAGAGCTTCCACAGGAGGCTAGGCGGCGTCTGGCTGCGGAGTGGGTGGCCGTTCGTTGGATCGTGCACGACTCGGGTGCGGTTGGCGAGCCCCAGCCGATGCGAATCGAGGTCGAGTACGCTCCGCCATCGGCGTTTGCAGCGTGCAAACTGCGCCTCGTTGTGGTGGTGACCGAGATCAAGATCAACGGAGAGCTGGCGGAGCAAGGTGGAGCGCCCCTCTCTGGTGCCTTTGAGCCGCTTGTTCTGGATGAGCCGGGCGTAAGGTGGGCGGAGGTCGACCTCTCCTCGTTCTTCCCAGAGCACGGCAAGAACACACTGAGTCTGCACCACGAGTGGCTTCTTGTGCCGCAGGAGGTGGGGCTCGCAGACCTCGGAGAGCTGGAAAAATTCGAAGCCCTGGCGGTGGTCTCGGGGAGAGGCGGAGGCGACGACCTCCCGTATCGAGAATTTCTTGGCGTCGACAAAGGACTGCCCAAGACGCTCCACGACACCGAACTCGACCAGTGGGTCATGAGCGCAATGGACGTCTCGATCACGGCTGGCGGCAGCGAGATCCCACTGCGACAAGGTGGTGCTGGGGTCGCAACCCGACCGGCCGTGGCCGTCGGCCTGGACGCGCAAGTGGCGCCGTTTCTAAAGTTGGGCAGCACGAACTGGCCGGAGACGACCTTTGCGCTGCGCTTCCAGGCTCAGTTGCTGCCGCGGGGAGAGTGGGTCGACGTGGGAGAAGGGATAGTGTTGGGGGGCGCGGACACCACCGCTCGCTACACCTCACGCCGATTTGATCTCGACTTTGCCCCCGTGCTCTCGGACACCATGGTAGGCACTTTGGCCCTGCGGGCTCGCGCGAGCCTACGCGTCGCGCGAACCCATCCAAAGGTGAACGCGTATTGGGGTGAGAACATCGACCTAGGGCAGCTCGAGGTCGAGAACCTCACACCGAGGCAAGGTTCCCATTGGCGAGCGGCGCAACGGGCCATTGAGCAACGGCCGTAGGCGCTCGAATCAGTTGGCGTCGAACGTGAAGCTCTCGGTCTTGTCGGCGGTCTGACTGGCGTCGACCTTGAAGGTGGCCAGCTGCTTGTCGATGGTCAGCTGGTTTCCGTTGGCGTTGCCTTTCCCAATGAAGACCGAGATGACATCGGAAGACGAGGTGCTGGCACGCCCACCGCTGATCACTTTCTTCGCCTGCAGGGTGACCGTGTTGGACCCCAGCGCCAGCTTGTCGGTGATGTCGGCGACGATTTGCCCTTCGTTATCCTTGAACGTCTTGAACATGGTTCCGTTCACATAGATGACGATGTCGAACTGCACGCTGCCCGGCTTGGCGTTGGCGCCGACGACATAGTAATTGCCGGACAGGGT
>PFUG01000168.1 GCA_002789955.1 Deltaproteobacteria bacterium CG_4_9_14_3_um_filter_63_12 | reverse complement strand
AGGTTTCGCGAGGTTTCGCGAGGTTTCGCGAGGTTTCGCGAGGTTTCGCGAGGTTTCGCGAGGTTTCGCGAGGTTTCGCGCGCCACTCGGAACGAGCTGGCTCGAAGCGAGCCAGCTGCGTCGCGCGATGGCTGTTGCGGTGTTCACGTTGTTGTGGGTTGAGCGTGCGGCAGCCGACTTGGACTGGCTGGCTTCTCATAGTAGAGAGCCCCTCTGCGATCCAGTGTTGCGGCGTTGTTTGTTGTGGCAGCGAGGACGTGGAAGCCGCAACCGCCGAGCGGACGACTGATTTTCGCTCCGCAACTCGGCGAAATGAAGCGAAAATCGGTCGTGGGCAAGCGAGGCAAGAAACCCCAAATTGAGCAGTGTGGGAGTCGGAAGCATGGCGAGCAGCTCGGTCTACACGGTGTTATTGTGGGTGGTCTTCGCCGTGTCGTTGCCCATCGCGGGCTTGTTGCTCTTTGTCTCCGCGCCCTACGGCCGGCATCTTCGGTCGGGCTGGGGCCCGACGGTTCCAGCGAAGCTCGGATGGCTGGTGATGGAGTTGCCGTCGGTCTTTGCGTTTGCCGTGTTCTTCTTCGCCGGCCGCCACGCCCTGACGTGGGCGCCCTTGGTGTTGTTTGGCGTGTGGCAGCTGCACTACGTGCATCGGACCCTCATCTACCCTTTTCGCATGCGCTCGAGCGGCAAGCGCATGCCGTTGAGCGTGGTGTCGATGGCGCTGATGTTCACGTTGGTGAACGGTTATGTGAATGGCCATTGGGTCGGCGAGCTGGGGAGCTACCCGACGTCGTGGCTGTGGGACCCCCGCATGCTGGCGGGCTGTGTGCTTTTCGTGGTCGGCTTCGTGACCAACGTTCGTGCGGACTCTCGTCTGTTCCGCCTGCGGGCACCTGGGGAGCAGGGATACAAGCTCCCGCGAGGAGGTCTGCACGAGCTGGTTTCCTGTCCGAACTACTTCGGTGAGATCCTGGAGTGGTGTGGTTGGGCGCTGGCGACGTGGTCTCTGGCGGGTCTTTCGTTCGCGGTGTTCACGCTCGCCAACCTGGTCCCGAGAGCCCTCACTCACCACCGTTGGTACCAGGAGGAGTTCGAGGACTTCCCGAGCTCGCGTAAGGCGATTTTTCCGTTTCTGCTCTAACTCCGAGCCCCCGGAATCAGGATTTCTCAGCAATTTCGGAGATATTCCGAGACAAGGGGGAAACCGAAAAAAAAATTTCCGCGCGTGTGGATTTGCAAGAAGGCTTCGGTTACTGTGTATTCCACCTGAACACAGTACCGAGCGTGGGTGGTGGATCTACGTGAGGGACACAAACAGAGCATGGGAGGGCTGACATGCGTAGTCTATTTTCATTGATTGCGGCGATCGCCGTTGTGACCTTGGCGTCTGCGGCTTGGTCGCAAGACTCACCAGGATTTGAATGCGACAACATGTTTGGCGATTGTGGAACGCCAGAGATGAGTGGTGGCGGCGGCTGCGGCTGTGGTGGCGGCAGCATCTTGGTCGCCAACACGGACCTCGGCGACACCTACCAGTTCGCCGATGACTACGACGACGACGGTGTCGAGGACACCTCGGACAACTGCCTGCGCGCCTCGAACCTCGACCAAGCCGACCAGGACGGCGACAGTCTCGGCGATGCTTGTGACAACTGCATGGCCGCCTCGAACCCCAATCAGCTCAACGCTGACGCCGACGCCTTCGGCGACGCTTGCGACCCCGACATCGACAATGACGGCATCGACAATGGCTTGGACAACTGCCCCTCCATTCCTAACCCCTTCGCCGTTGGCATGACCGTCCAGGCCGACCTCAACGGCAACGGCCTTGGTGACGCTTGCGACGACGACATTGATGGCGACGGCATGCTCAACCTGGCCGATCCCTGCCCCATGAACGCGACGGTGATGGATCCGACCGCTGACCAACTCTCGATGTGCTTCCCTGACTTCGACACCGACGGCATCGACGACATCAACGACCTGTGCCCCGGCATCTTCAATCCTATGCAAGCCGACCTCGACGGTGACAGCCTGGGCGACGAGTGCGACGCCGATTTGGATGGTGACTTGGTCCTCAACACCTTCGACAACTGCGGTTCGCTCGCCAATCCTGAGCAGATCAACCTCGACAACGACCTCCTCGGTGACACCTGCGACGACAACTTCTGCTTCGTCGTGCAAGGCGACGAGGGCAACTGCCTCGACCCGATGGCCGTCTTGAACGTCTACAGCCCCCCCACCATCACCAAGACCGGCACCGCCGAGCGTTTGAAGCTGTATGCCAATCGTCAGAACCAGGCCATGCGCTTCACCTGGACCGTCGTCGATGCCCCCGAAGGTTCCACGGCCACCGTCGAGAATTCGAACGGCACAGTCGTCTCCGCGGCGGCCTTTGAGTACCACTACCTCAAGAACGAGACCCCCACGTTCACCGCCGACCTCCCTGGTACCTACAAGCTCCAGGTGACCGTCGAGACCGTTTGGGAAGACCGCGTGAGCAAGGAAGTGGCCGCTACGGCTCAGTACGAGATGACCCTCGAAGCGTCCGGTGACCCCGTCGCCTCTGACGACTCGGCTGGCTGCCAGATGGTCCTCAACAGCAACACTTCGGCTCCCGTTGGCGCCCTGCTCTTCATGGGTGGATTCATCGCGCTGGTCATCAGACGCCGTCGGCGTTAATGTTGACCAACTGAGCCTTTGATTTGAACAACGGGGCCTTTCAGGCCCCGTTGTTCGTTGGCCCCTTCGAGTTTGCTGGAGTCGCGAGGAGGTTGTGCTCCGTCGCGCAATCCGCGGGCTTCTAAGGGCGAGACGGCTCAGGTTGCCTCGGGTGGCATCCAATTCTAAGTTGGTGAAATGCAGGTGGGTTCCCATCTTCGAATCGCGACGGTCGAGGCAGAGGAGTCTTTGATGAGTGCACGTCAGGCTATGTTGGGATTGCTGACGATCTCGCTGATGTTTTCATGCACTGATGCGGGACTGCAGCTCGAGCCGCCGCCTCCTCCTCAGGAGCTCGACAACCTCTTGCGGGTCAAGGGCGACTTTTGCACCGAGCCCTCAGCGGAGGTGAGCTTCCCAATCAAGGTGCTCTTCGTGGTCGACCAGTCTGCGTCGCTGCAGTGCACTGACAGCCAGAACCGCCGTTTTAACGCCCTGAACACTGCCGTCGACGAGTTGCGCAGCCAACCCAACACCGAGCTCGCGTTTATCGGCTTCTCTTCCTGGTCTCGAAGCATCGGCTTCACCCGCAACCGGGACGAGATGTCGCCCTTTCTCGATCCCAGCGGTGGCCTCGGACCAGCGACCGACTACCAAGGCGCACTGGCCACGGGACTGCAGATCCTCGAACAGGACATGATCAACGAGGGGCCGGCAGTGCGGGCCCGCTCGAAATACGTCGTAGTGTTCGTCAGCGACGGCGTTCCCGAGCCTCGGTGCAATCCCGGCTGCGAGGACGACACCTCCAACTGCAGCGATGGCGACGACAACGACGGCGACGGGCGAACCGATGGCGCTGATGTCGACTGCACGGACATCGGGAACAATTCCCTTCACCCAGACAATCTCTATGGCGTCTGCAACACCGACGAAGAGGTGCCAGATGACATCTATGTCGACATGACTGGCATCTGTCCCGAGTACAACCAGCCTCCGCAGATCATGCAGCGCGTCCAGGAGATCGTCGATCTCAAGGAGACCTACGCGGTCGGTGATGTGACGGTCAACACGATCCTCTTGTTCTCGCCGCAGGACGTCGTCGAAGGGATCTGCCCAGGGGCGGCCGCCGCGTTCGGCTACGACCGAGCCCCAGCGCAAGCCATGCTCCAAGCGATGGCCAACACCGGCAACGGGATCTACCGCGACGTGAACCTCGCCTCGCAAGAAGACAGCTTCCTAACCTTCGACATCACGTCGATGAAAGCGGAACAGATTCTGGTCGGGCTCCTCGCAATCAATCTCAATGGTCGCCGCTACAAGGACCCAAACGTCCTCGCTCCTGACGGTGACCGAGATGGGATCGTCGATGAGCAAGAGTTCGCCCTCGGGACCGATCGGGAAGGTTCGGATACGGACGATGACAACTACTCCGACCTCTTTGAGCTCGTGCTCAAGAACTCTGGTTTCGACCCGAAAAACCCGAAGTACCCGGCCGTGAAGTGTCCAGACCGTCGAGATGCCGACGGCGACCTGCTCGACGACTGCGAGGAAATGGTGCTGGGCACCAACTTCTCCCATCCAGACACAGACGGGGACAACATCACGGACTGGGTCGAGATGATCTACGGCACGGATCCTACCCACAATGACGCGCTTCAGGACCTAGACTTCGACGGCATCTCGAATTTGGACGAGATCAAGGGCGGAACAAATCCCCTGGTCTCCGACGAGGACGTGTTCCGGGAATATCGGATCATGTACGGCCTAGCCGATAACGGCATCATCAACTTCGCGGCGACACCTGAGGACACACCGATCGAACGGCATTGCTACGATTTTGACATCAGCCGCATCCCGTTGGCTGTGACCACGACGTTCCCCGATCGCGGAAAGAACCGTATTTTCATCTACGCGCACGAAGGTCCCGCGCGCGTCTCTGGAGTGCCCGGCGAAGTGAAGGTCGCTTGCTTCGACCTCTTCTTTCAGGGGGGGAATGCCAAAGAGCCTGCTGACGGGGTGATCAACGTCACCCAGAGGTCTCTGGACGGGCTGGCTTTCGATCTGGAGGACTCCGTGGCCGCCCTGGTCGAGTGCCCCTACTTCGCGGATCTCCCCGAGGTGCGCAGGAACAATCTGCAAGCGATGATGGCGGAGTGCATGAAGCCCAAGATCGAGCTGAACCGCCGGCTTTACAGTCAAGACGAGGTCAATCTCTATGTGGTCAAGTACCTGAGCGGCGACCTCGTCCCTCAGATCCCGTTGCATGGGCACGACTTGTTCGTCCCCTTGAGCGACTTCGATGAGAGTCAGTGCTATCGGCCTTGGGAATTGGAGCGTCTGCAAGCCTTCCTGAAAGTCGCCGAGGAGGCTTGCTATGCCTGTGTGGACGTCCCCGTAGAAACAGTCGAGTAGAGGTTCATGAGGAATTTCTTTGCGCAGTCCCTTGGGCGAGTCATCCTGCTCTTGTTCTTGCTCACGCCCGTGGCGTGTACAGAGGCGAAGCTCGAAAAGATTCCGCCTGAGCCCGTTTACCGAGATGACAAGCTCGAGGTGTTTGGGTCGCTCTGCACACGTGAGCCTGAGACGTTGACGTTCCCGCTACGGGTGCTCTTCGTAGTGGACGCCTCCGTGTCCATGGAGGCGACCGACCCGCCAGACCCCGTCACCGGATTGACTAGCCGCGAGCAGGCGGTAATGGACACCTGGACGCGACTCCTCGATCAAGGCCCAGAAGGGGTGCGCGTCGGAGTGCTGCGATTCTCGGCCGAAGCACAATCCAGAACGCCGATCGACCTCGATGGAGACGGACTCGCTGACACGTACTACACCGCCGATCGGACGCTCCTCACCGCGGCGACGCGGTCTCTCGGTGTGACCGACCGCACGACGAACTTCTCGAACGCCTTGGGCGAAGCGTATTTCGAGATGCGAACGGAGTTCATCGCGGCCGACCTCGAATCGCTGCCTCTGTCGAAATACGTCATCATCTTCCTCTCCGACGGTATTCCCGACACCGACGACACCGACTCCCGCGGCAACGCCGAGGACGAGATTCTGGAGTCCGTCGATGCGCTCAATGAGCTCGCGAAAACCTTTAGGGTCGGTGGGTTCTCGTTCCACACCGCCTACATCTCTGGGGGTGATGGGTCCGCGGGCGACCGAATCGCTCAGGATCTGCTGGAGAAGATGGCCAAGCGTGGGAATGGGAGCTTCCGCAGCTTCGCCAGCGGCGAGGAGATCAACTTCCTTTTTGTCGATTTCTCCGTGCTCAAGCGCGTTTTCACCATGAAGTCCCTGATCGCTGTGAACCTGAACGTCATCCAAGACCTGCGTCAGGTGCCCGATGTCGATGAGCTCTTGGCCTCCCTTAATCTCGGCGCTGAGCTTGAGGACGAGGATGTAGCGGCGGTTGATGTTGCCGAAGATGACGCCGACGCGGCGGAAGAAGTGGAGCTCACGCCGCTGACACTCGATTCCCTAGACGATGACATCGTCTTGGTGAACCCCATGTCCTTCGTGGACCTCAATGGCAGCTCAGTCGCCGAGTGCGGCGAGCCCATGGTCGACAGCGACGGGGACGGCTTGTCGGACCTGATCGAGGTCAAGATCGGCAGCCATGCGCTGGTTCGCGACACCGACGACGACGGATTGAACGACCTCCTCGAGTGGGAGTTCATGAACTCAGGGTTGGCTCCACTCGTGGTCAACAAGGCGTGCTACACCCCCAACCCTTGTATTGACGCCGACACTGATGGTTTCTGCGACTGCTCGTTGGACACCAATGCCGACGGAGCCTGTGACTGCGCCAGTGATCCCGAAGCACCTTGTTTGGACGACTTCGGTCACGACTGCCTTGACGCCGACCTCGATGGCTGGTGCGACTGCCCGGATCGCAACGCCGATGGGCTTTGCGATTACAAGGACGGCGACGGCGATGGCCTTCATGACTGCGAAGAGGTGTTTTTCGGCACCGCCCAGAACGGCAACGACACCGACGCGGACGGCCTGCCGGACATGATCGAGGTGCGCTTCCAGACTAACCCTACGGTCGTCGACAACATGGACGATGCGGACTTCGATCGGACCGACAACGGCGTCGAGGTCATGGGCAACACCAACCCCCAATGTGACGACGCCTCGTTGCGTTCGCGCATCGCTTACCGCTACGACCTGGCCGACCTGGGGTTGAAGGGGTCCAGCAGCTGTTACGACTATCACGTCAGCAATATCACCCTCGTCCCGACACTCTACGCAGACCAAGACGTCAACGAGTATCCAGGCAATGGCTGGAACCGTGTGCTGGTCTTTGCCGGCGAGGTCGCCTTCGATGATCCGACCAGTTTCGCGTCGTATCGCGTCGCCTGCGTCATGGCGAGATACAATCCCGCCCACGGCTACAAGGTTCCTGCTTCGGGTCGCATCAAGTTGCTCGAGGAAGACTTTGTGGAGGTACCGACCTTTGATCCGAAAATACACTGTAAAGTCCGCTAGTTTGTTCGCCGTCACCGCGTTCCTTTCGGGGCTCTTCGCCGCGTCGTGCAGTGGGCCCGACGATCCGAAAACCATCGATCCTGGGACGGTGGAATGCGAGCGGGACAACATCTCAGAGCCCGGACTGGCCCAAATATTCAACCTAAATGAACCCTCGACGGGGTTTGTCTGCCCTGAAGAGGACCAAGATTGGTACCGCGTCACGCTCACGAACCAGGAACAGATCGTGTCCGTGTCGCTCAGCATGTCTGTGCCTTTGAGCCAGATTGAACCCACCTACGCGTTCTGGTCGCTCAACGCCGCTGGCGAGCCGGAGACTGTGGTCGCGCAACCGCCCGCAACCTCGATTGGGGCGCACCTCGACGTCGTCCATTGCATGGAGCCAGGGGATTACCTCTTTGTCGTAAGCGACGAGGGCAATGACGCCGAGGACTTCCGTCACCCCTACACCATCGCGGTGAAAGGGCAGCCAGACCCGGACCCCAACGAGCCCAACAACGAACGTACGGGCGCGAAAGGGCTCACTTCAGGCACCTCGGTTCAGGCGGCGATCGCCTGTCGGGGCGATCAAGACTACTACAGCATCGAAGTTCCTACGGGAGTGATTGTCCGCATGAAGCTGACTGCCCCTATCGCCGGGTATCAGCCCACTTTGGAGCTGCTCGGCCCCGACGGCCAAATCTTGGTGACCGAGAGCAACGACTCCGGCGCCGTGCAGGAGACGAACATCGACCGTTATGAAGTCGTGCCAGCCGCGGGCACGTATTATGTCCTAGTCAAAGACAACGACAATGCAGAGGCCAACCCGGACGTGCTCTACACGCTGTTGCTCGAGTTGGTGACCGATCAGGACCCCAACGAGCCCAACAACCACCCCTCGGTTGCGACGCAGCTCAGTGGCTCGTCGGTGACCTGCTCGGGCAGTTGGAGCAGCACCA
The DNA here is from genome assembly GCA_002789955.1 of Deltaproteobacteria bacterium CG_4_9_14_3_um_filter_63_12. Taxonomy (GTDB): domain Bacteria; phylum Myxococcota_A; class Bradymonadia; order UBA4248; family UM-FILTER-63-12; genus UM-FILTER-63-12. Next base: position 3,020 of record PFUG01000168.1, on the reverse strand, counting down.
TGCAGTTCCAGGGGACCATCGGCTCCCCTGGCGACAGCGATTGGTTCGAGCTGCCCCTGACGGGCTGCAACAACGGGCTCATCGAAGCGGAAGTGGTGCTCAACAACAACAACCTCCCGATGAACGAACAGTGGGATTTCAACGACAAGATCCAAGCGACGGTGGCGTTGATTCGGCCGCACGCGGGGGACTCATGTGACAGCGACCAAGACTGCATCACGCTCAACAAGTCCTGCGAAGATGGCTGGGATTGCGCTGGGCTCTTCAACACGTGTCTGCCTGAACAGCTTTGCTCTGGCGCTTCTGTCTGCTTGCCATCCGATGTGTGCGGCGCGCTGGAAACCCAGAGACGCTACCAGTGCAGCCCGACCGTTGCCGAGTGCCAAAAGAGCTCAGGCACCCAACCTCCGAAGAATCAAGCCACGATCTCGGCGCCGCTCTACGATGACAGCCACGTCTACTTGCGAGTGAGTGACTTCCAGGCCGATGGTGGTGCGCCGGACGTGCTCTATACCCTCAAGGTGCGTGTGCGCACCGACCCAGACACCCATGAGCGCTCGAACCTCTACGCCAATGAGCTTCCACCAATCATTCCAGTCTGGCGCCAGCCCGCCGTGGATATCCCGGTGCACGACTGCACCAACGGGGATTGTTGCGGTTCAGGAAACTGGGTCACAGGAAGCTTGGGTTACGAGAGCGACATCGACTGGTATCGCTACCCCCACCCTTGTGCCGGACAGGATTGCACCGCTCGCATCGTCTACGACGTCGACGGCGGACCAGTCGACTTCACCATCCGTGTCTCAAGGCAAACCGATGACGAGGACTCTTGGTTCGAAGCGTTGGCTTCCGACGAGCTGGCGAACCAGCTCGCTCGCTCTGGAGCGCTCGGTGGCACCGCCGCTGGTGATTCCTGCTTCTATGCGTACAGCGGACACGCTGCCTCCGGCGGTTTCTACTACTACGTGTCCGTTCGTGACGTCCTCGAACTGTACAACAACAGCGGTCTTGTAAGGCCGGAGAGTCGGGATTGGAGTCCGGAGCAGACCTACCGATTCTGCGTGGAGAAAGTATACAATGCTTGCCTCGAACCCCCATGTCAGGTCTATGAGACAGGTTGTGGTATTCCCCAACAATAGTCGCTGGCTTCTGACCGTCGTGCTGTCGACTCTCGCGCTGACTTCGCTCGCCTGCGACGACAGCGCGACGACCCCTCCAGCAGAGGATATACAGGACAGAGATCGTAAGGTGACGCCGCCCGATGACAACTGGAGCGTCAGCACGGCCTTGTCAGGCGGCGTCGGGGTTCAGGTCGATCTGGACGTGAGCCCAAGTGGAACGATTGGTATTGCTTACTTCTCGGCTTCCGGTCGGGAGGACGGAACCTGTGACGCCTTGGGTATCCCCGACCCTCCGATCCAGGTTCGGTGGACGCTGACCTATGCCGAATATGCTGGGGGAACTTGGAACACAGAGATCGTCGATGAGCCCTTGCTCCTTGGACAGCCCGTGGGACTGGACTTGGAGTTTGCGCCGGACGGGCGAGCAACCATCGCCGCGATGAACGGTTTGCCAGTGGCCCAGATCCGATTCTGTGGTGCGAACGATGTGGGATATTTCGAGCGACAGAGCGCCGGCAACTGGACCTCATCAACGGTGGTTGCCACCAGCGGCCAGGCCGCTACTGGCGAAGCCGGCAGCGACTATGGTGACGTGGTCGGCTACTGGCCAACTCTTGCCTACGCTCCAAACGGCGACGTGGCGATCGCGTACCGCGACGTCCATGCGGGTGGCATGCAGAGCGACGATCTTCGCAGAGCGGATCTCGAGATGGCTTGGGGACAAGGCGGAGGCGGCTGGACCCCCATCCCGGTGGACTATGGTCGTGGCGCGGGCAACTTCAACAGCCTCACGTTCGATTCGCAGAGCATCCCTTACCTCGCCTACTACACGCCCACGCAGGACATCGATGATCCACAGCTCGGAATTTGGGTTACGCGGAGCCTCGATCACGGCGCTACTTGGGAGAGAGTTCAGTTGTTTGCGTCTGGGACCTCGGAGGGACCTGCGGTGGCCTTTGGAACGGACGGTGTGCTCAACGTGGTCTACTACAAATCCAGCAAGGGTCTGCCGGAGTTGGCTCGTTTGGTCGATCCCGAAGCTTTCGAGGATGTCGCAACTGGGTGGGTGCGGACAGACATCGGCGATAAGAGCTTTGACGAGGGGTACACTCCGTCAATCGCGGTGAACGCCGATGGGGTGATTGCGGCCGCCTACTATCGTTGCGCCAAAGGACTCTCGGGTCTTGGCAACTGCTCTCCTGGAGAGGACGCGTTGGTGTTCACCTGGAGCAAAGATGGGCAGACCTGGACTCAAGAAGTGATTGACCAAGGCGAGGAGGGCACCTGTGGCAGCACCCCTGCCCTGGCCTTTGATGCTGATGGCTCGGCGGTTGTCGCTTACCAATGTTACGTGATGGTCGACAGCGCATTGATGTCAGAAGTACGCTTCGCGCGCCGAGATCCACTTCCCTGAGAACGGTTTGACCATGAAGGGCGCAAAACAAGTGATAGGCCTCTTGCTGTTCGTCCTGACCGCGGTGGGCTCCACGGCCTGCGGCACCCAGAACGACATCTCGGGAAGCCTGACTGACTTCTACGACGTCAAGTTCGACGGGGTTCGTGCGAGGCTGTATTCGACGGAGCTCGCCATTGAATTTTGGCGAGAGAACGGAGAGGTGCCCGTTCGTCTGACGTTACGAATTGGGGAACAGCCCCCGAAGCCAGGGGATTTTGATCTGATGACGTTAGGGGCGATCACCGGACGTTCTGACGACCAAGACATTCCCTTCACGACGTCGGCGACGCTGACGTTGGACGAGTTCACGCCGCGGAGCGGCACGACCATCAGCGGCAGTTTTGACGCGAGCTTCCGGGCTGGTGGGGACAAGCTGAGCTTGAGTGGGACGTTCGAGACCACACTGAACGTCATCGACTCCGTAGGTGGCTACGATCTGGAGG
>PFUG01000385.1 GCA_002789955.1 Deltaproteobacteria bacterium CG_4_9_14_3_um_filter_63_12 | reverse complement strand
GGGAATCGCTTTCGAGAAAGTGATCTCTACCGACCCGCCATACTACGATAACATTGGCTACGCTGATCTATCGGACTTCTTCTATGTGTGGCTTCGGCGTTCACTCAAGCCCATCTTCCCGGCCCTCTTCTCAACCCTCGCCGTACCCAAGGCTGAGGAGCTAGTCGCTACCCCCTATCGCCACGGCAGCAAGGAGAAGGCGGAGACCTTCTTCCTCGATGGCATGACACAGGCAATGCACCGTCTGACGGAGCAGGCGCACCCGGCATTTCCGGTGACCATCTACTACGCCTTCAAGCAGACCGAGAGTGATGGTGGCGATGGGACCACGAACACCGGCTGGGACACCTTCCTAGCCGCCGTCATAGAGGCTGGTTTCGCCATCAGCGGCACCTGGCCCATCCGTACTGAGCGTGGTGGCCGAGCTATTGGTATCGGCACCAACGCCCTCGCCTCCAGCATCGTCCTCGTCTGCCGCAAACGTCCCGCCGACGCCCCGACCACGACCCGTCGCGAGTTCGTCGCCGTGCTCAAGGCCGAGCTGCCGCAAGCGCTCACCCACCTGCAGCGCGGCAACATCGCCCCAGTCGACCTGGCCCAGGCGGCCATCGGGCCCGGCATGGCGGTCTACACCCGCTACGCCAAGGTGCTCGACGCCGAAGGGCACGCCCTCTCGGTGCGCGAGGCGCTCAAGCTCATCAACCAGACCCTCGACGAGGCGCTGGCCGAGCAAGAGGGTGACTTCGACGCCGACAGCCGTTGGGCCGTGGCGTGGTTCGAGCACGCCGGCTTCGGCGAGGAGGACTACGGAGTCGCCGAGACCCTCTCCAAGGCCAAGAACACCAGCGTTGCCGGCATGGTCGAGGCGGGGGTGGTCGCGTCGAGCCGGGGCAAGGTCCGGCTGCTGCGCCCCAACGAGCTGCCCAGCGATTGGGACCCGACGACGGACACACGCCTGACCGCATGGGAGACGGTGCACCATTTGATTCGGGCCCTCGAGGCCGAGGGCGAGGCGGCGGCCGCTGCGCTGGTCGTCAAGCTGGGCGACAAGGCCGAGCTCGCCCGTGAGCTGGCGTATCGGCTCTATACGTTGTGCGAGCGCAAGAAGCGGGCGGCGGATGCCATGTCTTACAATGGGTTGGTGCAGAGCTGGCCGGAGATCACGCGATTGGCGAGCAGTAAGCCGAAGAAAGCGCAGAGTGCGATGTTTGGCGAGTGAGGGGTGACTGATGAGTAGTTCGTGGAACTGGCCGGGGTCCCGTTGGTGGCGTGTGGATCTCCACACGCACTCACCAGCATCGTATGACTTCAAACCGGATGCTGACCGAGTGGCACAGAACTGGACCGCGTGGGTGTCCGCAGCCAAGAACGCGAGACTCCAGGCCGTCGGGTTGACCGACCACAACACTCCCCAGGGGATCGATGGCATCCAGGCAGCCGCTGTCGCTGAGGGGCTGATTGTCTTTCCAGGGGTCGAAGTCACGGTGGGCGGCATCCACCTGCTGTGCCTCTTTGATGCCCATTGCGGTCGTGATGACGTTTTGGTGCTGCTGGCGCAGCTCGGTATCAAACCAGCCGACTACGACCTGCACGATACGACAGCGAGCAAGAGTATCGTTGAGGCGATTGAAGTGGCGACAACCGCAGGGGCCATCGTGATCGCTGCCCACGTGAACGGACCCAAGGGGTTGCTCAAGGAACTCGGAGGGGAGGAGCGTCTCAAGGCGCTCAGAGCACCTGGGCTCGTCGCTGCTGAGTTGGGTGTTCCTCTCTTTGATGCTCCGGGGTGGATGGAAGAGGCAGAAGTTCGGAGTTGGTTCGACGGTTCCAAGCCAGAGGGCAGGCTCGCCTTAATCGGGAGTTCTGACAGCCATGGGTTTGAGCAGGCTGGAAGGCGCTTCACCTGGATGAAGATGACCCGTCTCGATGCAGAGGGGCTGCGGCTTGCGCTGCTAGACGGCGCGGATTCACTGAAAATTGCGGGCGCAGCCGACCCTCGCGACCCCAACCTGGTTCACGCCGACTATGCCATTGAAAGCATTTCAGTGTCGCATGCGAAGCATATGGGTCAGAAGGAACCGCTGACGATCGAATTCAATCCCTGGCTCAACGCGATCATTGGTGGGCGTGGAACTGGGAAGTCGACGCTCGTCGATCTGTGCCGCAAGACGCTTCGTCGAGACAAGGAGCTGAAAGAGGGTGAGGGCTCGTTGCGCGCAGCTTTCGAAAGGCGGATGCGTGTCCCTGCCAACCGCTCCGAGGAGGGGCTTCTTCGGGCCGAGACCCTCGTCGAGCTCATCTATCGCAAAGATGGGGAAAGCTTCGTCCTCTCTTGGGACCCACAGGGCAGCACAACACCCATTGCTCGCCTTGACAGTGACGAACGCGTCCCAGATGCAGGCGATATCCGTGAGCGGTTTCCTGTCCGCATCTACAGTCAAAAGCAGCTCTTCGACCTCGCCAAAGACCCAGACGCTCTCCTCACGGTCATCGACGACAGCACGGAGGTCCAAAGCGCAGAGCTGGAACGGTCGCGCAGTGAGGCGGAGGCAAAGTATCTGTCTTTGTGCGCGGAGGTGCGGGCGCTTCGTACACAGGTCGCCGAGCTGCCCGCTCGGACCGCCACGCTGGCTGACGTGCGAAGAAAGCTGGCGCTGCTCGAACGGGGGGGGCATGCGAAGACGTTGAATGACTACCGGGTACGTCGTCGTCAACATGCCGCTTGGAAGTCCATCCGGAAATTGGCGGGAGAAGCCGTTGAGGCGGTTGGACTTGCCGCAGACGAGCGGCTGATTGTCGCCGACCTCGACCTTGGTCAAGAGGCTGAGAGCGACCCCACAACTGCATCACTCAAACGTGCACATGAGCACATGAGTGTCGTTGTCAGGGACCTACGGGTGACGGTGCTCGCGGAGGTCGAAAAGGCACGAACCGCGATTGCAGCGGTGACGTCCGGCCCAGACGCAAGAGCCTGGTTCACTGCCTTAGAGACCAGCGACCAGGAATACAAGCGAGTCACGCAGGAGCTCACTGAGGAGGGGATCTCCAATCCAGATCAGTATCGGGATCTCATTCAGCGAGCGGCAGCGCTGGAACTGGAGCTCAACCAGCTCGAGAAGTTGCGACTCACGGCCGAGGAGCGTGAAACACAGGCGACGGAGTCATTGGAGCGTTACCGCCACCTCCGTGAGCAACTGACCAATGAGCGCAGGCAATTCGCCACCAAGACCTCAGGTGATTTGATACAAGTCGAGATCCTCGGCTTCGCTCAGAGTGATGGAGTCGAAGCCTTCCTTCGTGGAACGTTGGGAGTCGACCGTTTCGATGGTGACATCCAAGCGCTTGGCAAACGCATCGTTTCTGGTCCAATCCAGCCATTCTGTTTCGATGGACTCGACGAGCTCGTGAAAGACCTGCGCGAACTCATCGAGGAACCGGGGAAACCATGGCCCACCAACGATAAACGATTCGAGACCTTGCTGCGCAAAATCCAACCCGAACGCATCGACCGGTTGGCGTTATACCTCCCTGCCGACGCTGTAGCGGTGCGTTTCCGTGACCCACACAACGGAACGAAGTGGCAACCCCTGGCGCAAGGCTCACCCGGCCAGCAGACCGCGGCATTGCTTGCGTTCGTGCTTGGGTATGGTCAGGAACCCATCATCCTCGATCAACCCGAAGATGACCTGGATAACACCTTGATCTATCAGGTGCTCGTCCAGCATCTCAGGAGGGCGAAGCTGACTCGGCAAGTCATCGTCGTGACTCACAACCCAAACATAGTCGTGCACGGCGACGCCGAGCTTGTTGTCTCTCTCGAGGCGGTCTCAGACCAGACAAAGATCGTGTTCGCCGGGGGATTGCAGGAGAAGAAGGCCCGAGAGGAGATCTGTCGTGTGATGGAAGGGGGACCAGAGGCCTTCGAGACACGCTATCGCCGAGTCATGCTTCCTGGAGGACGAAGAGATGGATAGGCACGACGATCTGGCACGCCGGATTCGCCTCGGCGAGGACTCGGAGCTCGAGCTCAAGCAGGTCTTCTTTTCCGGGAATCGAGTGGTCGGCCCAAGACGCGACGAATTCGCCGACGAGATGGCGGCTTTTGCCAATGGTGGTGGCGGAACCATTGTGTTGGGCGTCGACGACAAGACGCGAGAGATCCTCGGTGTGCCTTTGGAGCAGCTCGAAGTCCTGGAAGCTTGGGTTCGTGAGCTCTGTAATGACGCAGCGAAGCCTCCCATCGACGTGGTGATTCGAAAGCTCGAGTTGCCAAACTCAACGGGGGACCTTGTTCCATTGGTGCGAGTCGATGTCGCCCGTAGCCTGTTCGTCCACAAGACCTCAAACGGTTACTTCCGCAGGCTCGGCAGCTCCAAGCGCGAGATGGCACCGGACATTCTGGCGCGGCTCTTCCAGGAGCGCAGCCAAAGTCGTGTGATTCGGTTTGACGAGTCGCCGGTCCCTCGAACATCACCGGACGACCTGGATGTCGAGCTTGCGAGAAGGTTCATGCGCGATGGCGCCGAACCACTCGAGACCTCGCTCCGGAAACTCCGCATCGTCGCCAACGACGAGGATGATGTTCCGCGACTCACCATCGCTGGTGTGCTGCTCTGCACACAGGAGCCACAACGCTGGTTGCCGCATGCGCAGATCCAAGCGGTGAGCTATGCGGGCGACCGAAAAGATGTGAACTACCAGAGTGACGCACGCGACGTGGGAGGAACGCTCGACGTTCAAGTCATGGAGGCCCTCCATTTCGTGCGGCGCAACATGCAAGTTTGGGCGACCAAGTCGGGCGCACGTGTGGAAACCGCTCAGTTTAGCGAGCGCGTCCTTTTCGAAGCGCTCGTCAATGCTGTTGCCCACCGGGACTACTCGATGGCAGGTGCCAGAGTACGACTGCACATGTTCGGGGATCGCATTGAGCTCTATGTGCCGGGCGGACTTGCCAATACGCTGACCACGGACAGCATGGTCTTGCGTCAGTACAACAGAAACGAGCTTCTTGTGTCGCTACTGGCGCGCTGTTCTGTTGGCGCGAATCAGGGACTTGGGAGGTCCTATCTAATGGACCGGCGTGGCGACGGGGTGCCAATCATCCTCGACGAAAGCGAAAAGCTGTCTGGCCGCATCCCGTCCTACACTTTGATTGATGACAGCGAGCTGCAGCTCGTGATCTGGTCGGCGCTACCCACAGCCACTAGCGTGTCCACCGCCGCAATCAAAGCTCTTGTCTCCGCGCTCCCGTACGTTGGCGTGGGTTTGGAGCAAGACAGCGGAGTGGTGGACCAAAACGCACTGCCAGCTCAGAACGCCAGCGCAGAGGGTGCTGCAGGTGCCGAGCATGACGCTTCTGAAGAACACAGCATCTCTGACGAAGACGACTCAGCAACAGCTGAAGACCCGCACCAGACTGCAGACAAGGACTAACCCATGGCCATCAGCAACCACGAAAAAGTCGGCAAAGCATTGGAGCTCCTCAAGAACGGGCTCGGTCCGTTCGTCGAGCGCGAGCTGGCGGAGGCCTACAAGGACAGCGCCGCCGCCGAGACCAGCCGTTTCTTGGGCGACGATCGCCTCAACGCCACTAAGCCCATCGCCGAGTGGGACGTGGCCGCGCTGCTCAAGGTCATGTGGGAGTCGTGGAACGGGGTCTTCCGTCGGACACTCGGTCACGCCGAACGCAGCCTCCTCTCCGAGCTGCGGGACCACCGCAACAGCTGGGCGCACCAGCGGCCGTTCTCTAGTGACGAGGCCTACCGCGCACTGGATTCGGCGGCCCGCCTACTCACGGCGATCTCGGCGCCGCAGTCGGACGACATCGACAAGATGAAGACCGAGCTGCTGCGCCTTCGCTTCGACGAGCAGGTGCGTGGCGAGAAGCGCAAAAGCGCCGGGACGGCCATCGCGAGCGCGGCCGCGAACCCGCTCAAGCCGTGGCGCGAAGTCGTCACCCCACACAAGGACGTGGCGAGCGGACGGTATCAGCAGGCCGAGTTCGCGGCCGACCTGTGGCAGGTACACCTTGGCGAAGGCACGGACGAGTACCGCAACCCCGTCGAGTTCTTCCGACGCACCTACCTCACTGAGAGCCTGAAGAGCATGCTGGTCGGCGCCGTGAGACGCCTGACGGGAGTGGGCGGCGACCCCGTCGTGCAACTGCAAACCAATTTTGGCGGCGGCAAGACCCACTCGATGCTGGCGCTCTATCACCTGTTCTCGGGCATCGCGCCGACCGAGCTTCCCGGCATCGACGCGGTCATGCAGGCGGCAGAGACCACCCGCGTGCCGACGGCACGTCGCGTCGTATTGGTCGGGAACAAAATCTCCCCTGGCAACCCATCGAAGAAGCCCGATGGCACCGTGGTGCGCACGCTGTGGGGCGAGCTGGCTTGGCAGCTGGGCGGCAAGAAGGCGTTTGCCCGCATCCAGGCCGACGACGAGAAGGCGACCAGCCCTGGGGACGTCCTGCGCGAGCTGTTCAAGGAGTACGGGCCCTGCCTCATTCTGATCGACGAGTGGGTGGCCTACGCGCGCCAGCTCCACGACCAAAGCGACCTGCCTGCGGGTGGGTTCGAGACCCAGTTCACCTTCGCCCAAGTGCTGACCGAATCGGCGAAGCTGGCGAACAACTGCTTGCTGGTCATCAGCCTGCCGGCCTCGGACACCTCCGGTTCGCCCCACACTCAGGCCGACGACGTGGAGGTTGGCGGACAGCGCGGGCGCGAGGCGCTCGATCGGCTGCGCAATGTGGTCGGCCGAGTCGAGTCCTCTTGGCGACCTGCGAGCGCCGAAGAAGGTTTTGAGATCGTCCGGCGACGGCTCTTCGAGCCCATCTCCGATCCGATGCAGTTCAGGGATCGCGACGTCGTCTCGAGAGCCTTTGCCGACCTCTACCGCACGCAGCATGTGGAGTTCCCGCCGGAGTGTCGCGACTCGGACTACGAAGACCGCATCAAAGCCGCGTACCCCATCCACCCCGAGATCTTCGACCGGCTCTACACCGACTGGTCCACGTTGGTGAAGTTCCAGCGGACCCGCGGCGTGCTGCGGTTGATGGCGGCGGTGATCCACAGCCTGTGGGAGAAGGGCGACAAGAACCCGCTCATCCTGCCGGCGAACGTCTCCATCGACGACCCCCGCGTGCAGTTCGAGCTCACCCGCTATCTTTCGGACAACTGGGTCCCGGTGATCGAGAAGGACGTCGACGGTCCCAGCTCGCTGCCGTTGCGAATGGACGGCGAGGTGCCCAACCTCGGCAAGTACGCCGCATGCCGCCGGGTCGCTCGCACCATTTATTTGGGTTCGGCTCCCCTCACGAAAGCAGCCCATCGCGGCTTGGAGGACCGGCGAGTGAAGCTCGGCTGCGTGATGCCGGGCGAGTCCCCGGCGATCTTCGGCGACGCCCTACGTCGGCTGGCCGGAGCGGCCACGTACCTCTACCAAGACGGGCCCCGCTACTGGTATTCGACCCAGCCGACCGTCACCAAGCTGGCCGAGGATCGCGCCGAGCAGCTCAAGCGGGAGCCCGACAAGATCATCTACGAGCTCGACCATCGGCTGCGGAAAGACCTGAAGAGCGCAGGAGATTTCAGCCGCATCCACCCAATGCCCCAGAGTCATGAGGTGGCCGATGAGCCCGATTCCCGACTCGTCGTGCTCAGTGTCGATCACCCCTACAGCAAGGAGCCGGGAAGCTCGGCGGAGCTGGCCGCACGCGAAATCTTCGAAGCGCGTGGCAGCACGCCAAGGCTCTATCGGAACGCGCTTGTCTTCCTCGCCGCCGACAAGATGAGGCTGCAGGACCTCGACGAGGCGGCCCGCAAGTACCTCGCCTGGGAGTCGATCCTCGCCGAGCGGCTGGCGCTGAACCTGGATCCCCAGCAGGTGAAGCAAGCCGAGACGCAGAAGGCCGCGGCCGACAGCGCCGTTATGGCGCGGCTTCCAGAGACGTACCAGTGGTTGTTGATGCCCAGTCAGGAGACGCCCCAAGCGGCCATCGTTTGGCAGGCCATCAAGCTGCAAGGGACCGACGGGCTGGCGGCTCGCGCCAGCAAGAAGCTCAAGTCCGACGACTCTCTGGTCTCGATCTACGGGCCGACGCTCCTTCGGATGGAGTTGGACCGAGTGCCGTTGTGGCGCGGCGATCACGTCGCCGTCAAACAGCTCGTCGAAGACTTCGCCCGCTATCTCTATCTGCCCCGGCTCAAGGACTCGTCGGTACTGATCGACGCCATGACCAACGGACTCAAGCTGCTCACCTGGCAGCAGGAGACGTTTGCGTATGCCGACAGCTTCGATGATGCCACGGGGCGTTACCGCGGTTTGCGCGCGGGTCGGTTGGTGACGCTCGATGCCCATGCCCCTGGCGTGCTGGTTAAGCCAGAGGTTGCCTGGAAGCAGATGGAGGCCGACAGCCGGCCCGTTGCTCCAACCCCACCCGACGATCGAGGGACGACTGTGGGCGGCGACGAGGTCGTGGTCCTCAAGCCAGCGCCAGGTGGGGGGCCGTCATTCGTGCCCAAGCCAGCGCCCCCTCCGCCCCCGGCGCAGCCAAAGCGTTTTCATGGCACTGTGACCCTCGACCCAACCCGTCCAGGCCGCGACGCCAGTAAGATTGCGGAGGAGGTCATCGCGCACTTGGTTGGGCTCGTCGATGCCGAGGTGACGATCACGCTTGAGATCGAAGCGTACGTTCCTGCGGGCGCCCCTGAGCACGTGGTGCGGACGGTCACGGAGAACGCGCGGACGCTGAAGTTCACGAGTCAGGGGTTCGAGAAGGAGTAGTGTTGGCCCTCGAGCCTGGCTGCTACGGTTGAAGCACTTCCTAATTGAGTTGGGCCGTGACTTCTCCTTCGTGGGCTCCGAGTACCGACACGTCCGAGACCAATCTACAGGGTTTTAACCTGAGGCCAAACCCTCAACGGGGCAAAACGCACCGCAGCGGACACCACCTGTCCAGCCCGAAGAGTCCGAAGGGTTAGGGTTGCGCTTGAAGTGTAGCCACACTAGAGTCCGCAGGCGTTCGGAGTCTGAGGTGTTATCGTAATTGACTAAAGCGAGGAGAATGTCCGTATGCTGACAACAAACGTCCGCTATCTAAAGGTGATCACGTTCGCTTTCGCCATGCTCTCAATCGCGCTGGCGAGCACGGCATTGGCGAGCGAGCCGGAGACTCACGATGGGTTCATGCTGCGGTTCGTAACGGGGCTTGGTTTCCAATCGACATCTGAGGATGGCACTGGTGGAAGTGTTGGGACTTCTGGGCTCAGCGGAACGACTGCGCTAGCACTTGGCGGGGTGATCGTTCCGAACTTGGCGATACATGGTGAGCTCTTCCTAACGACGATCACCGATCCGACCTGGGAAGTTCGTTTGGACAGTGGCGCTGGCGTCAGCGAAGAAACCAAAGGGTCGATTGTTAGTGATGGGTTGGGAGTCGGCGTGACCTATTTCATGATGCCCCTCAACCTCTACCTGAGTGGCACGGTGGGCATTGGCAAGTCGACCGCTGAACTCAATAATCAGTCCTATGAGACCGACACTGGGTTTGGGTTGAACCTGCTTGTTGGCAAAGAGTGGTGGGTCAGCGAGGAAGCCGGGATCGGGGTCGCAGGGCAACTCATCTATGTCAGCGTTCCTGACGACTCAAAAGATCTCAATACCGTCTCGGGGGCAGTGCTGTTCAGCGTGACCTACAACTGACGCTCGACGAGACCAGCAGAAGCATCGCTCTGGCGGTTTCGACTTGTGGAATCAGCTCGGGGTCCGAGGACTCTGCCATGCGGTGGTCTTGGTTCGTTGTGCAACTGAGTGTGAGGTCGCCACGGGGCCTCGACCCAACCCGTCCAGGCCGCGACGCCAGTAAGATTGCGGAGGAGGTCATCGCGCACTTGGTTGGGCTCGTCGATGCTGAGGTGACGATCACGCTCGAGATCGAAGCGTACGTCCCTGCGGGCGTTTCGGAGCATGTGGTGCGTACGGTCACGGAGAACGCGCGGACGCTGAAGTTCACGAGTCAGGGGTTCGAGAAGGAGTAGCGCCCACCAGACCAGCCTGACGGGCGCAGGTCCCGCCGCACCACCGGATTGGGCTCCCCCGAAGCCCACGAAGCGGGCGAGGCAGGGAAGGAAGGCCTCACTGACAAGTGTCACCGTTGCATACGCCGCTCGCGCAAATGTTGTTACACGCCCCGCAGGCCTCGGGATTGTCGACCAGGGGGTCGACGAACTCCGGCAGGGAGCCATCTGCGTTGACCAGGACGCAGACCACCGGGAGGGTGCGCGTCGGTACACAGCCGTCCTGCACGATGTTCAGGTTGGCATCGTTGATGAGCAGGCAGTCAGGCCGCGCGCAGGAGCGCCAGCCGACGCCGAAGGACGAGTGGTAGAGCTGGAAGATCATCTCGGCGTAGGTGATCTGGATCTGGTCGTTGTGGTGGTTGCCGCCCCAGTCGTAGGTGGCGTCGACCTCGGTCACCGTGCCATCGACGCTCATCCAGGCGCCGTCGACGGCAAACGTCGGCGTCATCATCATCTCGAAGCACGCCGTCGGGTGCGATTGTAAATACAGGTAATAGGTCTTGCCGTCCCACGGGATCTGGCACATTAGGTCCACGTCCGGCTCGTTGGCCGTCGTCCCGTCGCCGCAGGTCACCGTTCGAGTCTGTGGCACGCGGACGAAGAAGCCCTGGTCGCTGGTGTCACCAGAAACGTCCACGTTGCTGGTGTCGTTGGCCGTCGTGTCCGTGCTCGTCACGTCACCCAGGTCGGCGCTGGTGTCGCCACTGCTGTCCGTGAAGTCGGTGAGTGTGTCGGTGCTCTCTTTCTTGTCGTCGTCGCACGCCCAAAGGCTCAACGCCACGCCGATCGCCGCGATGATCATGAGCACATGGTTCTGTCGCATGCTTCCCCCTTTTCTCATTGTCATGGCCCCGCGTTGGTGCGCTGGTAGTAGGGCCGAGTCTGTTTGATGATGAGGGCCCGCTCGGGGCCGACGAATTTGAACTCGAGGTCGAGAGCGAAAGAGTAGGGATCTTCGCCGTAAAGCTCGCAAAAGTGCACCTGCACCTCGGCCGCCTTGCACCTGGTGCTCGAGCCGGCCTCCGACACGGCCTACTATTTGGGCTGGTCCCGCTTCCCGGCCCTG
>PFUG01000153.1 GCA_002789955.1 Deltaproteobacteria bacterium CG_4_9_14_3_um_filter_63_12 | reverse complement strand
GCATCGACCTCCTTGCCCTCCCACCTCTGACTTCGCCCAAATGCGCATTTTGTTCCCGGACGACGCCTAAATCAAAACACCCACTCGCCGCCCAACAACACGTTGTCGTTGTGGTCATAGAGCCCGCCGACGGTGAGCTCCTCGCTCACGCTGGGCCCTTCGAACAGCGTGTACTGTGCGAACGCGCTCACGCCATCCCCGAAATCATAGGTGGCGCCGGCCAGCGCGATGAGTTCCTTGCGGATGTCGAGGTTCCACTGACCGCCCGCAGCCAGCTCCAGCACCTCGAAAAACTTCGACCGCCAAGCCAGCGACAGCCCATAGCTGTTCTTACGAAACAAGAGCGGCCGCACCGGCGCGCGCACGCCGAACAGGTGCTGGTAGGTGCCCTCGAGGATGAGGACGTGGTTCGTGTCATCGGACTCCCACGAGAAGCCAAGCGCCGCATCAACGCTGCCATAGCGGTGCGTCGTGACCTGCTGCGAGGTCTGCACCTCGAAGGGGCCCACCACCGGCGTCGTCGGCTCCTGGGTCAGCACCGTGCGGTTGGGCCGAAACGCCCAATCGGTGCGGATTCCGATGGGACCCGCGTACGTCTCCAGGTCGAACTCCAAAGCGTGCTGCCGCTCGCGCCCCATCTCCACCAGGTCTCCCGGCGACTTGCCGTCCATGCGCAACAGCGCCGCCACAACCCCAGGTTCGAGCAAGATCGCCATCGGATCGAAGCTGTCCAATACTTCCGGGTGCAACAAGACCGCGCGAATGACCGTGTTCAGGTCTGCGTCCACGGAGAACGACGGGGTCTGGTCCCAGCCGTAGAGGTAGCCCAGCGAAAGGTCTACCCCCCGTACCGACCGACTCAGGTGGACGCCCGCTGACAAATTGTCCAGGCTCGCCTCCGGGTTCCCGCTGTGGTCGACCGCCGCCCGCAGCGACTCGCCGTACCCCTCGCGCACCAGCCCATCGAGAAGCGACGCCACCTGCGCCCCGGGAATCAGCGGCGAACCCCCGTTGAACAAGGAGAAATCGTTGCCGAAGAGCTGACCCTCGTCGCCCTGGTAGAACGGCACCAGCACGCCCTCCAACGTCGTCTCGCCGTCGACGAACCACTTGGCGTCCAGGGCAAAGACCGGGAGCAGGTCGTCTTTCCCCTCGAGGCTGACGCCGTAGCGGTAATCGCGCGGGTGGAGGAGCTGCCCGAACTTGTTGACGTCGGTGGCGCCCCACAGCACGAACTGCTGCCCGAGCGTGAAGCGGAGCTCGCCCACGTCGTAGCGCACGTTCGCCTCCCGCAGATCGACGTCGAAGACCGAGTGCGTGTCCGCGAACGCGTCCTGCGCCGCCGTCCCCTTTTCGCCGCTGTACCAGTGCACGAAACGCGCAGTCAGCCGCGCAGAGACCGACGTCGACGGGTCGTAGCGCAGGGCGAGCCCAAAGGTGTTGCGCCACTCGAAGACGTCCTCAGAGTTTCCTTCGAAGGCGGTGTCCACCGCCGCCCGCGACTCGAACGTGCCGGTCACAAAGCCGATGCGGCCAAAATTTGTAGACGCCGCGCTGGGTTGCGGAGAACTGGAGGGGGGCTTAGGGCGCGCGTCGCCGGAAGACTCAGCAGGACGCGAAGGATCGAAAATGCTCTCCTCGTCGCCTCCCTGGAATACATCGGAGAGACCGCTCAGGCCTGGGTTTTCGGGGTCCTCGATGGTCTCTTCGTCGCCGTCGTCGGAGGCACTCGTGACTCCGGACTTTGAACCTGGATGCAGTCTCGAGTCTAAAGTCTGGAGCTTCAGCAGTTGCTGCATGCCTGCCACTGGCTTTCGACCGGCTCCGGACCCTGGTCTCCAGACTCCGGACTCCGGACTATGGACTTTGATTGCTTGAAGCTTTTCTGGTTCTTGTGGGCTCTTGTCCTCGACGAGCGCGGGGGCGCCTGGATGAGTCGGATCGACGATGTCCTCCTCGTCTTGGGCGGCGAGCAGAGGCGACCACAGCAGCAGCCCCGCGCAGAGCGTCGCCGAGGCGAGGTTCGCCCACCGAGAAGAGGTTTTGTGTCGGGTTGCGTGGCTCGCCAACGGTTGTCTCGAGCTGTGCTCCTGGACCAAGCGAGTTATTGCCCCAAAGCATCTTTGGAGAAGGTCTTATCCGGGAGCTCGGCGTTGAAGTCGATGTCCAGAACCTCGACGGTAGTCGAGCCTTCGCCTTCGGGAAAGATCGACAGCTTTTTCACGTACTTCGTGCCGTCTTTGGCGCTGATCTTGTCGGAGAACATGCGCTTGACCTTGTTGCCTTTGGCGTCGAAAAACTCGACGCGCAGGGGCATGTAGTCGGTCTTGCGGACCCAGGTGACGACCTTCGCGTAGTCGCTGTCGTCGAGGTCTTTGGGGATGGACTCGATGACGTAGCAGTCGTGGGGGCCGATGGCCTCGTCGGCCAGGCGCGTGGCTTGGCCGTCTTGCAGGTCGCGGGTCTCGAGATCGCGGTAGGTCAGGTGGGTGCCTAGGAATTTTCCTTTTTTGTCGGTGCCCGAGACCTTGCGGGTCTCCATGAAGGCCGGCAGGAACATGTAGACCTCGTCCTCCCGGTCTTTGTTGGCGAGGAACAAATAGGCCTCGCCAGCCGCGTCGGCTGGGGCCAGCAGGGTGACTTGGGATTTGGAGTTGTCGTTGTCGCCCTTCTTGGACTTGACGAGCAGCTCTTTGACGTCCTCTTTACCGTCCTTGTCGAGGACGGTGAGCCGCATCTGGACCACACCGCTGTGGAAGCCGAGGCCGTTTTGGTCCAGCGCCTTGTCGATGATCTCGTCGGCCGTGAGGTCTTGGGCGGCGGCGGGGGCGGCGACGAGCGCGGTGAGAAGCAGGAGAGCGAGGCGGAGTGAGCGTTTCATGGGGTCCTCAGGTCTTCAGTTGAGGGGTGCAGAATCTCACGAGGGTGGAGAGTCTGCAACGGGGTCGGGACTCCTCTTTGGGCGAGTGATTCTGCGGTTTCCCATGCTCTCAACTCCAAGCGCATCAGCCACAGCCGGCCCTGCGGGCCGGCCCTTCCCGTTCGGAAATGCCCCATGTGCAAGAAGCCGACGACCGAGCGACGCAGGCGTACACCAGTACGCCGAGGAGCGAGGGAGGAAGGCGACGCCGCAGATGGGGGTTTTCCGGACGGGCACTAGACTAGAGCACCTCGATATTCTGAGCCTCCTGCTCCGAGTCCTGCTCGGGCTCATAGTACGGATAGACGCTCGCGCTCCCAGTCGACCCGTTCATGGGCCAGCGCGCCAACAAGGCGTAGTCGAAGGCCACCGTCTCTCCAGGTCCAACTTGATACAGGTAGAAGATGAGCTGTCGCGGTGTGACCTCGTAGCGTTGCAGCACGCTCCCGTCGGCGGTCGCGGCGTCGAGCAGGTCGGGGACCAACTCGAAGCCGGGCGGCAGTCCCACTGACGCCAGCACCATGCTGACGCTGGCGTCACTCGTGTTCGAGATGGCCACACGCACACCGACAGTGTCGTTGACCGCGAGCTGACCGGTGACATAGGCCACATCGATCTGCAGCGGTCCTTGAGAGGCAGGAATGTCCTCGCCTGGCACGTACCAACTCGCCGCGGCCTCATAGGTCATGCGGCCTGGGGTTCCCACCAACTCGATGGTGACTTGATTGTCGCCAGGGCTGAGGTATGCGGTCAGGTCCACCAAGCGCACGACATCAGAGTTGCTTGGCGTGACCTGAAGTTCGAAGGCCTGACCGCCGTTGGCCGAGACCGTAACGGTGCCGTTCGCGTCGCCGCTGGTCGAGGTCGAGGACTCAATCAGCAACCGCAGCGCCAGGACAGTTCCCTGGGTGGTGCTCCAGGTCCCGAACTGGTCTTTCTGTCGGGACAACCAGCTGAGGATGCCGTCGATCTCTGCGTTGTGTCCGCCATCGGCGAGGAGCACTAACCCGATGAGGGCGGTGGTCTCGAGGCTCGCGGACCCACCGCTGGAGTAGAACTCGGTCTTGACGCCCTGCTCCCAGTAGAATCCCCCCTCCCCATCCGCGACGGCCCCAGCGAGCACGCCGGAGAGCAGCGCGCTGACCGCGGTCGAGTCCTGGCGGCCTGACTGGATCAGCGCCATGGCAACCAGGGCTTGGGTGTACGGGTCGCCCGCTTCGGAGTGGTGCGTCAAGAGGTAGTTGGCACCTGCGGCCATGGCTTGGGGTTGTTGCTCGGCTCGAGCCAGCGCCCACACGACATAGGCGGTGGTGCGCAGGAGAGAGTCCGCGTAGTTGTCGATGGCCCCCTCGGCGACGCCGCCGGTGGTCGGAATGAAGGCGCCGTCAGAGTCCTGCTGCTGCACGAGCCACGCGGCCGTGCGTGCGATGAGGTCCGGGTCCACGGGATAGACCTGAGCCATGTCCACGAACTCCATCAGCCCGTAGCAGGTCAGCACCGAGTGCGCAGGGGATTGGCCGAACCACTCGAAGCCACCGCCCTCGACCTCGAAGGTCAAGAGCCGCTGGTAGCCCTGGGCGATGTAGTCGCGAGCTTTGAGCTCCACCTCGGGCGTGAGTTGTCCGATGGCGGCCATGTACTGCAGCACCATGACATTGGGATACGTCGAGGATGAGGTCTGTTCGAAACAACCGCTGGGCATGCTCAGGATGGAGTCCAGGCCATCGATGGCTTGCGCCATCACACCCGGAACGAGTTTGACCCAGAGCTTTTCGGAGTCTGGAATGGCGTTGGTTGGAATGTTCAAATTGAGTGAAGTGGAGGTGGAGAGCCGATCGCTCTCGACCGCGACCCGCTCGACCCCGTCCGGCCGGACGTCGACCTGGCGCTGAACCGAATCGGAGGCGGCACTCCCCACTGCATCAACGGTGAACGAAAAGTGTCCGATGCGCTCGACGCGGATCGGGAAATACACCGCCGTCACCGCGTTGGCGGGAACCGTGAGTTGGCGCGACAAGCCGTCGAGCGCGGTAAACCAGCTCTCGTCTCTGGCCGTCAGCGTGAGTTGCTGCTCGGTCGAAAGGTAGTTGTAGATCCCGATGGGGACATGAACCACATCGCCTTGGGTGAGATAGGCGGGAAAGTCGATGTCGACAAAAAAGTCTTGGTAGACCACGATGCCGTCACTGGTGGACCCCAGCTGTCCGGAGGACGAGTTCGCTAGCGCGGTCAAACGCCATGAGGTAATGCTGTCGGGCATGACCACATCAAAGATGGCCTTCCCTGAAGCGTCCGTGAGCAGCTGTGGCAGGGCCAAAAGAGTCTCGGGGAACCAGGAACGCAACGGCACGATCCCAGCAGGCGTGTCGGTGGGAGGCTCCGATCCGTCAGAGAGTGCGTCGGCAAAAGAACCGGAGTCCATAGTACTGGTGGCGTCTGCGTAGTTGTAATCGTCGTGGGTGCAGCAGTAGGCCGTCCGATCGGCGTAGACGTCGTCTTCGTCGTCAAAGCGCTCGTTCTGCCCAGCGCTGCGCATCGTCAGGCTGAGGCTACAGCCTTGCTGACCGCCGTCGACCCAATAGCGATTGCCCCAAGGATCGAAGAAGAGCGGGTCGTCAAAGCGCGCAGTCACTGCGCTGATGCGCCCACAGTAGGTCGTGGCGTTGGGGATCGCGGTGTAGACGATGTCGCGTGCAGCGCGTTCTGAGGCGTCGATGTTGTGCGCCTTCAAGGCCTCGAAGGTCTCTACCGACACGCCATACACTGCGTCCTCGCCGTTGGACGCGAAGAACGCCTCGGCGCGCTGCTGCTGGGCAGCAGCAGCGACCTCTTCTGCGGGCTCCCGGGCGTAGAGCTCGCTGGGCGAGAAACCGTGGATCTCGTAGGTGGGCGTCATGATGTCCTGTTCGAGCTTGAAGTAGGTCTGCTCGACGCCCGGCTGAAACTCCTGCAGCGCAAAGACCGCCTCGTCCACGAGGGTGACTCCCAGCGCAGCGCGAGTTCCCACACCATCGCCATCCGAGACAGTGAGCGTCACGTTTGCCGTCTCTCTCGGGCGGTAGGTGGGCTTGTCGGTCTCCACTGCGACGCTGAGCTCGGTGCTGTCTCGCACGAAGAGCACTCGGTTCGCCCGCACGATCCTGCCCTCAGGGGTAAGATAGTAGGCCACGAGCTCGAGTGGTCCATTCAGCGAGGCGTCTAGCTCCAGCGTGCTCTGACCCTGACCATCGGTGAGCTCGAGGGTGGTCATGAGACGAGGTTGACCGCTCTGAATCACGTCGAGGTAGACCCGATCCGGGAGCAGAGCCGGGACGGGCAAAGCGGGGCGCCCCATCACGCGTACGTCGATGGCGACGCTCTCCCCGACGTCGAAGATGGCCTTGGCGACGCTCACGATGAGCAGCTCGTCGTTCTGGTCGGTCGTCAACGCGAGGGTACGCGAGACCACGACGCTGCCATCGTCCACAGTCACCACGAAGGAACCCTCGCTCGCGACGAACGTGAAGCTGGCGATGCCGGTTGGCCCTACGCTGACGTCCGTCGTCGTCGGCCCCTGCCTGACGGTCGCTACCCCGGCCACGGGCTCGCCGAGCGGGCTGCTGAGCAGGAGGAAGTAGCGCTGCTCGACACCGGTCAGCACACGCCCGGCCTCCGGAATTACGTCAATCAGGATGGGGTCGGGCACCACAGGCAATGAGCGATTGAGCGTCTGCGCGTGGTGGGCCTTGTCGGTGACCGTGAGCTCCAACATGACTGAAGACTTCCCCTGTTCGAGCTCAGAACCCACAAAGTAATCTGGGAGGTCCAAGGAGAAGCTCCACGCCCCGGTGTCATCCAGCACCCCATCGAGTGTGGCGAAATCCCTTGACTCCACATCGAACTGCTTCGCCACGACGTGCACGGTGCCGCCGTCAACGGGCTTGCCGTAGAAGTAGTCCGCCTGCACCGTGCCGCTGAGGGTTTGCCCCGGTTGGTACGAGGTCTGGTCGGGGGAGAAGGCGACGCGGAACCGCGGCAGCGCGTAGTGGTCCACGGTGAAGGTTTTCTTGCCGGTGATGTCCCCTAGAACTGAGTCGTGCAGCGTGGCTTGCACGGTGTAGTGGCCGAGGCCGACCAGCGACGCGAGGGTGAACTCCCCCACCGCGACACCAAAGTCAGAGGTGTCTGCGACGCTCTTGTAAACGAGGTTTCCCTTCGGGTCTCGGACCTCGAGCAGCAGCTCCTCTCCGGCCAACGGGGTCTGTTTGGGAACTGCGAGCGCCAAGGCGCGAATGTGAATCGTCTGCCCTGGTTGGTAGAAGGGTTTGTCCGTCGTGAGCATGATCTTGGCGTGTCGACTGACCCTGACATTGGCGAGAGCCGATTGCTCTCCATGGCTTTGAGTCGCGATGCGCACGTCGAGGACTCCGAGTCCAACCCTACCGGCGGGGGAGGCGATCTGGAGCTGAGTCGTCCCACTCTCGTCGGTCAGCCCTTCAGCCGTCGCGACTTCGACGTCGTCCACCCTGAAAGAAGCAGAGACTTGTGCGTTTGCAACGGCCTCCCCGCTCTCCGGATCGGTGGCTAGAACGCGGTACAGCGTCCCCTCGCCTTCGAGTAGCTCGGCGGCCCCTAGGACCCGTGTCTGGAGCTTGGGGGCGAGGCGGAAGAGGGAGCGGACTCCGACGATGGAGTGTTTGCCCCAGGCAATGTCGTAGCGCAGGAGCATTTCGGAGAGCCGGTCATCCCCCACCATACAGCTCTCCGTGAGAGGGATGGCGAGGACCTGTTCGCCTCCATCGAGGTGGTCAGACCAGGAGTCGACCGGCCCGACGGGCGTGTGGTCGAGCCACAGCGGATCGATAGTCAGCTTGGCGTCGAGTCCACTGGCGTGCCCCTCGAGCTTGACCGGAAGTCGGAGCGTGCATTGTCCATCAACCACAGCGAGTGACATGGCGGACTCGTGCACGGTGACGCCGCCGACGGTGGGGTCAGCGATGGTGGGCTCGTTGCCGTGCAAATCGTCGAAAACATCCTCCTGAGCGCGCTTCTCGGTGTCTGGACCACAGCTCGTTGCGAAGAGGAGCACAGCCAGCGCAAGTAGAAGATTCGACGCCGAGCGAGTCATGATGACCTCCTGGTCAGACGGAAAGGGGTCCAGGCACCGTCCAACCTGCGCCAGAGAGGGTGGAGAGAGGTTTCGACCCGAAGAGTCGAGAGCGCAATGCGAGCAATCCTCGACGCGCTTCGCTTAAGGGCTGACGGTCAACTGGACCTACACAGACGGACTTCTGGTGCTCAGCAACGCATGTGCCACGAGCGCGGTCTTCATCGGTCATGAGCGCAAGCTGAGAGTTCGCGCGGCGATGGCCCCCCTCATGGCAAAGTTGGTGAGCGCGGGAGCGCCAAAGAATATGACATCCATGTCAGGCACCGCGTGTCCGAGCAAGTGGGACTTTGCCGCTATGAAAATCGCCGGGTTCGAGCGGTATGTTGTCGATATTGCTTCGATCTTATCGCAGAGGCGCGGAGGGCGGCCGAGGCGCAGAGGGTTTGAGATAAGGAGCCGTCTCGTTGTGAGCTCACGGTGGCAACAGTGAGTCGGGGTCTTGGTTTTCTCATCTCTTGGATGACGTGCAGCGTCTGAGGTCGCCGCTATGAAAATCGGCTGGTTCTGGCGATCCACGGCGAAATCCGGTTCGCACCACGGAGAAGCAGCCCGGCCGCTGTCCCCGCCTTGAGCGCGGCACAGCCGCGCGGATTAGACAGAGCTTGCGTAGGCCCCCTCATGGAGCTTGTATGGGCCTGCTAGCCCAGCTCTCCCGCCACATTCCACATCAGATACCGCCTTCGGTCCTCCGCATCCGGGTAGACCGCCAGCGCGTGCATCAGCTTCGTCACCGCGGCTTCCGGCAGCATGAGCCCGCCATTGATGGCGCCAGCGGTGTGCAGCGCGCGGCTGTTGACGTAGCGCGC
Source organism: Deltaproteobacteria bacterium CG_4_9_14_3_um_filter_63_12 (assembly GCA_002789955.1). Classification (GTDB taxonomy): domain Bacteria; phylum Myxococcota_A; class Bradymonadia; order UBA4248; family UM-FILTER-63-12; genus UM-FILTER-63-12. Next base: position 2,200 of record PFUG01000153.1, on the reverse strand, counting down.
CAAATCGACGTTTCCCAACGCCTGGCTGATGACCAGCACGTCGACGCCTCGGTCGACGGCCTCACGGACCACGGGTCCGAAGGCCTTCTCTCGGTTTGGCGCGGTCCCGAGCCCGAACGTCAACAGCACGAGCCCTTTGATCGCTGGGCTCTGCATCATGCAGCGCATGACGTCCGGGTCCATGCCTGGGGTCACGAAGACCACGACCACACCGGCCTCGAAACGGCCGTCGGCGAAGAAGAGCGTGTTAGGGCGCCGGATAGAGGACGACAGCGCCACGTCGACCCCGAGGGTGGCCAGCGGCTCGCAGCCAGGGCTCTCGAAAGCGCGATAGAGGCGGTTGCTGCTCTTGGTGGCGCGGCAACCGCGCAGGAGCAGCCCGTCCAAGCAGATGCCCACCTCGGGGATGTCGCGGGTGGCCAGCTCGACGGCGTCGATGAGGTTGCGCTTGGCGTCCGAGCGGCGCTCGGCCAAGGGACGCTGGGCGCCAGAGAAGATCACCGGGCGATCCAGCCCGTTGAGGGCAAAGGCCAGGGCGCTGGCCGAGTAGGCCATGGTGTCCGTGCCGTGCACGATCACGAAGCCGTCGAAGCGCTCGCGCTCGACGCCGATGATGCGCACGATCTCCTTCCACTCCCGCGGCCCGACGTCCGACGAATCGAGGTTGCACGCGACGCAGGCCTCGACCTCGGCGAAGGTCTCCAGCTCCGGCAGGCTCTCGTGAAGATCGGTGGAGAACTCGGTGGGCTCCAGCGGCTCGCCGCGCATCCCGAGCGTGCCGCCCGTGTGGATGATCATGACCCTCGACATCAGCACCTCCGCTCAAGACCCTTCTTTCGGATTTCGCTCGCTTCCCGGCACAGAGGTGGCTCGAGGCGAGCCGCCTCGCGTCCCTGCGGCCTCGATCAAACCCTCGGCGACGGCCAGGTCTCGGAGGCGCACCTTGACGCGTTCAAAGCGCTTGCGCAAGGCCGCGGCTGCCTTCTTGGGCTCCTCGTCGGCGGCCAGGACCTCGGCGATGTCGGCCCAGCCCAGCTGCCGATCGACCCGCAAGATCAAGAGCTCGCGCTCCTCGGGGGTGAGCTGCGCGCGCAGCGCGTCGACGCCCCGCTTCACCTCGGTCTTCAGGTAGGTGAGTGTGTTCTCGCGCACCTCTTCGGCGAGCTTAGAGACCTCGCCCGTCTCCAAGCGCCGCTCGCGCCGGCGCGTCGGCTCGCGCAGCAGCCGGGCCGAGGCATGGCGCGCCAAGGTATAGGCCCACGTGCGGAAGGAGCAGCGCCAGGCGAAACCGGCGAGCCCCTTCCAGAGGTCCTCGGCGAACTGCGAAAAAGCTTCGCTGGCGACCTCGTCGTCGCGCAGAACTCCGACAAGAAACCCCAAGATCTCTGGCCCGTAGCCACTGAGCGCAGCGGTGGCCGCGCCCTCTAGGTCGCCCCGCTCGTGGGCTTGGCGGATGGTGGTCTCGAGCTGCGCGCGCGCCTCAGCGGCGGTCATGGTTTCGCTGCCTCACTGCGCGTCGGAAGGCGCGCGCTGCGCTTCTTTCTGGATCTCCGGCAGGAAGCTGCGCTTGACCAGCCGCTTCGTGTCGAACTGCGTGCGTCCGTGCACCGTCACGAGCTCGATCCCGATTCCTGCCGTGTCTCCGCGAATGAGCATCTCTTCGGCGCTGATGAACTGCTGCGGCGTCGTGTCTGGTTGCTCCTGGCCGAACACGGTGCCAGCGAGGCAGAGCAGCGTGACGAGAACGAGGGCGGCGGGGACCAACTTCATGTCTTCCTCCAAGGTCTTGACCAAGCAATAACCAGGAATTGTAGCGAATCACACCTGGATTTCTACAGCGAATTTCGTCCGGCTAGTCTCCCAGGTCCTCGACCTCGGACATGAGCTGGTCGACAAAGTCCGCTCGTGACCGGACCAAATTGGCCAGCTCGCCGCGCTCGCGGAGCTTGGTGTTCAGAGTGTTGGCGTCGTGGATGTCGCCCTGCACAATGTCGTCGTCGAAGATGATCTCTTTCGTCTTGGGCCCGTCTTGCGCCAGAGCGGGCGAGACGATGAGCAGGGAGAGAGCGGCGGCGAGGGCGATGCGGAGTGCGGTTTTCATCAGAGTCTCCTGGTGTTGGGAGAGGCCCACTCGCCTCTCGAAGGGGTAGAGGAGACTCGCTGAAGATGTGACGCTCAGAGGAGTCTTTTTCTGTTTTTT
>PFUG01000646.1:10832-31483 GCA_002789955.1 Deltaproteobacteria bacterium CG_4_9_14_3_um_filter_63_12 | reverse complement strand
TTTTGAAGAATTCCTGAGGATTGGGGGGCGCTCCTTGCAGTCAATAAACATGGAGAGTCATGACGGTTTACACTAGGTAGTGGTCGTAATCCGGGCGAGCGTCTGAGAACCTTGTCAATCGGATTTCGCTCGCTTCCCGGAACAGGGGTGGCTCGGAGCGAGCCACCCCGCGTCCCTGCGCTCGCGAGCGCTTTCTGGTCGATGGCCTTGCCTCGGCCGAGCAGCTCCCGAGCGACGTATTCGAGGCTGTAGCGCTCGAAGGTCCAGGTCGCAGCGCGCAGCGTGGTGATGCCGTCCATCACGAGCCGACCGGGCACCCGAGCCAACCCACCCCGGTCCTGCTCCCGGGCCGGGATGACCTGGGCGCGCCGGCCTCCCCGACCGAGCAAGAACTCGACGCCAAGCTCCTGGCAACGCCGCTGTAGGAAACTCAAGTCGAAGTCGATGACGTTCCAGCCGATGAGGAGGTCGGGGTCGGCGATGGCCACATGTTCGAGGAACAATCGCAGCGCCGTCGCCTGGTTGGGCACACATTGCGCGCCCAGCGGAGCGGGCTCGCTCGAGACGAGCCACACCCGCTCGCCGCCGACCCCGGCGCAGGCGATGCTCAACAGCGCCCCCTCGAGGCCGTCGGATTCGAGGTCGAACGACAGCAGTGACGGCACGAAGTCGACCTCACAGGCCCTGAGGTCTGGGTTGCGAAGCTCGATGACGCCTTGGTCTTCGATGGGCTCCCCTCGAACCTCCACGCCCGCGGTGATGAAGCGCTCCATCAGGAAGCGCTCTTCGGGGCGCAGGTCGGCCTCGTAGGGCCAATGTCCCTGGCCGCGCAGCCGCTCGCGCTCGTCGAGCAAGAGCCGGCGCGTCGCGAAGTACACGCCGTCGACTGGCCGACCGGCGGGCGTCTTCAACTTCAGCTCCCGACGCCGGCCACTCTGGGTCTGCACCCCTCGCTCGACAAAGAAGACCGGCTCGCAGTCGGTAAAGACGAGGCGCACCGGCCCCTCTGGTCCCGTGGCCCAATAGATCAGCTCGAGCCGCCCGCCCTGCTCTTGGTGCTCGCGGGTCAGGAGCCTCAACTTGCGATGAACTGTGGGGGGCACTCGGGGCTCCTGCTGCACGGAGCTCCAATGCTCCGGCGCGAGACAGGTACACGACCCGTTCGCCCACTACAACGGTCGCTGGGCCGAGGCGGGGGCTTGTGCGCCGCAGCGCGCCATGCCCGCTCGAGGACGGCCTCGCCGCCTAATCGACGAGGCCAGCCTCAGTTTGCAGCACTGCGGTGTGCATCCAGGGCGGTCGGACAAAACAGAGTCGCTCGCCGACAGAGCGACGGCGAGCGAATCAGTTGCGACAATCACTCGGAGGGCACACCGTTGGTCGCGATGGCGTCCAGTTCGGCTCTGAGCTGTGGATCGACGTCCTCGAGGAAAGGGACCCCGAGCTCCGCCAGCGGCACCTGGAAGAGCGCGCCGCAATCGGTCTCGGCGCCCTCTTCGTGGACCCAGGCCTCGCCGCCAGTGGCGTTGAGGGCGGTCATGCGCAGGTAGGTGCGGCCGATACTCGCGTCCCAGCACTCCACAACGACGAGGGCGTCGGCATCGGGGTTCGAGGCGAAATCGCCGCCTGTGGCCATGACCTCTGCACGCCCGACGCCTTCGTCGATGAAGACCATTCGGATGTCCAGCAGCTCGGCGGCACTGGGGGTCTCGGTGGCAGGGTCGCCGTCGCCGTCGTCGATGTCGATCTCACCGGCAAAGTTCAAGAAGTGAAACGTGTGTTCGGGCGCCACCACCTCGCCGTAGAAATAGTCCAGATTGCCGGGGGTCGCGGCGGGGTTGTCGCTGGGCACGAAATTGCGGAACGCCGAGAGCACGAAGGTGACGACGGCGTCGGCGTTGGTGTCATCCGGCCCGCGGCCGTAGACGGCGACGAAGCGACCCCGGTCGAGAGCGCCGTGGCCCGGGTGGTGGGCCTCCTCGAAGGCGTAGTTGGCTTCGAAGTCCCACAACGTCGCGCCCGTGCCATAGTCCTTGTTGTTTGGGTCCGGCGTAGCGCCACCCCAAACCACCGCCGCAGCGTTGGCCAGGTCGCGGTCGGCGCCGCGAGCCCAGACATATCCGAAACGAAAGTCATCGGCGGTCCCGTTGTCGTGAATGGCGAACGCGTTGTAGCCAACGCCATCCTCGTTCTCGTACGGGCCCCAATAGAACTCCTTCTTCTCGCTGTCGTAGAGGGTAGGCTCGACTTGTCCGAACAGGTCGAGCACACCGATGATGCTGCCAACGGCGCCGTTCACGCCTTGGACCACTGGGTTTGCCAGGGCGGGATACACTGCCGGATCGCCTACGAGGGGAAGAGCGAGCACGCCGAGCCCACCACCAGCTCCTGCGGTGCCCAACGCCGGAGCGTGCAGGGTGTCGCTCGAAGGGAGGGCGGCTCGATATTCTGCGAGCGTGGCAGGGTCGTACTTGGCTCCTGTGGTCCCATCTCCAGCGTCGTCACAGGCCGGGGTGAAGAATAGGGGAAAAAGGGCAATTAAGCACAGCATGCGGGCACGAGTCATTGGCACCTCCTGGGTTGAGTGATCGACGAAGAGTCCTCGAAAATATCAGCGTGTAGGATTGGTTTCAATCCTTGCCCACGCCTAATTTCTTGTGAGGAAACAGACAGAGGGCGGAGAGTCGTGTCAACCCGAAGGGTTGAACGTCCGTCCAGTGTGCTGTAGTCTCCGCACGCATCACTCGAATCGTCCATACGCGACCGGCGACGAACCTGCAGGCCTGCCCCATGCCCAACAAACTCCTCGTTCTTGTTATCCTGATGGCGCTCCAAATTCTGTTGCACATCGTCGCAATGTCGACCATGAAGGGCAACGTCCCCGTCTCGGACTACCTGGGCTTGGCCATCAACATCGGGTTGCTCGTCGGCATCCTCAAGGGCAGCGAGAGCGTGCGGATGATCGTCATGTTCTTCGCGGGCGTCGGTGTGATCATCGGCGCCATCGCGCTGTTGGGCCTGCTCTCGTTCGCGCAGGCGAGTGCGGTGATGTGGCTCACGGTGGTGCTCTCCCTCGCTGGTCCGATCTTCATTCTCTGGTGTCTGACCCGCGACGACGTCATCCATTGGATGTCGCGGCGGGCATTCTGTGTGGACTGAATCCGTTCGGCCCATTGTCATCCCGCCAAACGACGCACCAACCACCAGCCCGCATACACCCCCATCATGCCGCCGATGGTGCTCCCCACGATGCTCGCGATGGAGAACCCATCCGCCCCGAATTGAACGGGGATCCAACCGCCGAGTATCGAGCCCGCGATCATCCCGACCCAGATTGCCTTCTTCATCACTTAGTCCTTGCTGAAGCCCAATCGGGCTACGGGCCGCTCTGCGAAAGTCACTATTCGCTCGGTGTACGCACTCGGCGAGCTTCGCCAGTGCTGTAGAGTATACACGCGAAGCCCCCAGCTCCAGTTGATGGCAGCATCGATGACTTCCAGTTTCTGGCCGTTGGCTAAGGGTGTCGCTCGGAGATCCGTCAGCCTCCCTGCAGCGCTGGAGGATCTGGCAACACGAACCAGAAGGTCGAGCCTTTGCCAACCACGCTCTCCACGCCGATCCGGCCGCCATGCGCCTCGACCGCGAGCTTGCAGAAGGGCAACCCCAGTCCAGTCGAGGGCATTTCGCGAGGTTTCTTTTCTCCCACCTGGCCGAACTTCTCGAAGATAACGGCATGGTGTGCGCTCGAAATCCCACGTCCATTGTCCTTGACCTGGATCCGGACCCCCTGGTCGACGCGGTCGAGCTCGACTTCGACCTGGCCATTGTCCTCCGGGGCGAACCTCAGCGCGTTGGCGATGAGGTTCTGGAAGACTCGTGAGATGAGCCCGCGGTCCACCAAAGCGTGCAACTCGAGGCTCTGCGGTCGAAGGACCAGGTTTCGTCCCTTGGCGAGAGAGGACAGCTCGGCTACAACCTCTTGGGCGATGATCCCCAGATCGCACAGCAGAAGCTGGGGAATCATCTTTGTCGCCTCGAGCTTGCTGAGGTCGAGCATGGCGTTGACCATCAAGACCATGCGCTTCACTGCGTTGAGCGTCTCTTCGATCTGATCTTTTTGCTGGGGCGTGAGGGTCGAGGCTGGGTCTTTCTTGAGAAATCCCAGGAAACCGAGCTGTACGGCCAGCGGCGTGCGCAGATCGTGCACGAGCATGTGGACGAGGTTGTCACGTAAGAGCTCGAGCTTGAACAGCCGGTCGTTGCTCGCCTGCAGCTCCCGCCGCTGACGTCGCAGCTCGAGGTGGGTCGTTACTCGGGTCTGAACCTCCTCGAAGCGAAAGGGTTTCGTGATGTAGTCGACCCCGCCCGCGGTGAACGCCCGGACCTTATCCTCGACGTCGGTGAGCGCGCTGATAAAGATGACCGGGATTTCCTTGAGCACCGGGTCGGCCTTGAGCCGTTCGCACACCTCGAACCCGTTCATCCCTGGCATGGCGATGTCGAGCAGGATCAGCTCGGGCGGGCTCGCCGACGCCGCCTGCAGCGCCAGCGCCCCACTGGTTACGGGCCGCGCATGGTACCCTTGCCTCTTGATGATCTCGCACAGCAGCGTCAGGTTCGCGGCAGTGTCATCCACGATGAGGACGGTCGGCACCGGTTGTTGCGCGCTTCCTGCGCGCAACCCTTCGGGTTTGCACGACTCTCCGCCATCCCTGACTGCGAGTTCTTTGTCATTTCCCATGGTCCGTCGTCCCGTCCTCGTCGTGAGCGCTCTCACTAAGCGACCCTACCCCTAGTGTAACGCTTCACATGTGTCCGTGCTTATGAGCGTGGCCTTTCAGGGAAGCAGGGCTCTGCCCTGACCCGCCGGGGGACTTTGTCCCCCGGACCCCCAAGCCTGTAATCAACAACATGCTGGTATTTTTGAAGAATTCCTGAGGATTGGGGGGCGCTCCTTGCAGTCAATAAACATGGAGAGTCATGACGGTTTACACTAGGTTTTCGTCGAGGCGAGCGTGTCAAAGCGGTCGGGAGACGGGGCTCTCTCAGGACCGACAGATTCGAGGGCCGTCTCCTCATCAATTGACTGCGATGCCCTCATCCCGGTCCCTGGAGGCGCCTCCGTGCTCGACCCCACTCCCAGACAATCCTTGCCGAACCAGCCCCTTCCTTGCTAATTAGCGCACTGATTTGGGCGCCTCACAACCGCTGCCTGCGACGGCGTGACGCTGTCCTGAGAGCCCTCGTTCACTTGTCTTTCTGGCCAATAGAGGAAGAACCATGAGCATCACGTTGGAAGGTGCGCTCGTCGCCATCGCGACCCCATTTCAGGACGGCGCCGTCGACTACGACGCCCTGCGTCGGCTGATCGAGCACCTCGTCGAAGAAGGCAGCGACGGCTTGGTTCCCTGTGGCACGACCGGCGAGTCGGCCACGCTCACCAAAGACGAGCAGGAAAAAGTCATCCGCGCGACGATTGAGCAGGTGAACGGCCGCGTGCCGGTCATCGCTGGCGTCGGGACCAACAACACAGCCGCCACGGTCGAAAACGCCAAGCGCGCCAAAGAGCTCGGCGCCGACGCGCTCCTCGTCGTCGCACCGCCCTACAACAAGCCCAACCAAGAGGGCCTCTTCCGACACTTCTGGAGCGTCGCCGAGACCGTCGCCCTGCCGCAGGTCGTCTACAACGTGCCCGGCCGCACCTCTTGTCGCGTCGAGATCGGGACGCTGGCTCGCCTAGCCGCCCACCCGCACATCGTCGCCGTCAAGGACGCCACCGGGGACATGGTGTTCGGCAGCCAGACCCTCGAGGCCTGTGGCGACAACCTGACGCTCCTCTCTGGCGACGACGGGACGACCTTCCCACTCCTGGCCCTCGGCGCGCAGGGCTGCATATCCGTCGTCGGCAACATCGCGCCGCGCCTGATGAGCGACCTGTGCCGGGCCTGCAAAGAGGCCCGCTGGACCGACGCGCGGCAGCTCCACTACAAGGTCCTGCCCCTCTTCCGCGCCATGTTCAGCGACAGCAATCCCATCCCCGTCAAGGCCGCACTGTCGCTGATGGGCTTCATGAAGAACGAACTGCGCTTGCCCCTCGTGCCCATGAACGGAGCCGCTCTTGAGACCCTAGCTCGCTCGCTCGAGATCGCCGGAGTGCTGAAATGACTTTGAAGGTTGCCATCCACGGCGCCGCTGGCCGCATGGGCCGAGGGCTCCTACAGGTCGGGCTGCAATATCAGAACATCAAGATCGTCGCCGCCATCGAGCGCGAAGATCATCCCTTGCTCGGCCACAAGCTGGTCGAGGACGATCGCTGCCCGTTGCTCATCGACGACCTCGATGTCATCGAGTTTGCCGACGTCCTCATCGACTTTAGCCACCCCGAAGCCATCCTCCCCGCCGCCGAACACGCGGCGAAATTCCGAAAGCCCTTCGTGTCCGGCACGACCGGCTTCCACGAGGACGTACGCAACGCGCTTTATGACCTGGCTGACCAGATCCCGATGCTCCTCGCGCCCAACATGAGCCTCGGCGTCAACCTGATGCTCTCCATGCTCGAGAACGCGGCGAGCAAGCTGCCAGAGGACTGGGAGGCCGAGATCCTGGAGCTACACCACCGCTTCAAGAAGGACTCCCCCAGCGGCACCGCCATGGCCCTCGCCGCAGCGCTGGCCAAGGGGCGCTCAGCTCACCTCGAGGACATCATCAAGACCGAGCGGCCTCGCGTCACCGAACGTCCCCGCGGACGAGAGGAGATCGGCGTGATGGCCTTGCGCGGCGGCGACGTCGTCGGCGAGCACTGCGTCTACCTCTTCGGTACCGGCGAGCGCATCGAGCTGACGCACCGTGCCACCGACCGCATGATCTTCGTGCGTGGGGCGCTGCACGCCGCGCGGTGGATTGTCGGCCGAGCGCCGGGGCGCTATTCGATGCGCGACACGCTGGACCTCTAATTAAAAGAATACATTACTTTAGGACTCGAGAGGTAAGGCGTGGATACTCCAGTTGACTTGCGTGTCGCCGATTCCGTCGCGACCGTCACCCTGAACCGGCCCGAGAAGCGCAACGCCCTCAACGACCAGCTCCTCGACGCCCTGCTCGACAAGCTCACCCTCGCCAAGGAAGACCCCGCGGCCCACTGCATCGTGCTCACGGGCGCCGGCGAGAAGGCCTTCTGCGCCGGTGGCGACCTGGGCTCCACGCCGCAAGGCCTGCTCCAGATGCACCAAGGCCGCGAGCGCTTCGTCGACACGCTCAAATGCATGTCGACCCTGGGCAAGCCCATCCTCGCCCGGGTCGCCGGCGACGCCCTCGGCGGAGGCTTCGGCCTCATGCTCGCCTGCGACCTGGTCATCGCCGCGGACGACACCCAGATGGGCACACCCGAGGTGCAAGTCGGCCTCTTCCCCATGATGATCATGGCCCTGATCTTTAGAAACATCGGCCGCAAAAAGGGCATGGAGCTCATGCTCAGTGGCGCCAAAGTTGGCGCTCCCGAGGCCCAGACTCTGGGGCTCATCAACTACGCCGTCCCCCGCGAGCAGCTCGACAGCAAGGTCGCAGAGCTCGCTTCCAAGATCGCCGGGTTCTCGCCCGCCGTCCTCAAGCTGGGCCGCGACGCCTTTTACCACTCCGCCGACATGGACCAGTGGTCCGCGCTGGAGTACCTGCGCAGCCAACTCACGCTGAACACCCTCACCGAGGACGCCGCCGAGGGCATCATGGCGTTCCTCTCCAAACGCAAACCCGAATGGAAAGGCCGCTGAACCCATGACCTCAGAGGAACGTTGGCTTCGCCTGACCGCCTCCTTCGCCACCAGTCCGGTGCTCGAAGAGGCCCTCTCCGACTGCCTGATCGTCGCCGGCGCCGGCTCGATCGTCAGCCAGGATGAGACCACCATGGACGGCGCCGATTGCCCGCCGGGCATCCAGAAGCTCGTCACCTACTTCGACGCCAACGACGCCAACAACGTCTCCGACACCCGCTCCGCGTTGCTCGCCATCGCGCGCCAGCTCGAGGCCGACGTCGACGTGCAGATCGACCTCTACGACGACACCTCCTGGCGCGACGGCTGGAAGGCCTTCTTCGTGCCCGCGCAGGTCTCGCCGCGGCTCGCCGTGCGGGCCCCATGGTGCGAGCTCGCCGTCGACCCAGGCGTTCACGTGCTGGTCATCGAACCGGGCGCGGCGTTCGGCACCGGACTGCACGAGACCACCAAGCTCTGTTTGCAGGCCATCGACCGCCACGTCGGCGACCACGCCGAGCGCATCGACGGCATCCTCGATGTGGGCTGCGGCTCAGGCGTGTTGGCCATCGCAGCCCGTATGTTGGGCGTGCGACGCGCGGTGGGCCTCGACATCGACCCCATCGCCGCCAAGGTCAGCGACGACAACGCCGTTATCAACGGGGTCGACGGCTGCCTGTTCTCCGTCACGCCCATCGCGCAGCTCCCAGGAGTCTTCGAGCTCATCGTCTGCAACATGCTCTCCAGCCGCATGATGCCCATCGTCGACGCCATCCTCGACCGCACCGCCGAGGGCGGCCACATCATCCTCAGCGGCCTGCAGACCTTCGAGGTGACGGCCATGAGCCAGCGCTTCACGGCCGACCACCGCTGCAAGGTCGTGCGCACCGACGAGCTCGGAGAGTGGTCGTCGGTGGAGTTGAGCCGGTGAGCGAGCAGCTTCGGCTCTTCTTCGTCGCGCCCGAACTCCTCGACGCCGACGAGGGCGCAGTGGTGGCCATGCCGGAGCCCCTGCAGCGGCACGTCCTCGCCGTGCTGCGCCTCGCCGACGGTGCCCGCATCGAGCTGCGCGACGAGCGGGCTCGCAGCCGCGTGGCCGAGGTCGTGCACGGCGGCAGTGAGCCCAGCTTGCGTTTGGGACCTGTTCGCCTCCTAGAACGTCCGTCGGGCCAGTTCATCGTGCTGGTTCCTGCCCTCATCAAGCCGAAGCGTTGGGCCTGGCTGCTGCAGAAGGCGACGGAGCTGGGAGCCGACGTGATCGCCCCCGTCGAGAGCGCGCGCTGTGTGGTGCGCTGGGGCGACGACCCCAAGAAGAGCGAGCGTTCGCGCAAGATCCTCGAGGAGGCCGCCCGGCAGTCCGAGGGTCACGCCCCGCCGAAGTTTTTGGCGCCCGTCTCGCTCGAGCACCGAGTGACCGAGCTGGCCGCCTCGGGCGCCCAGCTCGTGGTGGCCTGCCCCGGCGACGACTCCCCCCTGTTGCGGGTCGTCGACGGCGAGCGTTCGGTTGCTGTGTTCACAGGACCCGAAGGGGGGTTCACGGACGCCGAGGTCAATTGGTTGATAGGGCAGGGCGTGCGCCCTGTGCAGCTTGGGCCAAGGATTCTGCGGGCCGAGACGGCGCCCATCGCGGCGTTGGCGGCTTTGCGTTTGAGGGCATGACGGCGAAGACCAGCAACCAATGTCCGATGTGCATCGAGAAGCTGCGCGCGAAGTTTCAGACCTAATCTCAAAGCCTTGTGCCACGTTTCATGATGTGAAACCTCGGTATTTGAGGGTTGAGAGCCGACAGGAGGAGCCGTTGAACTTTGCCCGTATCGGAGCGCCGCGGTACACCTGAGGCCGAGGATTCTCCTATGTCCGAAGCCATCCAGCCCACCCATGTTCCTCTCGATGAGAGCCGTCCACGTCCCGTGTGGGTACAGCCTCGTCCGGTGATCGAGCTGGCATCGACGCCGCAGCGGCTTCTGGCGGCGTTTCTCGACTTCGTCCCAGTCGCTGCGCTGACCGTCGGTCTTTGGCGTTTGGGTGTCGGGGGCTTTTCGGAACTGGTGCCAGCAGACCTAGGCTTCCTGCCCGAGCACATCGCCGACCTCTACAACCGCTCGCCTTGGATGCTGCTGCGGCCGTTCGCGCTCCTGGCCATGGTTGGCGTCTTGTGGATGGGCGGCTGGCAGGCCCTTGGGCGCACACCTGGCAAGCTCGTCGCGGGCATTCAGGTCGTCGACGAGGAAGGAGAGCGCCTCGAGATCGCGGCTCAGGTCCTGCGGCTCATCGGCTACACGGCCTCCGTCGTGACCTTGGGATTCGGCTGGATGCTGTGGTTGCTCCTGCCGAGCAAGCGCACGCTGCACGACCTGTTGAGCGGGTCGCGGGTGGTTCAGGCGGCTCGTCGGCGAGGGTGACTTCGGCAGGTGCGGCCTGCAGTCGGGCTTTTTGTTCGACACAAGGTGTCTGATCCGCGCGCTTCGCGCGCTCTAGGCGGGGACTGCGGCTGGCACTGGGCTCCGCTTCGCTGCGCACGCCCCCGCGCCAGCCTGCGCCCCGCTCGGGCCAGACAGAGCGTGCGTGCCAGAATCAGAGTCGCCCGACTCCTCTGCGCACCACAGCCCGCCCGAGCCACCACGCCCGACTCCTCTGCGCACCACAGCCCGCCCGAGCCCACGTCGCTGGCGCAGCCAGCGCCGACACTGACACTGGCGCACTAGAGGGCGTAGCAGCGGCTGCGTTAGGGCGGCGCCACAGCCTACCCGCAGCTGCCGCTGCAACGCCCGGATTGACCAACGCCAGCCGTTAGCGCAAAACAAGGTCACTTTCACGACGACCGCGAGGCCACCATGCTCGGGCAGAAACTCCCAGATAGTATTCTCAGCGCGCTCCCCTCCCAAGACGCCCAGCTCAACAGCGTGAAGCTCAGCGGCAGTCCAGGGAGCATGCTCGGACAGACCTACATCGTCGCCTGCGACGAGGTCTTGTACGTGTTCACGGCCGGCTCGCTCATGGATTCCCCCAAGCCCTTTCCCATCAAGGGCTTGCCGACCCTCGACACCGCAGGATGGAGGCCGAAGCTGGTCCTGCAACCTGTCAGCGGCGGGCCGCTCGAGCTCGAGTTCTCGTCGTTCGAGAAGTCCGACGTGGAGGCCGTGTTGGCGCAAGTGGGCGGGACGAGTTCGGCCGTCGCTGCCACACAGCCCGCGCCTCAGTCCTTTGCCGCAACAGCGCCGCAGCAACAGACCGCGTTGCCCAACGCCTCCGCACTTCCCTTGACCGCACCCTACGAGAGCAAAGCGTCGACGGCGAGCCCGTTCGAGGCCTCCCCGAGTTTTACGCAAGCCATCCTCGAGCCGGCTCCAGCGTGGGAGGCTCCAGCCGCCTCTCCCACTCTTGAGGTGATGTCTGCGGGTCCGCAGGCGAAGGCGTCCGCTCCGGCTACGGTTGAGCTGTTGACGGAGGACGACGTCGCCGACCTCGATGAGAACGCCCTCACCGCCTTCGAAAACGACGACCTCTGCGAAGCCCTCGAGTTCGTCCGAAGGCTTCGTGACGGCGATCCCGACTTCGACCGCCGCGACGACCACGCGGTCATGGTTCGAGCGCTGGAGCTGGTCGACAGCGACCGTGACCTCGAAGCGCTCTTGGAACTCGACGAATACTGCGGGGTCTTGGAACTCGAGCAACCGTTGGCAGCGCACCTAGCCGAGCGCCTCGAGAGGGCCGGCGAGCTCCTCGCGGCGTTTCGCGGCTATGACATCGGCGAAAAGGACGACGTCGCGCGGCTCCGCCAGGTTCTCGGTCTCGACGCCGCCAGCGCCAGCGACGCGCTCGAAGCGTTGCGCGCGAAGTACTTCGAGGCCCAGAGCCGCCGCGAGCCCAACTCCGTCTGGGTCCGAGGCAACTACGCCAGCGCACTCTATTCCGGCGAGCGCTACGCGGAGGCCGAGGCCGAATTGCGTTGGGTCTGCACCCAACCCGACGCGCGCTACCCCCACTTCGCGATGCTCTCTGAGCTGCTGCTGGAGTTAGAGCGGCCCGATGATGCGCTGGAGGTGGTGCAAGCGGCAAGAGGACGCTTTCCGCAGCGCGGTGGGGCCATGGCCGACCTAGGCCAACACTTCATCGACCTCGGCGATGTGGAGAGAGGGGTGGAGCTCCTGCAGAAGAGCGTAGAGATTGAGCCCCGCCAGGACACCATGACTGACCTGGCGCTGCAGCTGCATCGTCTGGAACGCTGGGAGGCCCTCGGAGCGCTGTGCGCCAAAGCGCTCGCGACGCCCGGCGTCGAACCCGAGTATTGGCGTGGCGAGATCCGCCGTCTCAACGCCATCGCCGCACCTCAGCGCGAAGACGCCCACCTCTCCGCGTCGCTCGGACGGCCAGCCCCCGCACCGCTGCGCGCTCCCAATGTCGACGCGCTGGCCACGGCACGGCGCCGCGGTGTGCGCATCGTGTTTATCGTCATTTTCGTATGGCTCTTCATTCGCTACTCCGGTTTTGATCTGCTCAAACAGTTCCTGCAAATGCTAGAGTGACTCCTCGGCTTCTCAGGGAGGCGAGTGCATGTCCGGATATGACCGACAAAACACAGAGTACGAACGGCCCGAGTTCGAGCTGATGCGCCAGCACCTGGCTTTCGCGCGACAGCTGACCGCCGACCTCGAGGAGCTCTTGCCGCCGGTCGAGGTCTTGAGGCGTTGCGCAGCGATTGAGCAGGCCCATTGGCAGTTCGAACACCACGTGCTCGGGGTCAGCTCCAAAGGCACGAACATCGACCAGTACCTCTACGGCAAAGAGCAACGGATGGTCGTCCTCTACGGCTTTCCGGAGCCGGCGAAGGCGGTCGGCGGGACCCTCTGCTACTTGCTCATGCGCAGCATCGCTCGCAGCGAGCTGCCTCCTGGGTTGGCAGCGGTGGGCTGGTGTTTCTTGCCGGTCCTCAACGTCGACGATCAACCAGCGCGCGGCGAGCGGATTGAGGTCGTAGACAAGAAGCCGACCGACCGCCGGCTGGAGTGGAACACCGAGACGCCCGCCCCCGAGACTACGGCGCTGCTCGGTGTGGCGCACGGCTTTCGGCCCATCGCTACCGTCGCGCTGCACGACGAGTTTCACGACGCCGGCGAGGACCACTCGGCCTATTGTGCCAGCTCCTCGGTGCTGCCGGAGGTGCTCTGCGACGGGGTTCGCTACGGGCTCGAGCACTTTGGCCAGCGAATCTATGGCGGGCTCGAGCACCCAGTGATGGGCAAGGGCTTCTTCGACATGAACGAGGCCGAAGGGTTCGAGCAGTCAACCTTCGCGCGGTTCGCGCGCTTTGGCCCCGTGTTCATTCCGGAGGTCTCGCGGCGGCCCAAGTCGCCGGTGCGCGACGTGGTCGCGGCGCAGCTCGCAGCAACGCTGGCTTTCCTCGAGACAGTTGCGGCCCCTTGACCTGAGCGCGCCAAACCGCTCTTGTGCCCATGATGAATCGAAATTTCTAGTTACGGTGGCGAACCTATCGCCGAGTTCGGAGGTGAGATGTTCCACGACATCCCAGAGAGCGTGATGGAACAGATGCGGACGCTCGAGGAGATCGACGCCCGCGATCGTGAAGATGGGACGCCAGTCCATCAACGGCTGCGCCAGATCCCCAAGGAAACGGGGCGCTTCCTGGCGCTCATGGCCGCGTCGGCGCCGCCTGGCCTCTTCCTCGAGATCGGCACGAGCGCGGGGTATTCCTCGCTATGGATCGCGCTGGCCCTGCGTCGCCGTGGCCTGAAGCTGACCAGCTACGAGATCCTCGAAGAGAAGACTCTGCTCGCCCGCGACAGCCTCGAAAAGGCCGGTCTCACCGAGGTCGTCGAGATCGTGCAGGGCGACGCACGCAAGCACCTCAAGCAACGCAAGGGCGTCGCCTTCTGTTTTCTGGACGCCGAGAAGGACGTCTACGCGCAGTGCTACGAGAGCCTCGTTCCCAACTTGGCTCCAGGAGGCCTCATCATCGCCGACAACGTGACGAGCCACAAAGAGCTGCTCAAGGGGTTCACCGACCGCGCCATGAGCGACGTTCGCGTCGACTCGATGATTGTGCGCATCGGCAAAGGTCTGCTTCTCTGTCGTCGTCCCGAAGATTGATAGGATGAAGGTCAAGGTTTGCCGAGCGATCGTGGGCAAGCAATGCAAGAGAATTCAAATTGAGTCGATGGAGTAGAGCCCCCCGCTGGGTGCCTTATTGCTATCGCAGCTCGACGCCATGCCTGGGGGATGTGTGTTTGACGATTTCAACAGCCAGGAAGAACAACCGTCCATCCTCGCCCTCGAGGATGAGGATTATCGCATCGGCGTCTTCGAGGAGATGTTCGCGCCGCACACCGTGGTCGCGACGGACTTCGTGCCCGAGTTCTTGAAGCTGGCCGAGCGCGGCAGCTGGCGACTCATCCTGATGGACCACGATCTGAGCACCGAAGCCGACGCGATCACCGGGGTAGACGCCTCGATCTACCTCGCCGACCCCGAGGGCGCGGCGTTCGCGGCCAGCTCCCACACGCCCATCGTCGTGCACAGCTTGAACTTGCCGGCCGCTGGCGAGATGTTGAAGTGTCTCTGGACCTGGGAAGGGCCGCTCATCCGGGTCCCCTTCCACCGGCTCCCGGAGTACGGCAGTTGGCTCATGTCCCTGATCGGCTGAGGTTTTTTTGTTGACCGCGTCGAGACCCCACAAGACATCGTTGGCAGCGTTCTGCTCGCTGCTCGCCGGGCTGCTTACGTTCTCGTGCGGCGCCGGTGACCCCCACGACTTCGCGCTGAGCTGGCACTTCGAAGACGGCCGCGACTGTGCCGAGACCGGCGTCGCCGAGGTCGAGGTGACCGTCACCGCGACCCGCGCCTCAACGGCCCGCTTCGCCTGCGAGGACGGCTTGGACCCGTTTGGCGTGCCGCTGGGCACCTTCGAAGCCGGTGTGGTCGAGGTCGAGGCCGCGGCCATCTCGGGCTCAGGACAGCCGCTCTACGTGGGGAGCGGGCGCGTCGACTTGCGGCCGGGCAACGAGCGGGCGTTGTTGGAGCTGGTGTTCGTGCGCGAGTGATTCTCGGAGCCCGTGGTTGGTTGGCTTTGGGTTTTGCGCTGAGACGCCAAATGGCGTAGGGGCGGCCGGCGGCCGCCCTGGATTGCAGAGGCGCGCCCGATCCCTCGCCGCCGAACTGGCCACGAATGGGTTGAGAGGCAATGTCCAGCAAATGACGAAGGGCCGCGGAGCAAGCTCCGCGGCCCGGGGCGCAGCGTGCTGCGCCCTCCTCCTCGCGCAATCGCGCTCGTCAAAGTCGGCCTCGTCGCTTATAGAATCGGCCGACATGAAGTGCATTTTCGACCAAAAATTCGGCGAGGACTTCGTCGCAGGCGTGCCGCACAGCCCAGGCGTCTATCGCTTCTTCAATCGCGACGGCGAGCTGGTCTACGTCGGCAAAGCCAAGGATCTGCGGCGGCGACTGAGCCAGTATCGCGCCCCGAAGCGCGTCAAGGCGCATCGCAAGATGAAGCGCATCGTGAAGTCGAGCGCGCGCCTCGAGTTCGAGGTCACGGCCAGCGAGAAGGACGCGCTGCTGCTCGAGAACGCCCTCATCCAACAACACCGCCCACGTCTGAACGTCGCGGGCGCCTTCAGCTTCCTCTACCCGTCCATCGGCTTGAAGCGCGACGCGCGCCACGTCCACCTCGCCCTCTCCACCCAGGCCGAGGCGCTGGCGAAGCGCGAGTTTCGCCTCTTTGGCTGCTACCGCAATCGCAGCATCACCAAGGCGGGTTTCGAGGCCTTGCTGAAGCTCTTCGAGTGGCTCGGACACCCCGAGCGCGCCCCGGAGCGGCTGCCTTACACGTCTTGGCAGCGTTTTCGCCAGATCCCCAAGGAGCTGGACTCGGCCGTCGCAGGGTTCTTGCTGGGCGAGTCCGACGCCTTTCTCGAGGCCGCGATCCTGCAACTCCTGGAGAAGCCCGCGGCGCGCCGTCAAGCCGCCGACGTGCAGGAGTGCATGGAGTCGCTCAAGCTCTTCTTCGACACCGAGTGTCGCAAGCTCAAGAGCCTGCGGGCGGAGCTCGGCGTCGAGTACATTGCACAGGAAGAACGGGATCGGGCGAGCATCCGGGCGGAGCCGTGAAATCTCGCACGTGTTGAGACGCCTAAGGTTGGCGACCGACCGCCCGAACCCACGACGTGGAAAAGCGACCATACCAGCCCAGGGCAACGCCCTGGGGCCCAGGCCCAGGGCAACGCCCTGGGGGGCCCAGGGCAACGCCCTTGGGGGCCAGAGCAACGCCCTGGGGGCCAGGGCAACGCCCTTACCCCTCGGAGGGATCCTTGACGCGGTCCGCGAACGACAGCTGTGGGACAGGGGCCTTGAGGCGCTTGACGGGCTCCTGACGCACCGAGATGTGCTGCATGGGCTCGAGGCCGGTGTCGGCGACGATCTGCGGGGTGAAATCGGGCGCGGCGACCCGCTGGAGGTCTTCGGCGTATTCGCTGAGGCGTTGAGTCATCTGGAAGCCCCACTTGTCGCGCACTTGGCGGCAGTGGTTGAGGTCGACCTCGGTGACCATGACGCCGTCGCGGGTGCGGGAGAGGCCAGGGGTTCGGCCGCCGTCTGGTGCGGCGATGTAGCTCGAGCCGTAGAAGTGTCCGAAGTCGTTGTGGGCTGGCTTGCCGTCCCCCGAGGTGAACGTGTTGGGGAAGGTCTCGGTGCCGATGCGGTTGATGGCGGCCGTGAAGTAGTTGTTGGCGATCGAAGCGCAGCGGGCCTCGATGGGCCAGAGCGGCTCGGACAGGGCGCCGACGGTGGCCGACGGATTGAAGACAATCTCGGCGCCGTTTAGGCCGAACATCAGCCAGTTCAGCGGGTGATGCCGTCCGTAGCAGATGTTGACGCCGATGCGGCCGAACTGGGTCGCGAAGACCGGGTGCCCTGTGTCGCCTTCCATGTAGTAGGTCGACTCGTTGAAATCGCCGACGCGCGGGATGTGGTTCTTGCGGTGGTAGCCAATGATGTTGCCGCGGTTGCCGATGATCACCGCGGTGTTGTGGATGGTTCCACCGTGGACCTCGTCGCGCTCGAGGATGGGCGAGACGATGACCATGTTGTAGTGGCGCGCCAGCTGGGCGAGGAACTGGGTGGTCGGGCCGTCGATGGGCTCGGCGAACTCGAGCCAGGGGTGCTTCTCGCGGGTGCAGAACGCGAACGGCATGGTCCACGCCTCTTGCAGACCCAGGACGTTGCAGCCCAAGGCGCCCGCGGCATGGATGAGCTTCTCGGTGCGCTCGCAGAGGGCGAGGTACTGCTGTTCAACCGGCGCGGAGGTCGACTCGACGACCTGGGTCTGGATGACGCCGACGCGGACGAGGCGCGCGGGGCGGCGCTGTTCGGGCGTAGAGGCGAATCGGTAGGCCGCCACGTCGAAGTCGTGCTGCTCACCGAGCGCCGCTGCGGCCGGCGGGATGGGCAGCGTCTCGGGCATGTTGCCGTAGAGGATGCGGAAGGCCTCGGCTTGGTCTTCCTCAGGGAGTTTGCGGAGAAGGCTTTCGAGGCTCTCGAGTTCGGTTTTTGACATGGTTCACCAAGCAGTCAGGGAATGGGATGGACGGCCATGCGCCGTGGAAGCTCGCGCGTGCTAGGTGAGTATCACACAGAGGCCGATGAGAAAAACCGTCGTCGGAGATTGACTTCGGTCCTTTGGGCGTCCACTCACGCCTCCCGCGGCCACCGCCTGCACGCTCCTTGGTTCCTCCAGTCTACCCTGGGCCCGTGCGCTGTGCTAAAGCACGACCCTCGGGACACGGCGTCCCAGCACAGGAGTTGCAGATGAGAGCACCAACATCCTCGCGCGCCCATGCGCGCACCTTTCGAAATTCCCTCGAACTACTGGGCGCGCAGGCCTTCCTTGCGCTCCTCGCCGGGCTCCTGCTGCTCGTGCCGGCCTGCTCTGACGACGGCCCGGCAGGACAGGACGCCACCTGCGAGGCCGCTTGCGCCACGCAAAAGCCCGCGGCCTGCGTCGATGCCCAGACCCTCGAGACCTATGCCATGGGCACAAACTGTGTCGACGGAGAGTGCACGTTCACCAGCACGCAGACGACCTGTGCGGCGGGCTGTGTGGTCACCGACGACAGCGCGGCTTGTGCGGTTGACGTCGACGTCTGTGCCGGCGTGGTCTGCGACCAGCCGCCGACCCCCTGCCACGCGCCCGTCGGCCTGTGCCGAGAGGGCGTGTGCGACTACGCGATTTTGGTCGGCTTGCCCTGCGAGAGCGGCGACTCCTGCGTGCTCGACGCGGCCTGCACCGCGTCTGGCGGCTGTGTTGGGAGCCCTCTCCCCTGCCAGACCCCGCCGGATTCGGTCTGCGATGGCGACACCTTGAACGTCTCGTCCTCGCCGGGCACCTGCATCGACGGAGGCTGCAGCTACACCGTCAGCGACGTGCTCTGCGCGGACGGCTGCGTCGGCGGCCGCTGCCTTGGAGACCCTTGCGCCGGCGTCACCTGCGACTCTCCGTCGTCGTCCTGCTACGAGACGAGCGGAACGTGTCGCGATGGCGTCTGCGATTATGCCTACGACAACGCCGCCTCTTGCGACGACGGCTCCGCCTGCACCCAAAGCGACAGCTGCCAGAGCGGCGTGTGCGTCGGGACCGCGCTGGTGTGCAATGCGCCCCCTCAACCGACGTGCAAGGACGCCGCGACCATCCTGCGCCCAGCGGCCACTGGGACGTGCGCGGCGGGCGTGTGCAACTACGCGCCGGTCGAGGCCACGTGCGAGTTTGGCTGCAACCAGGTCGGGCAGGTCGGCGCCTGTGTGGGCGATCCCTGCGGCTTTGTGGTGTGCGACTCTCCGCCGCTGGCCGCCTGCAGCGACGCCAACACCTTGACCAGCTGGAGTCTGCCGGGCTCGTGCGGCGCTGGAGACTGCACCTACGTCGAGTCGACGACGCCTTGCGCGCACGGTTGCGTCGCTGGCGCCGCCGGGCAACCCGCAGCCTGCCAGGCCCCAACGGGTCTGGTCATCGCCGAGATTCTCTACGACACCGCCGGTTCACCCGACACCGACGCCTTCGTCGAGCTCGCGGGCCCAGCGGGCACCTCACTCGAAGGGCTCAGCCTCGTCGGCATCAACGGCAACGGCGGCGCCGAGTACAACGTCATCGCGCTGAGCGGGCAGCTCGGCGCCACGGGCCGCACCGTCATCGCCCATCCCCAGGCACAGAGCGCCGCGGCCGCCGACGTCACCAACTCCAAGGTCGATTACCAGAACGGCCCGGACAGCCTGCAGCTTCGCTTCGGCAGCCTCGTCCTCGACGCCGTCGCCTACGGCAGCTTCACGGGCAGCGCAGTGCCCGCCGGAGAGGGCACGCCGACGGCGGCGACCAGTGTCGGACAGAGCCTGTCGCGAGACAAGGACGACACTGACACCAACGACAACTTCACTGACTTCCGCCTCGAGACCCCCTCGCCCGGCACGGCGTCGTTCTGGCCCGAGACGGCCCCCCTCATCACGCTGACCTGCCCAGGCACCGGCGCGCCCACCGCGAGCCTGAGCTTTGACACCACCGTCGAGCAGGGAGTGGTCAGCTCGTGGCTCTTCGACTTCGGCGACGGCAGCGCGCCGGTGAGCAACGCCACGGGAACGGCGACCCATGCGTTCGCCGCCGACGGCAGCTACACGGTGACGGTGACCGGCTCCACGACGGGTGGACAGAATGACGTCGCCACTTGCACGGTGCTCATCGCGACGGCCGAGCAACCCGCGGTGTACCCAGGGACCGAGCAGTGCTTCCCGACGAGCGGCACGTCCTACCTGTATCACGTCATCTCGGGCCCCATCACGCCCACCACTGGGGGCAAGCTGACCGTGCGGCACAAGGGGAGCAATCCCTACGGTCCGCGACCCTACACCATCGAGATTCAGACCGGCGCCAACTCCTGGTCGACCGTGGCCACGACGCTCGAGTCGAAGGCGACCTGGCAGACGGACACGCACCCCATCGATCAAGCCGTGCTGGAGCAGGCGATCGCGGCCATGGGTTGGCTCCGCTTCCGTTGGTCCTACCTGTACAACGGCGCTGGCGACAACTGCCTCGAGCTGACGTTGACCTACAACTGCAGCGACTGCTTCCAATGCCCCCCAGGCGAGCTCGACCTAGGCCTGGGCTGCCAATCGACGAGCGGCAACTACGACTACACGCTGGCCGAGCATCCCAATGGCTACTGTGCCTCTTCGACGCGCGACGCGATCTACTTTCCCGCCACGCCTCTGGCCACGGGCGATGGGACGCTCTCGGCGCAGTCCCTGGGCTGCAACACCTCCAACATGAGCCTCTCGATGTTCACTGGCGTCAGCGGTTGGGTCGATCTCGGCGCTGGCAGCGCGGGCAACTGTACCTTCACCGGGCGAAGCTTCACGGTCCCCGAGGCCTACCTCGACGCGGCGGTCGACGCCGACCAACGCATTCGCGTGCGCTGGACTCTGACCGACTCATGTGCGGCTGGAATGGGCTGCGCAGGGTACAATGACCCGTGCGTGAAGAACCTGCGTTTGACGTATCCCCGTTAGACGCCAGTCGAGGACTTGCCGAGCGGGCGACCGATTTTCGCACCTCACCTTATCGAAATGCAGCGAAAATCGGTCGTGGGGCCGCCGGCGGGGTTCTTGCGAGTCAGGCGGCCGACACGCGCGCTCATCCTCTCGCTGGGCGCTTGGCACACGGGCTGGGACCCGTGTCAGCTGGGTTCATCGGCCCATCACCGCTCCACCCATACAGCGTGAACGCCCAGCATGTGGTGCTCGAGCACTGCGCAAAGAGTACTCGAGCACTGCACAAAGGGTACTCGAGCACTGCACAAAGGGTACTCGAGCACTGCACAAAGGGTACTCGAGCACTGCACAAAGGGTACT
>PFUG01000646.1:254-10750 GCA_002789955.1 Deltaproteobacteria bacterium CG_4_9_14_3_um_filter_63_12 | reverse complement strand
AAGGGTACTCGAGCAC
This sequence comes from Deltaproteobacteria bacterium CG_4_9_14_3_um_filter_63_12, assembly GCA_002789955.1. GTDB lineage: Bacteria > Myxococcota_A > Bradymonadia > UBA4248 > UM-FILTER-63-12 > UM-FILTER-63-12. Next base: position 10,734 of record PFUG01000646.1, on the reverse strand, counting down.
TGCACAAAGGGTACTCGAGCACTGCACAAAGGGTACTCGAGCACTGCACAAAGGGTACTCGAGCACTGCACAAAGGTTACTCGAGCACTGCGCAAAGGGTACTCGAGCACCGGGCTATGAATAGGGTGCACATAGCCTCGCGTCAGATTTCAACGTTGCAGCACACTTGTAACTGCGCGGTTCCTCAGCGATCTGTGTGTTGCGAAAGAGCAGAACGCCAGGGAGGGCCAAGCAATGAGCAGAATAGGGATGCTGAGCGCACCCCCGGCGAGCGACTTGCTGTCGTCGAAGAGCTGCGCCAGGTCGATGTCGGTGATGGCGCCCATGCCCTCGCATCGCGGGCACATGCCGCCGGTGACCGTGAACGTGCGCTGCTCGGTCTTCCCGCCTTTCGAGAGCTGCCCGATGCCGTACACCGACGGGACGTTGAAGGCGAAGGCTTCGGATGCCGTCGTGGAGGTCTGCGGGGTGTGTACTGGAGGAGGTCATGGTCGCGGTCCCAAAGTCGAGGTTCGAAGATCTGGACGACGATCGAGAGACGCCCATCTCAGGCGATCGGATCGCTCTCGGTCGTGTCGGACAAAGTTGGAGCGCCGGGGGGCTTGGGTGCCCAGGCGACCGACGCAGGGCGACGAGTCTCTCGCTTGGCGCCGAAGCCCGACAAGCCCCCAATAGGCTGCACTGCCGCCGTGGCCGCCGCGAGCTCCCGAAAAGGTGCCCTGACGGATGGACGTGCTCGGGCTCGCGCCTAGTATCTTGGGTTCTTCCCGCAATTGTGGGAGCTGGAGTCTGCACACGGAGTATGGATGATGCCGCTCTTCGAATTTGGTGAGAGTGTCCCTGGGTTGCCCTACAAGACCGTCGATGAGCGCGTGATGAGAGGCAGCGCGGGCATCATGCTTGTGCTCGCGGCCATCGCCATGGTCAATGGCTTCGTGCTCCAGAACTACATCGCGGTGACCACTGTCTCGGCTTTTCTGATGGGAAATTTTCTCATCGGAGTCGGGGTGAATTTGAGGTTCGCGCCAACGATCATCGCGGCGAAGTGGATGGTCCAGGGTCAGACGCCCATTCCAATTGGGGCGGTGCAGAAGAGATTCGCGTGGTTCTTGGGGCTGGCGCTCTCGACGGCCATCTTTTCGCTCTCCCTGCTGCTCTTGGGCGACGCGTCTTGGTTCCAGAAAGTGTGCGGACTCTGCCTGGGCTGCATCGCGCTGCTCTATCTCGAAACCGTGTTCGGGATCTGTGTGGGGTGCAAGCTCTATCCCTTGGCGATTTGGCTCAAGCTCATCCCAGAGCCCAAGGTCCGACCCAACTGCATGGGCGATTCCTGCGACGTGAAGCCGAGCTAGGCCACAGCCGGCTCGTGGTCAGAAGCGCGCGGAGAGTTGATCGCGAGAGTGCCAGAAGTCGTAGTCGGCGAGGCTCGCGCTGCCGGCGGCCAACGAGGGGACTTTGCGGTCGTTTTACGTCCACCGTGGCGCCGGGATGCGCGTCGCAGGGGTCGACGTGCCCAACGAGCATCGAGTCGAAATCGATGACTCCGGCCCCATCGCTCTGGAGGGCGGCACCGAAGAGACGGAAGTGCTCTTCCTGCAAGGACGTCCCATCGGCGAGCCGGTGGCGGTCAACGGCCCCTTCGTGATGAACACCCAGGAGGAGCTCGAGCAGGCGTACGCGGACTACCAGTCCACACAGTTCGGAGGCTGGCCCTGGGGTAGGAACGACCCAGTGCATGGCGGCGAGCAGAAGCGGTTTGCCACGCACCTCGATGGCAGGGTCGAAGAGCCGACGTGAGCTTCATCTGTGCGCTCGTTGGCCTTTCGACGCTCGTCACTGATATGAAAGACGTCCAGCGAGAACCTTTGCCGGATAGGAGTCGTCATGAAGGACACCCCCACGATCATCGATGCCTGGATTCAACACCCGACGCCCGGATTCGTCGCGCACCCAATGTTCGAATCGCTTCGGCGTTGGTTGGGAATCGAGACCATCCCGGACGCCATCCCAATCGAGATGACCCTGGCCGCCATGGACGCCGCGGGCATCGGCCGGGCGCTCACCTGTGCCTGGGGCTCGCCCGATGGGTTCATGATCTCCAACGAAGACGTGGCGAGCTCCGTAGACGCTGCCAAGGGACGCCTCATCGGCGTTGGCAGCGTCGATCTGCGCAGCCCGATGGGCGCCGTGCGCGAGGTCCACCGCTGCGTAGAGGAGCTCGGCTTCAAGGGGATCCGCGTCCTGCCGTGGCTCTGGGACCTGCCGCCGGACGACCGCCGCTACTACCCTGTGTACGTCGCCTGCTGCGAGCTCGGAGTGCCCTTTTGCCTACAGGTCGGGCACACCGGCCCGATGAGGTCCTCGGAGCCTGGGCGTCCGATCCCGTATCTCGACCGCGTCGCGCTCGATTTCCCCGAGCTGACCATCGTGGGCGGCCACATTGGGTTTCCGTGGACGAGCGAGATGATCTCCTTGGCGCGCAAGTACCCGAACGTCTACATCGACACGTCCGCCTACAAGTCCCACCGCTATCCGCCCGAGCTCGTCGCCTACATGAAGGGCGGGGGGCGAAAGAAGGTCCTCTTTGGGTCGAACTACCCGATGGTCTTCCCCTCGGCAGCGCTCGAGCGGCTCTCGGACCTCGAGCTCGACGAGGAGACCACCCGGCTCTTTCTCGGCGGGAACGCACGGGCGGTCTTCGGGCTGGACGGGTGAGATTGGAATGGTGACTGAAACAAGCCTGAGCCCCATCGCGACCTTCCACTCGGCGCGACGTGGGCGCTACGAGGTCGCCCATCAAGGCGTGCTCGCCTTGGGCGAAGGCACGATCGTGGTCGAGCCAGGCCACAACTTCGAACAAGGCCTCCAGGGCCTCAAGGGCTTCGATAGGCTCTGGCTAGTCTACCTCTTTCACCTCAACCAGACCGAAGACGCGCCCCCCGTCATGGTGAAGCCCCCCCGCTTCGAGCATAAGGTGGGGGTCTTCGCGACGCGCTCCCCGCACCGACCCAATCCCATCGGCATCACCCCCGCTCGCCTCCTCCACGTCGCTGGGCGTATGTTGACCGTCGCCCAAGCCGACCTCCTGGACCAGACGCCGATCGTCGACATCAAACCCTATCTCCCGTTTTGCGATGCCTTTCCTGAGGCTGCGGTGGGTTGGGGAGGTCTGGCGCCCACACCCTATCGCTTGCTGTGGAGCGAGGGGGCGCGCGAGAGAGTCGCAGAGATCGCCTCAGCACACGACTTGCGACTCGACCACTACGCAGAAGTGCAACTCCAGCTCGATCCGACGGACACGTCTCGCAAGCGCATCCGCGCCACAGAGCAGGGGTTCGCCCTGGACTTCCGCGAGTGGTCTCTGCACTACGAAGTGAGAGGGGAGGCGCAAGAGGTCTGGATTGAGCAGGTGACCGAACGGCCAGAGTTTCCGGGCCCATCGTCGCTCAAGTGAGCCTCGACCTCGAACTTTCGTTTCCCAGCGAAGAATCCTCAGAGGGGGATGGGGGAGACTCGTCCCCATGGGCAGGCAGAGCCCGCTCTTCTCTTCAGCTCCCCAAGAGACCCATGCGGTTTGGGGCTTGGGAGCTTTAGCGTCGAAGCCGTGCTCCCAAGTCCCAAATCAGTCGAAACTCTCCCCGTCCCCCAAGACGTGTGCGACGTACGACAAACAGCAGGAATGCTGCCTCCTCTCAACTCACCTTGGAGCTCAAGCCATGACCCCCTCAACCCGGTCGCTCTCTTGGTTCGTCGTACTGCTCGCGATTACCCTTTTGGCGTGTGTCTCTCACGCCGAAGAACCCTCGGCTAAAGAAGCCACCAAGTTTGATGGGCCCACCGAGACCGCCTACTTCGCGGGCGGCTGTTTCTGGGGCGTGGAGTACCTGCTCGAGCAGGCCGACGGCGTCGTCAGCGCCGAGTCGGGCTACATGGGCGGCCACGTCGACGAGCCGTCCTACGAACAGGTCTGCTCCCACACCACCGGACACATCGAGACCGTGCGCGTCAACTTTGACCCGACGAAGACCAGCTACGAGGCGCTGGCCAAACTCTTCTTCGAGATCCACGACCCGACCCAGGTCGACCGACAAGGCCCTGACATTGGCGAACAGTATCGGTCGGTCGTTTTCTACGCGAGTGAGGCCCAGAAGGAGAGCGCGCAGGGGCTCATCGAGCAGCTCGTGGGCCGGGGCTACGACGTAGCGACCAAGCTCGAGCCGGCGAGCACGTTTTGGGAGGCCGAGGCCTACCATCAGGATCACTACGAACTCAAGGGCACCTTGCCGTATTGTCACGGGCGAGTGGCGCGGTTCGACGACTGAGCTCAGTCCGAAATCTGCGCGGGCCAGGGGACTCTGTCCCCCGGACGCCCTTGCGCTTTCTTTCGGGTCTCGACCCCCTCACTCCTTTCGTCCAAAGAGACGGCGACACCAGTGCCGCCGCCCAACGCAACATGGAGATTCAGATGGGACTTCTAATCAAGAACGGCGAAATCATCACTGCCTCTGACCGATTCGTCGCCGACGTCTGGTGCGAGAACGAGACCATCACCCGCATCGACAAAGACCTTGTCGCCCCAGCCGGCGCCGAGGTCATCGACGCCACTGGCAAATACGTCTTTCCGGGCTTCATCGACCCCCACACCCACATCTACCTGCCGTTCATGGGCACCTACGCCGTGGACGACTACGAAACCGGGACCATCGCGGCGCTCTGTGGCGGCACGACCACCGTCATGGATTTTTGCATTCCCGGTCGCGACGAAACCCCGAAGAGCGCTTGGGCGACCTGGAACAGCAAGTCCGAAGGCAAGGCCTGCTGCGACTACACCTACCACATGGCGGTGACCCACTTCGATCAAGCCGCCGCCGCCGAGCTGCGCGAGCTCATCGCCAAGGGCGTCTCGAGCTTCAAGATCTTCCTGGCCTACGCCGGCGCCCTCGGCCTCGAGGACGACGAGCTCTACCAGACCCTGAAGCTGGCCGCCGACGCCGGCGTGCGGGTCGTCGCCCACTGCGAGAACGCCTGCATCGTCTGCAACCTGCAGGCCGAGCTCCTCGCCGCCGGCAAGACCGGGCCCGAGTTCCATGAGGCGAGCCGCCCGGCCTGGGTCGAGGCGGACGGCACCCGCCACTTCTGCGCCATGCTCAAGGCGACCGGCGCCCAAGGCTACATCGCCCACCTCTCCTGCGCCGAGGCCCTTCGAGAGACCGTCGAGGCGCGCATGAACGGCACCCACGTCGCCGTGGAGACCCTGATCCAGCACCTCTTGCTCGACTCGAGCTACGCCGAGCGGCCCAACTTCGAGGCCGCCAAGTACATCATGAGCCCACCCTTGCGCGAGAAATCCAACCAGAAAGTGCTCTGGAATGCCCTCGAGAGCGGGCTTGCCCACACCATCGCCACCGACCACGCCCCCTTCACGACCACCCAAAAACGCATGGGCATCGACGACTTCACCAAGATCCCCAACGGCATCCCCTCCCTCGAAGATCGCGTCCGCATGTTCTACACCCACGGCGTCGCCACCGGCCGCATCGACCTCAACCACTTCGTCGGCCTGCTCAGCACCCACGCCGCCAAGCTCTTCGGGCTCTATCCGCGCAAAGGCACCATCCAGGTCGGCAGCGACGCCGACTTGGTCGTCTACGATCCGACCTACGAGGGCACCATCTCCGCCAACACCCAGCACAGCGCCGTCGACTACAACGTCTTCGAGGGCTGGCCGGTCAAGGGACGCTGTGACATGGTCAGCGTGCGCGGAAACGTCCAGGTGCGCGACGGCGAGTTCGTCGGCAAAAAAGGCATCGGCCAATTCCTGCGGCGCGAGCGCGTGTACTGATAATCTGGGCTTGCGAGCCGGCAATCCGAAGCAAGGCGTCTCTTGCCTCGCCAGGCGTGCCGACTCGATGAGCCCACCCGCTTTAGGGAGCACAAGTGAAGTCCTTCCAGCCGCAGACGACGAGATTGCTCCTGATTTTCCTCATGGTCTCGCTCGCCGCTTGGGCTTGCGAGTCGGGCACTTATTCTGAGTACACGTTCGACATCGACGCCGTCGTGCTCCAGACCCTGAGCCCGTCGGCGCCTGGGCTCTTGGTGCTGGACGGGGAGCTTCCGACGCCAGTCGCGCCCCTGTGCTCGGCGGAGAGTGTTCAGCTTAACTTCGAGTTGGACGACGGCTTTGGCTGCCTCCCCGATTCCGCCCAAGAGATGAAGCGAACCGCAATGATCCTCCCGATTCCGGCGACCTGGGACACAGCGGCGTTCTGTGCCTTGGCCTACGAGCGCGAGCAATTCATGATGCTCCCCGCCGAGATGGTGCTGCCCGCCGACCTCGAGGCCCTCGCGATCGCCCGCGCCGAGTCGGTCCCCAAGCTCGAGGATGACATGAGCCCGTGTGGCGGGCGGCTCAAGTACACGTTTACTTTTGCCGCGCCGTGATGGGAAAACCCACCGTGAAACCAAATCAAAAAAGGAGTCGCTCGCCTCATCTATTGGAGCCCCGATGAAGAAGAAGAAGAAACCAGGAAGAAAGGTCGTCGAAGAAATCGTGGTCAAACTGATGCAGGGCGCATATCGCCGCGGCAAGGCCCTTGTTTGTAGAACCGAAGTACTGATTCTCGCTGCTGCGTTTCTGCTTGGCGCGTGTGGGTCGGAGTCGAAGGCAACGCCAGCCGATGTTAGTGAAGCAGCAGCAGACCTCGTCGCAGGAGATGTCGACGTTGCAGGAGATATTGCAAGGTCGCGGTCATGACTGGAGTCGCGTGCTTGGTCCATACCTGTCCATCGCTGGAGGTCGCGAGCTCCATGACCTGCACAACGTTACACCGGCGACCGGGGAGTGGGACAATCGTTGGGTTCTTGTGACAATTGAATACATTGCACAAAGTCGTAGCAGGCTGTGCTGTCGTTCAAGTGACGCGAAAATCGGTTGTGGGCCAGCAATGCAGTAGAATTCAACCGTTGTTCATGTTCATAACGGGAAGCTCATGCTCACAAACCAACACAACCTCTCAGCCAACAAACTCGAAACGCTGCGCCCGATCTTGGCGGAGGCGCGCAGCCTCCTGATCGTGATGCAGGACTATCCCGACCCTGACGCCCTAGCCAGCGCCGCGGCGTTACGGGCCCTAGCGCACGCATTCGGCGAAGCCAGAACCTCCCTCACCTGTGGAGGCGTGATTGGGCGAGCAGAGAATCGGGCGCTGGCGGACTACCTGCGCCTACCCGTGCGGCTCTTTGAGGATGTGGATCGGTCCCGATTCGACGTCATTGCGCTGGTCGATACCCAGCCGGGGACTGGCAACAATGCGCTCCCTCGTGAGATCTCGCCAACGGTGGTTCTTGACCACCACCCTCTTTTCCCCAATACACAAAATTGCAAGTTCTTTGATGTCCGTCCCAACTATGGCGCCACGGCCACCATTGTCTACGAGTACTTGGTCGAAGCCAACGTAGACATCGACATCCCCCTCGCAACGGCGCTCGTCTACGGCATCCGCTCGGACACCCACGACCTCGGTCGAGACTCGAGTCGCGCTGACCTCGAAGCCATGTCTGCGCTCTATCCGAAGGCGAACCATCGGATGTTGAGTGAGATCCAGACCAGCAAGACGCCCCGAACTTACTTCCGTATGATCAACTCCGCGCTGCAGAACGCCTATGTGCTCGGCGACTGCGTCGTGTCAGACGTCGGTCGGATCGAGACCCCAGACATCGTTGGCGAAATCGCCGACTTGCTGTTGCGCGACGACCAGTGTCAGTGGTCGCTCTGCTTTGGTGTCTTTGGCGACCTCATCCTGCTCTCGCTCCGCACCTCTGACTGGCGCACCTCGGCCGGGAGTGTGATGCGAACGCTCGTCAGCGGCATCGGCACGGGCGGAGGACACCGCATGATGGCGGGTGGGCAGATCCGCTGCATCGGGGATGCGGACGCGACCGAGGCACGAAGCCAGTTGGAACAGCGCATCGAGACCCTTTTGTGCGACATGCTGCAGATCACGGACCGCGAACCTAGGCCGTTTCTGTAGCGACGCTGGCACCGCTCGAGAGCGCCCGAGAATATGGGGCCGCGGGAGAGTGAAATCTCACTGGCGTTTGTGCTCTGGCCACTTCTGATGAGCCTCAATCGGTTTGCGGTGGGCACAGGCCTTGCGTCGGAAGCCTGGACTCGCGAGAATCGCGTCCAGGGGACTGCCAAAGAGAATAGATTCATTAGGGGGGTTGAATGCTTCGGAAATCGTTGTCGCTGCTTGTCGCGTTGCTGCTCTTGTCGAGTCCCACAGCGGCTTTCGCCGGTCTCGGCGACAACTCCGTCGGCATGAACGTGCACGACGGCCGCATCGGCTTCCTGGATGCCGTTGAAGACCTCGGCGTGACCTGGGTCCGCATGGACGCCAACTGGTTCGACATGGAGCCGTCCAACGGCAACTACAACTGGCATCTCGACCCGCAGATTACCTACGCCGTGCAGCATGGACTCAAGGTCTACTTGACGTTGGCTTACACGCCGTCGTGGGTCGCGCGCAGCGGCGACACCGACGGGCAGTTCCACAACGACATCCCCAACCAAGCCGACTGGGAGGACTTCGTCAACGCCGCCGTGACCCACTACAGCGCGCTGGGCGTCACCCACTTTGGCATGTGGAACGAGCCCAACTTGACCTCGTTCTTCGAGGGCACAGCTCAGCAGTACGTCGACATCATCGCCGTCCCAGGCGCCGCTCGCGTCCGCGCCGCCTGCCCGACCTGCAAGGTCCTCGGCCCGGACCTCGCCAACGTCGGTGCCTGCGACGACTACATGAGTGCGGTCCTGTCGCGCATCCCCGCCAACACCTTCGATATTATCGCCCACCACATCTACCAAGGCTTCCCAGAAACGGGCACAGCCTGTCCCCTCGCGGGCGACTGCTACTACAACGCCCTCTACCAGACTCGCTTCCCGGGTTTCACTCGCCGCAGCCTACGAGAACTCCTCGACGCCCACGGCTACGCAGGCGAGGTCTGGATCACGGAGACCGGCTACCGAGCTGAGACGTTGGGCGACGAAGAGCTGCAGGCCGTCTACTTCGAGCAGGCCCTCGACGAGCAGCTCATGCTGCCGTGGGTCACCAACACGTTCTTCTACGAGATCTTCGACTGCAAGCCCGACCAGCCCACCTGTGACATCGACGGCTTCGGCATTCTGCATGGCATCTCGGGCACGCCTGGCTCGCGGGTCTACCCCACCGACTTCCGAAAAAAAGAGGCGTTCTACCGCCTGCAGGCCTACATCGACGCTCACCCTGAGCTCAAAGCCGGGTTGCCACCCGCGACGCAGTGCAACGACGGCATCGACAACGACGGCGACGGCGCCACCGACCTCAATGACCTCGGCTGCGAGAGCCCCGGCGACGACAATGAAGGGGACGGGCGTCAACGCTCCAGCCTCCCCGCGCTGCGCGCCGAAGGCATCGGCATCGACGGCGATCTGGGCGACTTCGGCCCCGACAACGTCGTTGACCTCTCAGGCGGTGGCCACTGGGTCGGGATCGTTCCCCTCATCGGCTACGACGACCTCTCGTCGACCGTCGTCGCACGCTGGAAGGCTGGGCAGCTCTACCTCGGAATCACCGTCGAGGACGATCTCCACAGCAACACGAACACGCCTGCGGAGCTGTGGCTCGGTGACAGCATTCAGCTCGCCTTCGACATCGACCAGTCGGGCAGCCCAGCCTACGACACGCTCGACGATCACGAAATCAACTTCGGCCTCGCGAATGGTGTGGTCTCGACCTATCGCTATTGGGGCCCCAACGGCGCCACCGACGACTTCGAAGCGGCCATCGTGCGCTCGGGAACCACCACCACCTACGAAATCCGCATCGGGGCTTCCGCGATTCCAGGCACCGCCTTCGCCGACGATTCACGTATAGGCTTCACGTTCTTGATCAACGAAAACGACGGGGCCGGACGGGAAGGGTGGTTGGAGTGGACGCCCGGCATCGGCCAGCTCAAGATCCCCAGAGAGTTCGGTGAGTTAGTCCTAGGCACCGCGGTGTCCAGCCCGGACACCAACACCGATACGACCCCCACCGACACTCTCATGGGCGACACCGGTTCTGGCGACACCTCGAGCAACCCCGACGTCGTCGCCGAGGACATGACCACCGGCAGCGACGTGACGTCCGGTCTAGACACGGGCGGCAACGCCGACGTGGCGCGGCTCGAGAGCGACACACAGACGAACGGCGGCAGTGGGGATTCCGGCTGTGGTTGCCGCGCGCAGACCGCGCCTGTACCTGGCGGTCCGCTGCCACTGCTCGTGGTGGCGTTGGGGCTGTTGGTGATGGGGAGCCGGCGACTCTGGTAGTCGGACACGGTTACACGTCGTGGGTTCGGGCGGTCGGACGCAATTCCACGTCGTGGGTCCGGGCGGTCGGACGCGCGGCCCAGCGGCCCGTACTGGGCTAAGTCTGTGGGCCGCCCCTTCAGGGCGGAT
>PFUG01000646.1:0-227 GCA_002789955.1 Deltaproteobacteria bacterium CG_4_9_14_3_um_filter_63_12 | reverse complement strand
GTCCGGCGTCGCACCTGGGCGTTGGCGAGCTGGCTTTGAAAGGGCCGAATACCCTCCGGCAGAGTCCCGTCTGCTCCGCGCGGCTGCGCCGCGCCCTGGAGTTTGTACACATCTCGTCGATCTTCATCGTCGTGGTGTGAACCTATCGTTTCTTCTGGCGGTCGAGCGCGAATCACCCAACGTTCCACGTTGGGCTGTTCTTGAGCGGCCCCTTCAGGGCCGACGCC
>PFUG01000010.1 GCA_002789955.1 Deltaproteobacteria bacterium CG_4_9_14_3_um_filter_63_12 | reverse complement strand
CTCAACAATAGCAGGCGCGGACTGAAATTACAATCATAAGTTAAAGCCTATGGGGGGCTGGGGGGAGGGGGGACACCAACATCAGGCGCCACACCTTCAACAAGAGGAAGAGATTCCCGCCCAAGTCGAGGCGGAAGAACTGTTTGACCAGACCCTGCCCGAGGGCCAGGTGGGTCAGGGCGTCCAGCGGACCCGTGAGGGTGGCGTTGGCGTTCTCGTGGTACCCCCGAGTGAGGCTGACACGTCCTTCGGCGAACGTTGCAGTCACCTGCATCTCACCGGCGCGTACGACCACAATGCCAGTGGTCTTGTCCAGAAGCTTGCGGCGCTGCGGCGAGACGAGGTTGCGCTCGAGGAGAGAGGCCAAGATGAGCCCGAGGAGGTTCATCCGATCGCGATCCACGATCTCTACGAGGTTCATTGGACGCCCACGGCGAAGGAGGAACGAACAAGTGAATCGCTGCTCTGTAGTGAGCGTTGCTCCCAAGGTCAAGCGGCGAGGCGTGGAGCGTGCCAAACGACAAAGGGCCGGCGTCCAATGACGCCGGCCCTTTGGGGAACTGTCACAGGCGAGACTTAGAAGTTCGCGCCGCCACCGATGTTGATGGCCCAGATGCCCTTGTCAGGCTCGCTGCCAAAGGCAAAGCCGAGAGGCTTGTCGAGGCTCATCAGGAAGCCGAGGCGACCAAAGCCGGGACCAAACTTGGCCTTGACGAAAGGCTCGATGGCCATCTGGGCGGCGTTCTCAGTGTCCTCAGCGGTCAGACGCGCAACGAGGGTGTAGCGCAAACCTGGCTCCACCATTCCGGCCTCGAAGGAGACGTCCAGGGCGAGCTCGAGGTCGGCCTCGTTCTCGGGAGTCAAGTCGATACCGGCTACTTCGAGAGTCTCTCCAGTATAGATCCCGTAAACAAAGGAGAGCTCACCGCCGGCGTTGAGACCCGACGCAAAATGCATCTCGGCACCTACTGGGACGATGATGGAGAGGAAGTCAGGAATCCACATGTATTCGCCAAAGCGGCCGCGAGCACCCGAGGCATATCCCAAGTTGATTTCACGCGCTGCTGCGTCGATTTGGTCTTGAACAGTTGTGCCATCCGGAACCGATACGACTGGGATCGCGATCTCGAGGCCGGCATGCGCCAGCATTCCAGCGTTATCCATGAAAATGTAATGACCACCAATGACTGGGTTACTGATGGAGAAATCGCTTTGGCTGTCGCCTTGGTCAGGGGCAACCGAGGTGTTCGTGAACCCGAAGTCAACGCTCACGATGACCTGGGGCATCACTTTGTACATGGCGTCGAGCAGCACGGAGAAGTGCGTGACGGAAGACTCTGCAGGGGCTTCTCCCAATGTGTCGAAGGCAAGGGTCAAAGTCGCGCCCGCTTCACCCTTGTGAGCATCCGCTTCCTGCGCGAAGAGGGTCGAGGGGGCGGCAAGCAGAATTGCAAACAAGACCAAAAGAAGTGTACGTTTCACGGCTTCAACCTCCTTGAGATGATCATCCTGATCCAGGGTCGACTCCGACACCATCGCCGAAATCGACGCACCGCTAACACAAAGTTTTTGCAAAATACAGGCTGCACGAAGATGTGGGAAATACGGGGAGATCGACTCACATTGCGACGCCCAATTCGGCTGCCTGAATCGAGCCGTCGCTTTCGGTGGTTTGCCACCTGCGCTGCGCTGCTCTTGGCCGTCTCATGCACCACCAAGGCCCTCCCCGAGGAGAAGGTGGTCACACTTCAACCGGGAGACGCCACGACGTCTGCTCCTGAGGCGCCAACGCGGGTACCTGCGGCAGCCTGCACCGTCACCCTCACTGGGCCCGATACACTGAAGATCGGCGACGCCACGGTTTCGCTCACCATGGGCCTGACCCTCGACGTCGAGGCCGAGGAGTTCGAGGTTTTCCCCTCGCTCGCCGTGTGGCCCTACTCCCCCAACTCCGGTGACGAGGTGCTCTTTGCGGTTTTCGCCGATCCTCTGCGTTGGCTCGGCGAGCCGAGAGATGGTCGCCTTTGGAAGACGCGCTGCACTGACCCTAAGCCCGAGTTGATGCTCCAACAAGAGGGCAGCGACTTCGCGTTCGCGGTGCCCACCGAGGACCACAAGGGTCTCTACTACACAGGCCCGGACGGCGCCGCACTCCTCGACCTGTCGACGCTGGAGAGCCGCCCCGTGACACGCGCTCCCATCCTCGAGCCCGCGAACTGCTGGGGCGGCGAGGGGCAGCCGGCCGACGACTTTGTCGTCGGCCTGGTGCACGAGGGCCGCGAGCTGGTCATCCACCGTGGCGGCCCGTGCGGCTATGAGTCCGACTGGACCGGCGTCGAGCTGCGCGTGCAGGTCGACCCGTTTCCAGAGACCCCCCTGAGCGACGTCGGGCCTGGGCTCAGGGCGGTCCACGGGCTCGCCGTGGTCGCCGCGGACTCCGAGGGCACCCTGTGGCTTGGCGACGCCGGCTGGTGCAAGGAACCCGGCGTGGAGACCCGCTCGACGCCTGGAGTGGTCTGGCGTTCGGACGACGGGGCACGCAGCTGGGCACCGCGACGCATCAATGTGGAGAGCGCCGACGAAACGCACCCAGACCACAACGCCATCGTCGACCTCCTCGTCGACGCCGAGCGGCCTGGGCACTTGGTCGTGCTGACTGCGCGCTGCTCAAACGATGCGGTGTCCTCTGGAGGGACGGTCTCTGTCACGTTTGATGGCGGCACGAGCTGGCGCCTCGTCCCCTTACCCGAAGAACTCGAGGAGGGCGCGGGAGATGAGGGGTATGGCGTCGAGAAGCTGGCCCGAACCGACGGTTCCATCGAGCACCTCGTCGTGTCCCGCGGCGACAAGAACTGGGCGACCGAAAATGGGGGCACGACGTGGGAGCCCCTCGGAGACCGCCAGCTCTTGCCGCGCGAGACCACCCGCGTGGAGAGCGGGGGAGCCATCTTTGTGGTCTCGGAAGGACAACTGCTCAAGCGGGTAGCCGGCGCCGAGAGCGCCGTGTTTCCGGCTGGCGCACCCACCTTGGCGCTGCTTGAGGCGTACCGCGAGAGGTTCGCACCGACGCTCGAGCTGACCTCCGAAGATGCACCCCGCGGGTTGGACATCGCGATCCGCTGTGCCAATGGGCCCTGTCCAGACTTCTCGTCGCTGCTCGGGCACAAGAACGTCGAGGACCATCTGAGCGCCGCCCAGTCGCTTCGTGACGCGGGTGGCCCCGACCCCTTACATCACCTCACTTTGGCCAAAGAGATGCGCTGCGAGGCCGATGGCTGCTGCCAACCCGCTTCCGAGGACGCGCCAAAGGGAGCGACTATCGAGAGGGTCTGCTTCACCGACGACGGAGTCCTCCGCTCGCCTCGCTCCTTAGAAATCACCTGGCGCTGAGCGGCTTTGCCGAACGCTTCCGTGACAAGGCACACCGACTTCACTAGTCTGCCCGCGTCCTTGTTGCGCTGCGCCTGACCACACATAACGAAGACCACGACTTCGGGGGATTGCATGAAGCTCTTCGAACCCATTCGCATCGGCTCTCTCGAGCTCCCAAACCGCATCGTCATGCCGGCCATGCACTTGAACTACACCATGGACGGCAAGGTCTCCGACCAGCTCGTCAACTTTTACGTGGCTCGCGCCAAGGGCGGCGTCGGTTTGGCCATCGTCGGTGGCATGCCGACTTGCCAGGCCGGTGGCCCCTTCACCATGCCCCAGCTCAAGTCGGACGATTACTTGCCCGGCCTGCGGCGACTGACTGGCGCCGTGCACGACGTGGGCGGCCTCCTCGGCGCTCAACTCTACGACGCCGGCGCCTACTCGCACCGCATGGGCACAGGCGTCGAGGCCCGCTCGGCCACTGCCCACGTCTCGAACTTCACCCGCGAGCCTTGCCATGAGATGAGCGCCCAAGAGCTCCAGGACGCCATCGACAGCTTCGCCAGCGCCGCGCTGCGCGCCAAGCAGGCCGGCTTCGACATGGTCGAGGTCATCGGCTCGGCTGGCTACCTCATCTGCCAATTTCTCTCCCCCGTCATCAACAAGCGCACCGACCAATACGGCGGCGGCCTCGAGAACCGCATGCGCTTCGGACTCGAGGTCCTGGCCGCCGTCCGCGAGAGCGTCGGGCCCGACTACCCAGTCGGCATCCGACTCGCCGGCAACGACTTCGTCCCAGGCTCCCACACCAACAAGGAATCCGCCCTCTTCGCCAGCCAGGTCGAGCGCTTCGTCGACCTCATCAACGTCACCGGCGGCTGGCACGAGTGCAGCGTTCCACAGCTCTCCTCCGACTTGCCGCGCGGCGCCTTCCA
This sequence comes from Deltaproteobacteria bacterium CG_4_9_14_3_um_filter_63_12, assembly GCA_002789955.1. Taxonomy (GTDB): domain Bacteria; phylum Myxococcota_A; class Bradymonadia; order UBA4248; family UM-FILTER-63-12; genus UM-FILTER-63-12. The sequence goes on along the minus strand of PFUG01000010.1, from coordinate 33,608 downwards.
CTACTTGGCCCGCGGCATCAAGGAGGCGGTCAGCATCCCGGTCGCCGCCTCGAACCGCATCAACAACTCAGCTCTCGCCGAGCGCTTCTTGCTCAATGGCTTCGCGGACCTCATCTGCATGGGGCGGCCGCTCATCGCCGACCCAGACCTCCCCAACAAAGCGCGCGCTGGACACTTCGACGACATCCGTCCCTGCACGGCCTGCAACCAGGTCTGCTTCGACCGCGTCATGAAGATGAAGCCCGTCGGCTGCATGGTGAACCCCCGCGCCGGCTTCGAAGGCAAACGCGAGCTCGAGCCCGCCGCCAGCCCACGTCGCGTCATGGTCGTCGGGGCCGGCGTCGCCGGCCTCGAGGCCGCGCTGACCGCCAAGCTGCGCGGACACCACGTCGAGCTCTTCGAGAAGGCCGACGTCCTCGGAGGCCAGGTCGTCTGGGCCGCCGAGCCCACCGACAAGCCCGAGTTCCCCACGCTGCTGCGCTACTACGCCAATCAGCTGCGCATGCACGAGATCGCGGTCCACCTCAACCACGAAGTGAGCCGCGAGCAGGTCGAGCGGTCCGACTTTGACGTCGTCGTCGTGGCCACCGGCGCCAGCCCTCTCAACATCCCCATTCCCGGCGCCGACCGACCCGAGGTCGTGCAAGCATGGGACGTGCTCCGCGACAAGGTGGGCGTCGGCGAGCGCGTCGTGATCGTAGGTGGTGGCTCGGTGGGCTGCGAGATGGCGGTCTGGCTGGCGCAGGTCGGTTGCCTCTCCCCCGAAGAGCTGTACTTCCACACACTCTGGGATTCCGAGTCTCCCGAGGTAATCGAGGCGCTCCTCTACAAAGGCAGCAAGCAGGTGACCGTCGTCGAGATGATGCCCAAGCTGGCCAAAGACCTAGGCTCGCGCCGCTGGATCGTCTCCGCCAAGATGAAGAAGTGGGGCGTCCAGTCCCACACCCACACCAAAGTCCTCGCCATCACCGACGACGGCGTGGTGTGCGAAGGCAAAGACGGCCAGCCGTTCACGCTGGAGGCCGATAGCGTCGTGCTCTCGTTGGGCTCGAAGGCCGACAACCGCCTCTCCCAAGCCCTCGCCGGCATCGCCAACAAGACCGTCGTCTCCATTGGCGACTGCGCCAGGGTGGCGAAGATCCCCGAAGCCATCGAGGCCGGCTATCTGGTTGCCCGAGAGCTCTGATGAAACGATTGAGCCCTGGCCTCCGCGTCGCGCTCTACCTCTCAGGCTTTCTCGTGCTCGCCGGGGCGGGCGTCGCCTATGCGATCGTCCAATCCGGTGCGACCCCAGCCTCCTTCGCGGCGGTCTTCACCCTCTCGGGGCCGACGGTCGCGCTGCTCTTCTTCTTTCTCTTCGCCATCTATGGCACGGACTGCGTCCGCTACCGAGTCCTGGCCTGGTCGGTCGGGACGCCGATCACGTGGGGCCGAGCGCTGCACTCGTCCATCGCCAACTTCTTCTTCTCATGGATCACGCCAACCGCGGCCTTCGGTGCCCCTGCGGCCACCGTGATGTTGGCGCGCCGCGGCGGAATCCCCTGGGACGCCGCCGCGCTCATCGCGTTCGGCAAGTCCATGACCTCGACCGCCGTGCTCCTCGGCGTCGCCTTCGTCTTCCTCTTGGCCGGCTGGGGTCCGCAGGTCGACGCCACCTGGATGGCGCCGCTGCTCTGGGCCAGCGGCATCGTCGCCTTCATCCTCGCGTTGCCAGTGCTCGGCGTCCTTTGGCCAAAGCAGTCCGTCGCGGCCCTCGAGCGGCTCGAGCACAAGGTCTCAGGACGCCCGTGGCTCGTCGCCCTGGCGGTCGGCCTACAGCGCACCATCGAGCGGCTCGCCGTACTCAAGCGGCGCAGCCGCTGGGCGTGGGCGGCGATTCTGCTCGTCCATCTACCCTACTTTGCAGCGTTCATTGGGGTCGCCGCGACCCTCGACCACGCCCTCAGCGGACGCACTCTCGTCCACTCCATCGGCGTCTCGACGGTCTTCACCGCCTTCACCTACGTCGCGCCCACACCAGGCGCCTCTGGGCTCGCCGAGGGCACCTCGGCCCAGTTCTTCGGCGGCGCGCTCTCTGGCGAGCAAGCGATCGTCGTCGTCTTGCTCTTTCGCTCCTTCACCTCCTACGTTCAGATTCTCATCGGTCTGGTCCACCTGCTCTGGGTCGGAGGCACCAGCGAAGTCTTTACCCGCGTACGCCGAGGAGCGAGGGAGGAAGGCGACGCCGCAGATGGGGGATTTCCGGACGGGCGTTAGCTCACTTTCTTCTTCGCCAAGGTTAGGATCCAACGTCCATAAATGGCGATGCCAACGGCGGAGAGGATGCCGATGCAGCCCATGATGTACCAGACGGTGCCAACGCTGTGGGTGCTGTAGAGCAGGTCCGTGAGTGCTCTCGGGGTCTCTCCGGTGTACTTGACCAGCTCCGTGAAGGCCTCGCCGTTTGGGATGGCGGCAACATCGCCAGCGCTCATGCCTTTTTCTTCGAGCATGACTCGGGAGAAGTTGTCCTTGGACGCGTAGATGCCATAGAGCATCGGTCCGAATTTGCCCTCCAAGGTCCAGCCGATGGCCAACGGAATCTGAGAGAAGCCCAGGTACATGGCCTTCTTGTCGGCCGGCGCAAAGTTGCCAATGAATTCGCTGAACTTCGGGCTCGAGAGCATCTCGCCGACGCTGAAGATCAAGATGGCGCCGACAGACACCCAACCTGCGCTGGAGTAGCCCGAGAGGAAGAGAGCCACGGTCGCCAAGAGGGTTCCGATGACCATACTGGTGGTCGCCCGGAAGCGCCCACCGATGTAGGCGAAAATGAAGCAGGTCAGCATGATCAGACCGGCGTTGAGGTTGAGCATTCCCTCAGGCAGAATGTGCGTCCCGTCGTCGCTCATGACGATGAAGAACTTGATGAAAGCACTGTCGGTGCCGCCCGAGCCGAAGAGGGTCTTGACGATGTCCGAGGTGTCGACCCAGTCGTCGATGTGGGCAGGCAGCACGTCGAAGAGAGCGTTGAACATGAACCAGAAGCCCGAGAAGATCGCCAGGTAGACCCAGACGTGGGGCTTGGCCAGCTCATGCAGAGACTCGGAGACGAGGCTTTCTCTCGAGAGCGTGCCATCCTTGTAGGCTTTGGCACGCTCCAAACGCTCGGCCTTGCCAGGCTCTTTGTAGGCGAGAAGCAGGAAGAAGTTGAGGCAGATGATGCCGGCGCAGGCAAAGAAGACGTTGCTCCAATCCATTTTGCGCATGAAGCCAGCGACCAACGGCCCCATGAATCCGCCGATGTTGACGGTCTGGTAGAAGATTCCCCAAGCCATGGAGCTGTTCTCGGGTTTGGTCGCGTTGACCAAGGTCCCCTGAATACCCGGCTTGAAAATGGCGGTTCCTGTGGCCAGAAGCATGGCGCCGGCGAAGAACCCCCAATAGCTCGGAAAAAATGCCATCACGAGGTACGCGCAGATCTTGACGACCGTGGAGACGAAGAGGGTCTCCTTGTAACCGTAGCGATCCGAGAGCCCACCAGTCACCACGGGCAGCAGGGATTGAATGAAGGCCCAGACCATGAGAACGGTCCCGAACTCATCCATCGTGATTCCGAGTCCGCCGTTCGACACGGGATCCTTGGCGTAGAGCGTGGCCACGGCTTTGACCCCGTAGAAGGCCAGCCGTTCCACCATCTCCATGGCGCCACAGATCCAGAACACGTAGCCCAAGGTCACGATTGCCGCGGTAAATCCGAGCTGTTTGACATTGACGACCGCCAAACCCTGTTCGCTGTCTTTCCTCTTCTCGCTCACTCTCCCCCCTCAATCCGTGTGGTCGGACACGGCGGAGCCAGTCCAATCAACGCAACTTCTCGGCGGCGACTCGCGCCGACCACGACTCGAACCGACGAAAAGCGCGCCATCATCGGCTCTGGAGGGACGCCTGTCCAGCGGCCTGGCGCGGAGCGCCTCGCTGCGCGGTGTCGACCTTCGGCGACCCTGAAGCTACGCCTTGAAGAGCGATTTGAGGAGCCCGCCCTTCTTGTCGTCCCCGGCTTCCATGCGGGCCTTGACCAGGCGCAGCGCGCGTCGCACCTCGTGGTTCTCGGCGTTTTCCCGCTCCGCGACCTTCAGGTATTTTTCCGCCTTGGCCAGGTCGCCTTGGTTCATTTCGATGATGCCGAGGAAGAACGAGGCCGCCTCGACACCGCCCGTGAGCCGCTTGGCTTGTTTCAATTCGGCGCGGGTTCGATCGAGGTTCGATGGATGCAGGAGAAACGAGGCCCAGGCAAAATAGGCTTGGTACCTCCCGTTGTCTTCTCTGCCGACCACCGCGTACTTGAAGTGTTCACGCGCCGCGTTGATGGCCTTGCTTTGCAGGCAGAGCAGGCCTTGTCGGAAGTGGTCTTCGGAGGTCTGGGCGATGGCCAGCGACGAGCTGGAGATGCTTTGAACAGGGCGAGGTCTGGGCCGCTCTGGGGCGGATGGCTCCGGCGCGGGCGCTTCCGGCGCGGGCGCTTCCGGCGCGGGCGCTTCCGGCGCGGCCGCCCCAAGCTGCATCGGGACACGGTGTCGGGTCTGCAGGGGGCCTTTGGGAACCGTGGCTTTGTAGGCCTTAGGGCCGAGGTCTCGGGGCGTGGGTTCGAGCTCGGGCGAGTTCTTCTTGGCGCTCCGTACCTGCGGGGAGCGAGGAGCCAGCTCGTGGCTCGCCGTCGTAGGTTCAGCGACCGGGGCGCCGACGTGGCGGCGCTCGGCATAGGCCAGCTGCTCCAAGACCGTGTTCAAGCTCAGAGCCTCGGAATCGAAGGCCTTCTGGCGATCTCGGGTGGGGTCCTTGGTCTTTTCGCTCACCAAGAGCTGGTCCAACACATCCTTGAGGGCGCCATAGACCCGGCTCATGGCCGCCACGACGTCTGGGTGCTGAGGGCCATTCGCGCGATTGGGCCCATACTGCTCTTCGAGCGCCTGATAGGCCTTGATGATTAGCTTGCGACCACAGCCCTCCCAGAGATCAAAGGCCTCGTAGGGATCTCCAGAGGCCAGCTCGCCGAGCTTCACCTCCCAATCCGCCATCAAGGAGTGTTCCGCTCGCGTCAGTCCACTCTCCTCGCGCGGGAACCGACCGCTGTTGTCCTGCCGCTCCGGCGCTCCGGTCTCTTCGGTCTCTTGCGCCATGAGGAGCACATAGCTGTCTCGCAAGGCCGTCTCGACGAGCTGAGCGGTCACCCAGATCGGAGCCGGCACATTGGCTGGGCTGTTTGGCAAGCGAGCGCGAAGCGTGGAGTACGCCAGTCTCACTGCTTGGCGTCCGCAACCCGCATAGAGATTGAAGACCTCATAAGCGTCCTTCTGTAGGATCGTCTTGAGGGTCGTCTCCAAACCCAGCAGGTCCTTTGCCAGGGCTGGGTCGAGTCGGTTGATCTGGGCTGCCGTGTAGTTCTGGCGCCGAAACCCGCTATCCTCCCCAATCGAGGAGTGGGGCAGCTCCGAGATGTGCCCCCCACCGACGCCTTCGAGGCGATGATGCAGTTTGTAGGAGAGCCCAACCGGCACGCTCGCCGCCTTGTCCAAGATCGTCACCAGGTCGGTGCTCAGGCAGAAGTTCAGCGAGACCAACATGCTGTGGATGTTGATGGCGCCGTCCCGCAACAGGTCAGCGAGGCTCTTCTCGCCTTTGCAGAGGCGAGCGACCTCTGCGGCCTGGCCGAGCTTCTTGATCTCCTTCAAGCGTACGAAGAAGAGCGTGGTGTGGGCCAAGAATCCTTGCTCGAAGAGCGCCAGCCGTTCGAGCGCGGCGTTCATCGAGACGTGCTGTAAGCCCTCGAAAAGGTAGTAGTAGAGCGGGACCAGCTGACCCCCGGCGAGCCGCTCCCAGGTGAAGGTGTACTCGCCATCGGTCCACGCGAAGGCCGCTTGCAGCGCTTTGAGGGTGCGCGGATCCTTTTGGTCCGCGAGCAGGCCTCCGTTGCTGAACTGCGCCTGATGCACCTTCGGCCCGTTGCGCAGCGAAAGCACGCCGGTGCGGCGCTGCATCGCGAGGAAATACAGGAGGCGCGCCAGCGGCACGTCCCGCAGGGAGCCGCTCGACAGGCTCGGCATGGTCACGACGACGCGTGTTCCGCGGTCGTCTTCGACCAAACGTTCAAGGTCCACCCAGCTCGACACTGACTCGGGCTGAGAGAGCGGGCGTAAGTCCTCGGGGATCGCCGCGCTCGGAGCCGACCCGAAGTCCACCTCGGGAAGCAAGTCAGCCAACACCTGCAGGACGTCATCGCGCTCTTGCGGCAGCTCGAGGTGCGCGGCATAGCGACAGAAAGTCTTGAGAAACTCGACCTCCCCCGCGACGGAATGGCCGTAGACCAGGATCGACGGCGCCCCGAGGCTCTCGATGACCTTGTTGGCGTTCGAGACCGTCTCTAGACCCCCAGAGGCGAGCGCCTCGAAACCCACGACAACGAGGCCCGGGATGAGGATACGTCCAAGCAGCAGCTCCTCTGCCTCCTGCCACTCGTTGAGCACGTGGCAGGTGCAACCGGCGTCTACAAACAACGACTCGAAGAACGCGACGCGCTCCACGCTCAAATCGACGATGACAATCTGTGTCTCTAGTGAGCTCAACGCGGCCCCCGAAATCCGAAACTCACTCTGCGATCCGATGCAGACTAGCAAGCCCCTCGCACTTCGCCAATTTGTTCTTCAAAGTGATTTCTTCCAGCAGGCCAAATTCGCACCAAAGCGCCAAGCTCGGGCCATCGGATTTCGCTCGCTTCCCGGCACTGAGGAGGCCCGAAGCGAGCCGCCTCGCATCCCTGCGCTCGCGAGCGATGCCCAAGCCGGCGTTTGGGTCTTGCGAGTGCAGAGACCGAGACGTTGCAGTTCCTTTTGACCTACTCCAAAGTGCGCAACGTGGGCGCATCGTATTGACCGAGCCCTCACCAAACCGCTCGTCACAGCACCGGACCCCCCGCAGGAGCAGGACCATGAGCCATCCACCGAAGAGCCCTGTCAGGAAGAACCCGCTTGGCAACGAGGCGATGTTGAGGTTGGAAACCGACCTCGTCGGTCCGGTACGACGCGGGGCGCGCAAGGCGGGGGTCACGGTCGGCAAAGGCCTGGCTGTGACGCTGCTCTTCTTCGCGCTGCTGATGCTCTCGGGCGGCTTTGCATTCAAGCTCGGCGCCGAGGGGATCCTCGACGCCATCGGTCTGGTCATGATCGTCTTGGGCTCAATGGGCTCCGCAGTGGGTGGCACCTCTTTGCTCGCCTTGGGACGCTACCGCAAGGCCGCAGAGAACAAGGAGATCGTCTCCCACCTTCACCAAATGATGACAGCCCGCGGCGAGGTCGCGGCTGACGAGGTGGCCCGCAACCTGAGGGTGGACGTGCAGGCGGTTGAGGCTGCGGCCCGCACTCTGGAGGGCCGAGGGCTGCTGGAGCGAGACGTGCGTTTGCAGCGCGGTGTAGAGGTCTATCGGCCGTTGGGGTGGAAGGGGACCACCAACAACCCGGCGCTCGACGACCCAAAACACCACTCAGAACGCCGCGAATTGGAGGGGTTCGAACAACGTCTCGCAGAAGAAGGGGTGGTCACGCACTCGGTCGACGAGACGGTCGAGGAAGAGGAGGAGTTGGACGTATGAGCAGCGAGAAAGTGAGGACGGGTCTGTGGATGTGCGTGGTCTTGATGGTGTGCGCCCTCCCGCGTACACAGCTCGCCGCAAAACCCTATCCCAGCGAAGTGCGTGAGTCGTTTCTCAAGGGCTGCGCCGAACAGAGCTCGAAGGCCCATTGCGACTGCGTGCTCGCTCGACTCGAAGCGGAGGTGCCGCTGGGCAAGCTCGTCGACGGCAGCCTCGAGGACGCGACGATCGACGGCTTCATCAGCGACTGCCTCGCGAAAGTCGAGACGGCGGAGTGGCCACGAGAGATGGCGACCGCGTTCATGGAGGAGTGCGGGCAGAGCTCCGAAGAGCCCGTCTGCACCTGTGTGATGAACACGTTGAAGGCGGAGCTTCCTGCTCGCGTCCTCATGTCCGATGGTGTCCCCGAGGGCCGTCTCGAGGAGCTGGTCACGGCGTGTGGGCAGGAACTCAGCCCCGCCGAGCCGTTGCCCGAGCCCTCGAGCGAGGGGGTCGAAGGGCCTGTGGTCGAGCCCGAATCCCCCTAGACAGCCACAGCACTTTTCGGACGGCTGGAGAATAGTTTCGCTTTTCTGCTTGGCGTGGCGTTTCTCCACACGGCAGGCCGAGACGCCACGTTTTCGCGGGGAATTCGTCGTGTGCGGGGTGCGGGGAGGACAGCGACGCGAATATTGCTCGATGACGGAGTGTATGTGCGCAGAAATCCTTACGATATTAACCTCTAGCGGTGTATTCGAGAACGCCGGTTTGGCGTGTCAGAGCCGCGGGGGTTCTTGCGACGAAGCGCAAATAATGCGTCGCTTTAATTGAAATTTTAGGGGGGAAAGGCGTATTCTGGTGCGGACGGAGGTCACACTTTGAGCACGATGCCGGACATCTACGAGTACTTGAACTATCGCAAGTACTTGGAGGACTACTACGAAGCCGCAAAGACGCAGAACCCAGCGTTTTCGTACCGGTATTTTTCTAGACGTGCGGGCTACTCCTCGCCAAACTTCCTCAAGTTGATCATCAAGGGCGAGCGCAACCTGGGCGACGAGAGCATTCCGCGCTTCGCTAAGGCTCTCGGGCTCAAGGGGGACGAACGGCGCTTTTTCCGCAACCTCGTAGACTTCGAGCAGGCCAAGACCGCCGAGGACAAGAACACCGCCTACGAGAAAGTCGCGGCGAGCACTCGCTTTCGACAGGCTCGACGCATCGATCACGACCTCTTTTCCTACCTCTCGAACTGGTACTACCCGGCGATTCGAGAAATGTCGGCCCGCGCCGACTTCCATGACGATCCGGTGTGGATCGCGGGTGAGTTGCTGCCAGCGATCACGCCCGAGGAAGCCGCCAGGGCGCTCGAGGTGCTGTTCGACCTCCAGCTGCTGGTCCGTGGCGAAGAGGGCCGCATCCATCGCGGCGACCCAAGCCTGACCACCGGGCACGAGGTGCAAGCGCTGGCCGTCGGAAACTACCACCGTCAGATGCTCAATCAGGCGAGCACCTCGATCTCGCGCATCCCCTCGCAGCAGAGGGACATCAGCGCCTTGACGGTCTGTATCGATGGCGCGACCCGCCGAGAGGTCAAAGACCGAATCCACGATTTTAGAGAGCGGCTCCTAGACCTATGCGACCGTGTCGAGATCCCTAATCGAGTTTATCAACTCAACATCCAGTTCTTCCCGCTCACTGGGCCGGACGAGCCCGCTGATGACGAGGACGACGGAGAATGAAGACGATGATCAACCACATGAGAAACCTTGGCCTGCTCATCGTAGCATTGGCCATCTCGAACGTGAGCAGCTGCGCCGGTACGGATGTGGGCAACCCGACCATGACGAACCTGCAGTTCTCCAGCTACTCGACGCAGTCCACGGCGCTGAAGTTGAACACGGGCGTCACCATCGAGGAGGTCTGGCTCGTGCTCTCCCTCGCCGAGCTGCGCCAGGCGGAGCTCTGCAACGCCATGGGAGATGAGCAATACCTTGGACCTTTCATCGTAGAGGTCGTGAGCGGGCGGGAGTATCCAACCCCGATCCTCACCAGCATCCATCGCTCGTTCTGTCAAATGAGACTAGACTTCGTCGCCCTCGGCGCGGCGGACCAAACGGCAGACATCCCGAGAGAGCTCGTCGGCAACACCGTCTTCGTCAAAGGAACCCGAGGAGACGGCCAGCCCTTCACCCTCTCGTTCGCCGCCCAAGACCAAGACCTCCAGTTCCAGGCGCTCGGCGCCGACTTCCGGCTGAGTGACGACGAGCACAACCTCTTCGTCGGCTTCGATGCCACCACCTGGTTCCCCGATGCGATGAGCATCGAGCGGCTCAACACCACACCAGTGGATGAGCTCGCCATCACCATGGAGACCAACATCGATCTGGTGAGTCAGTTCGAGTTCAACTTCAAGCACTCAGCTGGACTCTTCGACGATGTCGATGACGACGCGATCCTCAACGAATTCGAGATTCTCAGACCCATCGCCGTCGTGAAGTGAGGATCCCAGTGCCTGACCCTCGCGTGGGGGCAGCGAACGGAACACAAAAGCAGGCGTCCCAAGCGACCGCTGGCGTCCCTGCGCAGAGGGAAAATGAAGAAATTCTACGTTGTGGCCGTGGTAGTGTCGGCGTTCTCCTTCCTGTCGTGTGGCGAAGACGCGGCTCCGGGCGTGCAAGTCGTAAAGGGGCCTGGTGACCAAGTCGCCTACGACACAGGCTCCGACGTAGTCGTCGTCGATGGCACGACCTATGTTGTGACCGGCGACCCAGGCACTGACTGCGTCGAGATCGCGGGGGCGTGCGTCGACCTCAGCAAGGCGAAGAGAGACTGCGGCGAGGGCTCCCAGGTCGACGTCATCGTGGTCGATGGGGTCGTCGAGTCCGTCATCTGCTACCCACCCAAGGACTCCGGCACGCCCATCGAAGAGGTCACGCCAGCGACCGATGGGACCATCACCATCCCGCAGAACGACTCCGGCGCGGTGATCACCTTCGGGGAGGCCACTGATGGCGTGCCCGTCGAGGGAGACGTCACGTTGGACGCCGAGCGCACCGTGCTCTATGGCAACGGCATCGGTAAGACCATTCTGGCCGATAACCTGACTGTCGCCTCAAACAACTCTCAAATCCGCGGCCTCACGGTCAAAGGAAATGTGACGTTCACCGAGAACTCCAACAACTCAGCCATGACTTTCTGCGAGATTCAAGGCAACTTGCAGGTCCACTCCAACAGCTTTACCGCCGCGGATTGCCAGGTCTTCGGTGACGTCAGCATCTCGGGCAACAACGCCGTGCTGGCCAACATTGGTGTCGGCGGCAATTGGGATGTCAGCGGCTCCGGAGCTCTCTGCGACGGCTGTTACTCCTTCCAGGATGCGGACAAGAATTTCGTGGTCGCAGACGGCGAGGTCGGAGAGCTGCTCACCTGCAGCAATTAGGGCGAGGCAAAGCAAGAAACTCGGAATTCTCTGAAGAGGGCATAGGCTTGAGAGAATGGGGGGGCGCAGACCCGAGGTGGCGAGGCAACACCCCAAAAGTCGAGCAGTGCAGGGCCGGCAACAGACGAGGGGCGCATGAGGAAACTGGTCAAGCACCGAACGCTTCTCATGGCTGTCCTCCCTCTCGCGCTGTTGGCCTGGTCTTGCGGTGGCACGAAGCCGAGTGTCCCGGTCGAGACCCTGCTGCCCTTGGGGCAGCTGCAGCTCGAATGTGACGCCAGTAACCCTGCGGCCTGTTTCATGCTGGCGACCCGTTACTACAACGGCGAGGACGTCGAACGGGACCATGTCCGCGCACGCCAGCTCTTCAAAGACAACTGCGACCAGAACGAGCCGTTGAGCTGCACCAACCTGGCCATGATGTACCAAGGAGGGGAGGGCGGAAACGTCGACATCAACGGGGCTTTCGACAGCTTCCAAAGAGCCTGCGATCTCGACGAGGCTTTGGCCTGTTTCAACCTCGCCGAGCGCTACTCCACCGGCGATGTTGGTAACCCGGCTCAGGCGCTGTTGCTCTATGAGCGCGCTTGCCAACTCGAGAGCGCCGAAGCGTGCTACCGCGCAGGACGCCTGAACGCCAGAGGGGAATTGGTCGAGGCCGACCTCGTGCGAGCCAGCCAGTTCTTCGACGCGGGTTGCCAGCTCGACGAACGCCAAAGTTGCCACGCGCTGGGGATGCTCTACGAGATTGGCAAGGGCGTGGAGGCCAACGTCGACAAAGCCATCGACTATTACGAGCGCGCTTGCCAGCTCGAGGCGCCGTTTTCCTGTTCTCAGGCCGCTGGGCTCCTCGACGCCAACTACGGCGCCGCTGTGGTGTCGCGGGTCGTCTCACTCCTCGAGCGCGGGTGTGAGACCGACTCCGTGGACATCTGCTTTCAGCTCGGTGTCGTCTACCTGATCGACCTCGGAACACCGAACGACGTGGCTCGTGCCGCGATGTTGTTCGAACACAGCTGCGACGGCGGCCACGCCAAGGCGTGCTCCAGTCTCGGCGTGATGTACGAGAAAGGAATCGGGCTGAAGGCTTCCGTCAGCTCGGCCGTCACCTACTTCGAAAAAGCGTGCTCCATCGGTGACCCCAACGCCTGTGCTTTTGCGGGATACGTGCTCATGGACGGGAGCCCGTCGGCCAAGGACCAGATCATCGCTGCAGACCTCCTCGAGCGGGCCTGCGCCGGGGATGTCGCCATCGCCTGTGTCGCCCTGGTCGAGGTGCTGGTCGAGCTCGAGCGCCCAGGAGAAGCCGACCTGGCTCGTCAGCGCGCCTGCGCATTGGGGCTCTCTGAGAACTGCACTCCGTGAGCCGCGCCTTGGCGCTTGGTCTCGAGCACACGGCGAGCGGTGCCTCACGGCCTTTGCCTTGACCCAACGAAAGCCTATAGTGCCCAGACCCTCGCCACCCACCTTCAGCACTCGATTCGGCTGGCCTGCATGAAGACCGTCGAAATCTTCTTCTACCTCGATTTCTCCGACGCCAGCTCGTACCTGGCGGCGGTCGGCCTGCGTCGGCTCACCGAGGAGGTTCCCGTTCAAGTGACGTTGGTCCCAGTGGATACCACGACGCTGACCGCCCGAGCCGGGGAACCAGGGGTCAAACGCGAGGCGTTGGGTAAGGCCTATCGCCAAAAGGACATCGAACGCTTCGCAAGGCAACTTGGGGTGCCCATTCGTTGGCCAGAGGGCTCACTCCTCAGTGGCTTGGCGTTGAGAGTGTTGGCACGGGTGAGCGAGCAATCTCCGCAGCTCTCGCTTCCTCTGGCGCTGGCCATCTTCGAGACGATCTGGAGCCGCAACGGGACCTTGTCAGAACAGTCTCTTCGGGAGTGTCTAGAGGCGGTCGGCATCTCCTCAGATAACATCATCGAGAAAGCCAACGAGCCAGACGCGTTCCAGATCCTCGACGTCGCTCTGTCAGCGGCCTTGGTCAATGGGGTCTTCGACATCCCGACGATTCGAGTGGGGAGCGAGCTCTTCGTGGGCTTCGATCGCGTCGAGTTCGTCCGGCGTGCGGCCTTGACCGAGCTGTTGCGGGCCCGTGGCCAAGAGCGACTCATCGCCGCCGTAGTCGACCTCCTCCTGCAGCTCGAACCCAGTCGCAGGAGCCACTTCGTGGAGAAACTGGAAGACTCCGACGGGGCCGACGCCGGCGAGGGCCGGCCCACGGGTCGCGACGCCCGCTTTGACGCCGTGACGAGCAACGTGCGCACGTGGTCGATCAACCCTCGTCCGCGTTTGCCCATTGCTGCGCCGGCTGGGCCTATCAAGCTAAGGGTTTCCCGGACCCTGAGCAGCGAGGCGCATGGCGGCGAGGAACTGCTCTTGCGGTTGCTCACCGGGTGCCCGCCTGAGCATGGTGTCCTGCATGGGCCGGCGCCCATGGTCATCAACGATTTGAGTCGCTTGCGACACTCTCTGATTCGGGCCCCTAAAGGGGCATCGGGCCTGGTGGGCGTCGCCCACACCGGGGGCCGACGAACGGTCATTTACGTCTCGCCGTCCAGCGAGGAGAGTCCCGGTCATATTCGCACGCAAATGGCAGACATTCAGCCGGATGGAGAGGTGCTGAGCCACGTGCTGTCGAGCGGCCGGGTGGCGTACCTCGACGGTCCACTGGCCTTCGATCCCAACGTTCACCGCAAGGCCGCCCTGGGTGGGGCGCATGTGCTGGTCCTCAACGGCGCGCCGGCGAAGCTGGTGAGCGCCGCGGCGTCGGCCATCCGTTGTGCCCGGTGGGTCGTGTGCCTCTCGGACACCCTCGAGGTCTACGACGGCAACGGCGATCGGCGGACGTTTCTCGAGGACTCGGTCAACCTCTCGCTGCCCTGGCCTCCCGTCCACGACGCCGAGGCGACGCCATGGAGCGCACCCCACCCACGGACCCTGTTGGTGTCGGTCGAGCCGCTAACCATCGGGCCGCTCGATACCGGCTCCGAGCTCGCCATGGCGGTGCGCGGACAGGGCCTCCTCCTGTCTACGGCCGGGCTCAAGAGCATCCTAGGGACCAACCGACGCTATGAGATCGTGCGAGTCGAGTCGGGACCCCTGGTGATCATCCCGCTCTTCAGCGAGCACGTGTTGGCCAGCGAGGTCTCGACCTACCGATTGCTCAACGCGCTCAGCCGATGTCCGCTCGACGCGCACGTGCTCTTCGTCAATTTCTGGCCGGAGCTCTCCTACGAGGAGTTGCGCCGCTTGCGGCCGGTTTTGGCAGCCACGGCCGAGGAGCTCAACTCACCAGTGCTGGTCGTGGTCGGCGCACGTCCCATCGAGCTGTGGCAGCCAGATGTGGCCAAAGGCCCAGCCTATCGCATCGAGCCAGAGGGCGACGAGTTTTGCCTCGACTTCTCGCTGCAACCCAACGCGCGCGAACGCCAAGCGCGCTTCGTCGAACCTCTCGAGCCCAACCCCGAACGCTACACTCAGCTGCTGCAGTCATTCTCCGGCCGAGATTGAGTCCCGAGAGGGTTGCGCACTGCTGGCACGCAACCCCTGGCTAGAACTCGCTGATGTCGTCGTCGATCTCGATCACGCCGAGGTGGTCGATCTCTCCCTTGCCTCGGCGCAGTAGGCGAGGGATATCCTCGGTGAGGTCGAGGATGGTCGAGGGCTCTGGGTGCAGCAGGCCGCTGTCGATCAGCACCTCGATGCGACCTTCGAGCCTCCGCTCGATCTCGTTTGGATCGTTGTAGTGGAGATCGGGCAGGGTCGGGATCGAGGTGGTGATGATCGGGTTTCCCAACATCTCGACGAGCTGAATGGGGATCGAGTGATCAGGGATGCGGATGCCGACGGTTCGCGCATTGTTGTTCAGCATGACCCGTGGGACCAGCTTCGAAGCTTGTAGGATCACCGTATAGGGACCAGGAAAGATGCGCTTCATCAGTCGATAGGAGTGGTCGCTGACCTCGGCGTAGCGGGAGATGTCCTTTAGAGAAGAGCAGATGAACGAGAGCGACTTGCGGCGGTCTTTGCCCTTGATCTGGTAGACCCTTTCCACGGCTCGCTTTTGGAAGATGTCACAGCCGAGGCCATAGATTGTGTCCGTAGGATAGGCGATGACCCCACCGGCTTTGAGGACGTCGACGACCTGCCGCAACACCCGAGGGTTTGGGCGATCGGGGTCGATGGTGATTTTCACTCTCACTCCTGAAGAAGAGACGGGCTCGACCCTACTTTGGCGAGACCAGT
This sequence comes from Deltaproteobacteria bacterium CG_4_9_14_3_um_filter_63_12, assembly GCA_002789955.1. GTDB lineage: Bacteria > Myxococcota_A > Bradymonadia > UBA4248 > UM-FILTER-63-12 > UM-FILTER-63-12. The sequence goes on along the minus strand of PFUG01000010.1, from coordinate 18,315 downwards.
TGGAGCTTGGGTTCGTCGGGGTCGGGTCGATAGATCACCAGCACATGCCCGATCTTCTGTACCAGCGAGCTGCTCGTTCGCTGGGTAATCAGGGCTGCGGCTTCGGAGAGGTCCTCTTCGCAGGTGTCCAAGAACTTGACCTTGACGAGCTCATGAGCGGCGAGCGCGTCGTGCAGCGAGCCGATGACGCCTGTGGTGACGCCCGAATGTCCGATCGTCACGACGGCGTGCAGCTCGTGGGCGAGGCCTCTCAACTGCCGGCGCTGACGCCCCGTCAGGTTCGGACTCAACCGTTGTACCAGGCCCACATGGGCCCTTTCGATGCTCATTGTTTCCTTCATCGGGCTCATTCGCCTCGGAATTCGTTCACCAGGGACAGGATCTCATCGTCGACCAACGTCTTGGTCGAGGACTTCGCGGCACTGAAGATGTGTTTGACGAGCTCTTCGATGGGCTCGATGTCTCGGTTTCTGAGCCAATAGATGACATTGCTTTCGCCGCTCAAGGGACCGATCTCGATCACCTGGTGTTTGCCAATCATGGCGGCCGGAACACCGGAGTAGATCCGGTCCGCGAGCCACTCGTCGCCCTTCGCCTTGGCCTTGATGATGGCGGCAGCGTGCACCCCAGTTGCCGTCCTGAACGCGTCCGCGCCAATGACCGGGTAGGTCCGTGGGATCGACACCCCCAATGATCGGGATGCCGCCTCCGCGTAATCCTTGAGCTTAGAGAGGTCGTAGTCGATCTCGCCCAAGAGCTTGAGGTTGAGCAGGAGCTGGTCCATGGGGGTGTTGCCCACACGCTCCCCAACGCCGAGCGCCGTGCCGTGGATGCGGGTTGCACCATCCTCTGCGGCACACAGAGCGTTGGTCAGGGAGAGTCCGCGATCGTTGTGGCCGTGCCAGTCGATGCTCACGTCTACGTTCAAGCTGCGAATGAAGGACTTGGTGAAAGAGATCAGATTTTTGACGCCATCGGGCGTGACGTGACCGACAGTGTCGCAGAGGCACAACCTTGTAGCACCGTGATCGATTGCGCACTTGAAAAGCGTGGCGAGCACGTCAGGGCGCGAGCGCGTTGTGTCTTCCGTAACAAACGTCGTAGGAAGTCCAGCCTTCGCCGAGAGCTCAATGGAAGAGCTGATGAACTTCAGCATCTTGTCCATATCCCAACCCTCGGCATAGTGCCGAATCGGGCTGGCGCCGATGAAGGCCATGACCTCGATGGCACGGCCCACCGACTGGCTGATCTCGACCACTGGACGCACGTCGTTGACGTGGGTACGGGCAGCGCAGCTCGGGCGAATGGCGAGGCCCTCGTCGATGATGACCTTGGCGAGCCGAGTGACGTCGGTCACCGCTCGCGGACCCGCTCCGGGCAGCCCGATGTCCGCCCACTGGATCCCCAGGTCGTTCATCAACCGCAACAGCTCGATCTTGGCTTCGATGGGCGGATCCGTGATCGACGGGCTCTGGATCCCATCCCGCAGGGTCTCGTCGTAGAACTCGAGCTTCGAGCTGGTCAGCGACGCGACGCGCTCCACCGAGTTCCAATCGAAGATGATCTCCCTTTCGTTCATTCCCACAGCTTCTTCCTCCGCCAGACACCTGCTCACGTGGCCAAGCGAGCAGCCCCGCCGGCTGTCGGCCGCGCGGGAGCTGCTTGCGTGTCTCGTTTCACTCGTCCTAGAGCGCTTCGATGATCATCGCGATCCCTTGCCCGCCGCCGATACATGCGGAACCCAACCCGTAACGTGCCCCCCGTCGCCGCAGCTCGTGCACGAGGTGCGCCATGATGCGAGAGCCGCTCGCCGCCAGGGGGTGACCCAGCGCGATGGCTCCACCATTGACGTTGGTCTTCTCTCGGTCCAACCCGAGCGCCTTCTCGACGGCGATATATTGTGCCGAGAACGCCTCGTTGACTTCGACCAAGTCCATTTGCGCCAAGGTGAGTCCGGCGCGGGCAAGCGCCTGCTTCGCGGCTTCCACTGGGCCGATGCCCATGAGGGTTGGCTCGACGCCGACGATGCCCCAAGACACGACTCGGGCCAAAGGCTTCTTCCCGAGCGCCTCAGCGGCTTCTCGGCTGGCGACCACCAGCGCGCCACCGCCGTCGCAGATGCCGCTGGCGTTTCCCGCGGTCACTACTCCGTCTTTCTTGAACACCGGGCGCAACTTTCCGAGGCTCTCCAGGGTCGTGCTCGGCCTGGGGTGCTCATCTTTGTCGAAGCTGATTGGTCCCTTGCGCGTGCTCAGCTCGATAGGGGCGAGCTCGGCTTCGAAGACGCCAGCGCCGTCGGCCGCAGCCCAGCGCTGCTGGCTCAGCAGCGCGTAGGCGTCGACGTCCTCGCGGCTGATGCCATAGTTGACGGCCAGGTTCTCGGCCGTCATCGCCATGGGCGTCTGGGTGTAGCTGTCGGTCAGCGAGGCCCAGAGCGTGTCGATGAGCTTGGGCTCCAGCCCAAACCGAAAGCCTGCGCGCGTCTTGTAGAGGGCGTGCGGCGCCTGGCTCATGGACTCGGTGCCGCCGGCCAGGACGACCTTGGCATAGCCCAGGAGGATCTGCTCGGCGGCGCCGACGATGGACTGGAAGCCTGAGCCACACAGTCGGTTGACCGTGAGGGCAGGGCGGTCAATCGGCAGTTCGCAGCGCAAACCGATGTGTCGCGCCAGGTAGATGGCATCGGTGCTGGTCTGGAGCACATTGCCAAAGATCACTTGATCGATCTGTGCCGGCTCGATTCCCGCCGCAGCGATCGCCGCACGGCCGGCAACGACGCCAAGATCCGTCGCGCTCTGGTCATCGAGTGCGCCATTGAGCGCCCCGAACGGAGTCCGCTTTGCGGAAAGTAGGACGATGTCTTGTTTGCTCATTGGAACGCCTCGTTGCTGTGCGCCGCAAACCCCGCGACGAAGTCTATCATCGGCATTGGCAGAAGCCGCGGCATCCTAATGATGCCGACAAGTGAAAGTCAATCACCTCAAAAAATTGCCCAGTTGCCCGTCAACGTGTCCACTCAGGGGGACGAGCGGAGAGCATTCTCCGGCGTCAGCTCCATCCGATCGCGCGGCCCGAGTCGCGTGCGAATCCGCCCGCGACCAAAAGGACGCGAGGTGGCTCGCGTCGAGCCACCTCAGTTCTGGGAAGCGAGCGAAATCCTAACGATGGGGACCCACTCGTTCCAAGCAGGAGCGCAGAGAAGCCAACTGGAGGGTGTCATGGAAGGAATCCAAAGTGTTTCGAGTGTTGACTCCGACTACCCATTTCGTCGCGACCACCGCGCTCGCGTCTCGGCCGTCGCTGCGGTGGTCCACCCAGGACACCCAGGACGCGCCGAATTCAATGTCCTCGATCTATCGGGCAATGGACTCTTTCTCGCGGACCGTGAGTCCTCCCTGTGCAATGGCAGCAAAGTTCGAGTAGGCCTCCCCTCTCGGCGCACCGGCGAATCCGTTTGGGGTTGGGCCGACATCCTCTGGAGAGGCAACAAGGACGGCAAGCCGGGGGTCGGTGCGCAGCTGGCGTTCGACTCACCAGCACAGGCCAACTCCTGGAAAGAAGCCGTGGACGAATGGGTCGAAGATGAGAGCATGGCGACGCTGGCCAGCGTGCGACGCATCACCCGACGAAAGTGGAGACCGAGGAGCAGGCAAAGCTGAAAGACACTTGCCGCCAAGAATTCCCGATGCTGCATCCCAGGTTGAGCCGCGTTTAGGGTCGAGTGGGCGCCTTGACGATCCTATCAGGCTGTGTGACCAATGAGAGCGTGACTCTGACACTGTAATGATTCCTTGCTGACCGTGGCTCGCCACGGTCACACGTGTAGGCGCAACCGGGGCACCCATGGCCGACAGTCACCCCTACGAGGGTCTCCTCAAGGAACGCTTCCACCGGGTCAAGATGCTCTTTCGTGCGCCGGCCGGCTTGCTCGCTTGGGTCACCGAGGCTGAGGAAGCGCCCTGGAAGCTCGTTAGGCTCGCACTCCCTGAGGACAAGAAGGTTGGGAAACAGATCTGCGCCGCCATCACGGATTACGTCGGCCGCGCGGAGTTCCTCGAATACCCAGGGCTGCTTTGGCCAACCGCACACCTCTGCGACAGCGGGCTCCCAGCTCTCGTGTACGAAGCCAACCACCAACCCTCGACCCTCGCAGAGTTCGTGCTCTTCGAAGGGAAAGGGTGGACCCTAGAACGCCTTCTCGGACAGCTGATCCCCGTCGCTCAAGGGCTCGACGCTCTGCATCGCGCCAAGCGCGTGCACGGAGCCGTCGCTCCCGTCACCATTCTCGTCGAAAAGCTCGACGAGGTGCTCCTCACCCGCCTCTTCGACGTCAGCGCCTGGAAGCTCTTCGAGCCCCTGGAACCCAGAGAAGTTCTCGGCGCTGGCCCCTCGCCTCGCCGCCGCACCCCACCCAACTTTGCCTCCGACGTGCGCGCCTTTGGCCATGTGCTCCTGTGGATTCACGCGGTCACCCAAAGCTCCGAGAGCAGCATCGAAGGCAACTGGTGGCCTCAGGACCTCATCGAACTCACCCGCCGGTGTACCCGCAAGAGACCCGTCAGGACCCTCACCGTCGTCCAGGAGCTCACTCGCATCGTCGCCGAATGGGACCGCCTCAAAGCCGGCGAGGCAGTCGACGACTTCGGGCCCTTGAACCGAGACAGCGGCGCCTTCCACGGTATCCTCCTCAATCCAGACGGCGTCGTGGAAGGGGAGGAGCTTGACGACGCCAAGGACACGCGGCCCACTGAAGCCATCGGAGAGGCGGCCAAGCCCGCCGCGACCGAGCCGCTGGAAGCCATCGAGCACAGCGACGCTGCTGGCTCGCTGCCGAGCAGCGAGCGAAATTCGGCCGAGCCGGCGGAGCCCGCCGTCACCGAGCCCTTGGAGGCGGTCGCCCCGCTTGACCAAGAACTTGATGGCGGCTGGAGTCTAGAGGCCTCGGAGCTCGAGGACGCCCTCGGGAGCGAAGAGCACGACTCCAAAGACACCGACGAGCCACGAGACACCGAGGAGCTCACCTCCATCGCTCCGGACACCCCCGAAGACTTCGTGCCGAAAACGAAGGCAGAGGTGGAGGCCGGTGCCTCCAAGCCCAAAGACGAGGCCCCAGGCGAGCTCGAGCCCCCTGAAGATCTCGAACCGAGCGACGCCGAGGACGCCGAGGACGTCGAGGACGCCGAGGACGGCAAAGACGACGAAGACGACGAAGACGAGGAGGAAGACGCCGACGACCTCTCGACACTGCAGAGCGAGCTCGAGGCCGCCGCCCCCCCCGAGGCACCACACGTCCCGCCCCCTCCAGCCAAACGAGACGACGACGCCCCTCCTGGCGCCGACGGCGATCTGCAGAGCTGCGAGCCCGAGGGGGGCAAGCCCGACCCAGAAGCCGGCCTCGCAGAGGCCAGCACCCTCACCGTGACCTACGGCGACGACTCCGCGGCGAAAGGCCCCGAAGCCTGGATTCCCGCAGGCGAGGTCATCGTCACCCGCCACGTCCTGAAGCCCGACAGAATGTGCAAGGACGAAGAGGAAGTCGAAGAGGGAGATGGCTTCTTCCTGCTCCTCCTGGGCCTCTTCTTCATCATTTTGCTCATCGGCGTCACGATTTGGACCGCGGTGCACACCGCCGAGCTCACCCTCGAGGTCGCCGCACGGCCCAGCGGCGAAGAGCGCCTAGTGATTCACGCCGGAGTCATCGCCGCACATTACGCCACCACCGAGCCCAACGCCGACCTGCTCGCCTCGTGCACCGACCAGAGCGGGACGGTCCTCGACCTCCAGACCGGCGAAGTCGTCTCCCGCTTCTGGCCAGGTTCCGACGGCTGCACCGGACTCTCCTTCGAACCCGGTGGCGAACGCCTCTTTATCAAGACTCACAGCGGCGCCCTCGAGGTCTTCAACCTGCTCGAAGCAAGACCGAGCCGAAAGACCATCAAGTCCACCGCGGCTGGGGTCGTCCTCAGCTTCAAAACCATCGCCTCGACGCGGTTCTTGTTCGACGAGGTCGTCGACGGGCAACGGCGCCTGCGAACGGGTGAGCACACCCTGAGCATCCCGAACGACGCCAAGCAGTGCACAGGGGGAGGACCGCATTCCAGTGCTTTCGCCGTCGATAACAGCATCACGTTGCTCGAACCCCATGCCCTCCGACCCATCGGGACGCTGTCCGCCGCTGGAGAGGTTCAGAGCTGCGCCATCGGACCCGATGGGGTTCGCGTCGCCGCCGTCGTCACCGAGTTCGGCGTCCAGCACTGGCGCACCGCCGATCGCCTCGGCGAGCCCGCACCGCTCCTCGACTGGAAGCGCTTGGGTCAGGGCAGTCGCGAGGTCCAGCTCACCTTCGGCGACACCAGTGGCTCGCTCGCGATCGCCTTCGGCTCCGAGCTGGCGATCGCCAAACCCGTCTTTGCCGTCGTCGAGAACAAGGGCAACATCGCTGGCTTCTCCACCGACCGTGGAGACAGAGTCCTTGCCTACCACGAGGACACCGACAAGGTCGCACTCCTAGCCAACGGCTCGCTGCACTATCTCCCCGCTTCCGAGGGTTCGCTCTCCGTTCCCACGAACCTCACGGTCGACCACCCGACCGTCGCCTTCGGGGCAGATGGGAGCTCCATCTTCTCGGTCCACCAGCGCTCTCGGTATGCGTCGATGCTCGTGAAGTGGTCCCTCGCCAAAGCCGAAATCGAAATCCTGACCATCGACGGAGCCGTCGACGCCATCGCTGTCTCACCGAACGGCCTGAGCCTCGCGCTGGCTTCGAAAATCGAGGGCAAGACCCGGGTTTCACTGGTCAACGTCAGCGACGCCATGGCCATGGTCGACCGCAAAGAGATCGACGGCAGCGTCGAGACCTTGGAGTGGTCGACCTCTGGCTCCTATTTGCTCGTCCGAACGAGGTTCAAAGCTTCGCAGCTCTTCTCCGTCGACAACCAACAACTGCAACCCCTCGGGGCGTTCGAGCACGAGCTCGTCACCGAGCTCTATCGCGACGATCTGCTTCTGATTTGGGGACAAAGAGGACTCGAGGCGCTCGAGCTGCCCGCCGAAGAGCACTCCGCACCGTTGATCGGGCTCAACGAGGTCGAGGGCTCCGTCCTCTCCATCGAGGCAAGCCCGTTTGCCCGAGGCATCGTCCTGCGGACCCGCGAGAAGGTCTACTGGTTCGAACTTGAGTCCCACACCTTGGTCGAGCTCGTCTCGGTCTCGAAAGAGCCACCGACGGTCGCGTTCAGCCCGTTTGGCGGGGCGTTCACCATGGGTGCTCGGAGCTACGATTCCCACACTGGTGTGCCCGGCTTCGAGCTCGAGGGCGCCGACGCCTACCAAGAGGTCATCTGGTCCGGCGATGGCGCCACGATTATGGCTTGGCCACTGGATGGAACGATCTGGGATGCGCTGGATGGCCGACGCATTCGCACTGGCCGCGACGGCGATGCGCAGAGCACTCGGACCTCGGTCTCTCTCCACCCCTCCAGCGATCTGCTCGTCCGGGCCCGCGATGGAGTCATCAGCGTCGAGACCGCGTTGGAACAGCGTCCTATCCTGCTCGCCTTGTTCGACAGCAAAGACGAGTGGCTCCTCGCCGACGAGACCAACTTCGCTGGAACCGCCTTGGACAACGTCGCCCTCAGCGACGGGTTCGCGTCTGTGTCTAGCGCCGAGTCACGCAGCTCGAAACCAGCCTTGATCGCCCGCGCCGCCGCCCTCAACCTCGAAGCTCGACGTCCCACCGACCCCTTCTCTGGCAAAAAGCCCCTCGAGCTGCCGCGAATGGTCAGCATCTCCATCCGTTCGAACCCTCCAGGGGCCGAGGTCGCCCTCTTGCGCGAGGGTCAGGATGAGACCGTACTGGGGGCCACCCCCCTCGATCTCGAAATGAAGAACTCTCGCGAGGAAATGACGATCCTGATCCGTAAGGACGGTTTCGCGGACTCGCAGACCTCGATGGTCCCCCTCAATGACGTCGAGGTCGTCGCCACCCTCGTCGACTCCAGAACCTTCGAAGAGAGTCAGAAGATGCGGATCGAAGGGCCCATCGAGCAAGATGAGGTCCTGGCATTGGTCATCCTCGACCGACACCGCCTGGATCGCTGCATCGCCATGGACCAATGGTTCCCAGCCATGCAAGGAGAGGTCGATGGGCGCATCGTCATCTCAGCCGCAGGCGAAGTGCAGAGCGTGCAGTTCCTGCCCGAAGCTCTCCCTTTGGCGGTCAGTCAGTGCCTCGAAACCATCATGGGCGATTGGCGCTTCGAACATCAGGCCACAGGCTCGGTGGTCAGCTATCATCTCAGTGCCCCCTGACAGGAGCCTCGACATCGAGGCGGTGAGTCTCTCAACCCAGACAGTGAGTGTCCTTTGTCCAGCGATGAACAACCCTCGAGCGTCGAACCCACCCTGAGCGGCGAGCCCCCTCCACCGCTCGAGCTCGAGGGCGACTTCGGCTGGTACATGGACGCCGACGCGGACATCGTCGTCGCCTGCTTTCCGTTCGGCGCGGGCGTCGGCGAGCCCCAAATCGCGCAGGTCGGTCGACAGCTCGCCGAGACCTTCGCCCAGATCTTTCGGCTCCATAGCGCCTTCATCACCGTGCCGCAGCTGTTGCTCGTCAGCGAGTCCGTCGAGTCGCTCGAGCACACCCGCATCCGGTCGGCCTTCGCCGTCTTCCATTCCCTGCCGCAGACTCGCATTGTACGGCAGACGGCGCGCTCGTTCGGCGCGCGACTGGCCGTCACTGGACGGCTGCTCGGCGAGGGCAACGACTTTCTCTTCGGCGTAAACGTGCTCGATGTCGAGCGCAATCTCCTGCTTGGCTGCACGCAAGTGCAAATACCGCGCGACCTTTTGCTCGACGCCGTGGTCGACATCGGCACCCACCTCCTGCGCCGTTTTGTGGCCGTCGACGCCGACGCCATGGCGAGACAGGTCTCCGAGATCGTCGGCACCCGCAAGCTCGTGGCCTACACCAACTGGGCCCTCGCCTGTGAGCTGCAGCGCCGCACCCTTGGCGAGCAGGTCGACGAGCGCCGCTTGGTCGAGCGGCTCGGGTTCGCCCTTGGCGCGGATCCTCTTTTTCTTGCTCCTCTGCAGGCGTTGGTGCAGCTCCTCGAGCAGACGGAAGATGACCGCGTCCTGGCGCAGATCGCCCGGTCGCTGGCCAAGATTCCCATCAGCCGACCCGCGACCGGATTGGTGCGGGCCGAGGCCCTGCGCCGCCAAGGCGAGGTCGAGCTCGCCAGAGAAGCCCTTCAGGACGTCATCGACCAGCATCCCCACACCGCGCAGGCCCACTACCTGCTGGGCTGCCTCGAGGAGCCCATCCGCCCGGGAGCCGCGCTGCGACACTTCACCGAGGCCCACCTCCTCGACCCCAAACGCAGCCTGTACAAAGAGAAAGTGAACCACTGAGCCGTGTGGACTCTTGTACCCGTCGCCGCAAACGAAAAGTGTGACAGCATGACGCGAAGCGCGGCGCCAGCGCCTCGATATCCCTGGTACGGACTGCCTCTTTTGGGACTTGGGAGCAACGCTGCGGCGTAGGGCAGTAGGGAGCGAGGTCGAATCGGCTCGTCCTGGCCATCGGGAGGCACCGTCGCAGGGTCCCACTCCATATCAGTCTGCGCCCACGTCGTGGTGTGCGCGAAGGCGCACGGCCCCGCGCGCTGGCAGCAACGTGGCTCCCTTCGCGCCCTTTTCAGAGCGCTGACTCGAGCCCCGGAGCGCTCTGATCGCAAGATGAGGCGAAGTGGCGGTGAATTTGCTATCCTCATTGCAGTTGCGCAGACGGGGAGGTCAGCTATTGGAAGGCTTGACGCTCCCCCGTTCCCTGAGCTCAAGGAAGGACGAGTCAGATGGCCGACCGAATCGAACCGTCCCTTATCGCACGAGTGCAGTCCCTTCGGGAGACCGTCCTCGAACGTATCCAAGAAGCCGCCTCGCCGGCTTTGCTGACCGTCATGCACAACCTGGATCGGCTCGCGATCGCGATTCAGGGTGGCGAGGTTGACGAGCACCAGCTGATCCGCAGGTTGTCCGATGTCGCCCAAGCGCTGGAGCGCTTGTCCGACGCGCCGCCCGCGGAGGTGGCGCCAGGACTGATCGCGGAGACTTTGCCCGCCTCCCGAGAGGGTGAATTGCTGGCTAGGAACCAACGGCGGTTGGTCGAGCACACCTTGGCACAGGCCGAGGAGAACGAAGACGACCTCCAACTCGAGTCGCTCCAAGAGGCCCTCGTGAGCTATGCGCGCATGGCACCACAGCAGCCCAAGGAGACGAGCGCGCTGCAGCGACGGCTGTCGACGACCGTCGAGCGAAAGCTCGGTGCCGACCTGCGCATCGGGCTGGTCCCCAAGTCCGACGTCGCTGCGCTGCAAAAGGCCAAGACGCTGACGTCCTCGCCGTTGCAGTCCAGCATCCTCAGCAGCGGAGACCTTCAGGCCGATTTGGCGCGCCTGCTCAAGAGAGACTTCGCGGCCAGCGACGCCCTGCGGATGAAGCTCGAGTCGAGCGAGATGGTGCTCGCCCAAGCCGACGTCGGCCTGGACGGCTCCATCGAGGCCGTGCGGACCCACTCCCTGGTCGCTGCAGCAGCGAAGCAGGCGCCCACGCCCACTGCCCCAGAGACCGCCCCCGTAGACGTCGACGAAGAGGATCCCGTCGCGCTGGCTGCCCGCGCCATGAGCGCTCACGCCGACCTCGGGTTGGCGAAGGAACGCCTCGAAGCGCTGCGCAGCGTCCTGGCCCAGAAGAAGGAGCTCGTCGACGCCGAGAGGCGTGAGCTCGAAGTGGAGTCGGTTCGCGTCGCCCGCCTGGAGGAGCGTGCATTGGTCTCGCGCCAGCGCCTCGACGCCTCACAAGCCGCCAAGAAGCAATGGCAGTCGACGCAGCGCCTCGTGCAAGACACCCAAAACGCTGCCAAAGCGACCTTCCGCAACGAAGTCCAGTCGATCGTCAACATCGCCAGCCAAGTCGTGCAGCTCCACCGCACGACCGCGCAGCAGCAGAGCGGCGACGAGCGCAGCAAGACCCTCGCTCGAGCCCTTGGGGTCGAGAGCCTGATCGGGGAGATCTCCGGTTTGGAGAAATCACCCTCGGCCGCTGGTTTGCGCTCGATCGAGAGCCAGATTCTAGCGGTGGTGCGCGCGGCGAAGTCGGCGTCCCCAGGAGCGAGCGCGCTGCTCGATCCTTTGGCGAGCGCCCTCTTGCAGCACGCGGACCATGCGGTCCGCGCCTCGCACGCGCTCGACTTCGGCGCGGTCGCCGGCCCACAGCCGATTGCCGACGCGCAAGTCCCCAGCGTGCTCGACGACCACATCGCCCTAGACCAAAGAGCCAGGCGCTTCGATGCGTTCGCCTATGAGACCGACTCCTTCCGCGAGCGCGTGCTCGCCACGGAGACGGAGCTGGGCGCGACCTCAGAGGCAGCTCGGCAGCCCATCCAAAGGGCGCGACTCGAGTCGCCATCGGTGCAGTCGGGTTCTGTCTATGTCGGAGCCATCGACTACAAGTCCATCCAAGGCCAAGCCGATTCGAGCTTGCGCGAGCTGAAGGGACTGCAGTCGCTCCACGCCGCGAAGTCCGTCGACCTCTTCTCGGAGAGCGCTGGCCTGGGTGTGGCGCGCAACGCCAAGCTGGCGGTGCGCAGCTCAGGGGACTCGGCGAGCCTCTCGAACCGCGTCAGTGGCGCCGCTCGCGTTGGCGTCCGAAGGGGCGCTGCGGCCTCGAACGCCCGACGCTTCGCCGCCTCGGCTGGGCATTTGACCGCCTCGGATTCCGGACGTCGCGACCTCGGGATGGCCACACCTGCTCGTTTTGAGCAGATGAACACCCCGGCCCCCTTGTTCAAACGACTGGATCGCAGCGGTGAGGTTGGGCGCGTCTATCTTCCCGCCCTCTACGAGGTCTCTGGCCTGGCGAAGGGGCCGCTGCGCAAGAAAAACTGGGCTGGCGGCGGGGATCCCCTCGCTGGCGGCATGGCCCTCCTCAAGACCGACCCCAAGGGCGAAGGCGTCGATCTCACGGGCGCCAACCTGGCCGTCATCAGCGTCGTCGAGAAGTACTTCGGCAAGGCTGGACGTCGCGGTGAGGACCTGGCGGCTTACGGCGAAGACCCGACCCAGGGCGAGGACTACCAGAAAGAGGCCGACCACGAGTTCAGCCGCTTCGCGACGGGCGTTGCCGAGTGGGTCTCCAGCCGCAACCAGACCCTCACCGAGATGGGCAGCGCCAAGCCGCGCGACGAGATGGTCACCGGCCAGATGGATCCGGAAGCGCTCGTCAGCACCTTGAAGAGCGAAGCGCAGATGATTCCGACGGCGGTGCAGGAGAAACTGCAGCCCCTCCTGGGTTCCGACCTCTCTGCCGTGCGCATCTACTCTGGACCCGTCGCCGGCATGGCCGCGGCCTCCATGGGCGCCCAAGCGTTTACCTTGGGCAAGCACGTGTTCTTCGGTGAAACCCAGCTCGACCTCACCAGCGCCGAAGGTCTCGGTCTCCTCGCGCACGAGTTGGTCCACACCAAGCACTTTGGCAACGCCGGCTCCGTCGAAGAGAAAGAGCAAGAGGCCGAAGCGATCGAGCGGCGCGTAAAGAAGGCGTTTGGTCCCATGGCAAACCCCGAGCTCGCGCTCGAGGACACCGCCATGCCAGCCAACGAGAACAAGTCCAACAAGCGTGAGCGCTCGCCCAAGGACTACGCGGTGACCCAACCCGCTGAGCCCAAGAAGGGCGGATTCAAGCCAACCTACGACCCCAACCTCTTGGTCGAGTCCGTCTCGCAGCTCGTCATGGAGTGGATGGTCGATTCGCTGGCCAAAGAACAGCAGCGCGCTGGTGGTCCAGGGTACGGATGCAAGTAGGTTGCTCTTCTCCCGAAACCCACAGCGCCTGGCCGATTCGGCCAGGCGCTGTGGGTTTCGAGGAGAGAAGCCGGGCGTGGCCGACCAAAGCTCTGTGCAGCGCCCCCCGACCTCAGGGGCTCGGGGTGAGTTTGGTCTGCCGTCTCCAGAAGCGCCGAGGTCTCGGCGATTCGCCACCAGCCGCGAATTCAGAAGGGACAGCCGTCATCGTTCTCTCCGTCGAGGCCAGCCTCGTCTGCAGCAAGCTCGTCGGCTTCCCACTCCGCACGTGACCGCTCGCGATTCTCGGAATCGGCACGTTTGAGGTCTTCTGCCGCCGCGCGGACTCGGGGATCGTCGTGTTGCAGGAAGGTCTCAAACTGTGCGCGCTGTTTTCGCCGAATGAACCCCTCCCAAGTGACGCAGCGCTCCAGATTCCGCAGGTTCTGAAGATAGGCGAGCTCAACAGCGCCAAGTTTGGAGCAGGCCCGGCAGATGTGTCTGGTGTGGCCTTTGCCTGAGAACCTCTCGCTGGATTGTTGGCGCCCGCACACCCAGCAGTAGTGCCCACGAAGCTTGTTACGCTTGCCCACTTCAGAGCCCCTCCGCAAGTGTCAGCCCTATCAAGGGTTAACTGAGTTCTCTATGCGGCCAGTCACGTGGATTTCTTTGTCTGGCGGTCAACGGTCAGCAAAAGAATTCTATTGCCTAACCGCCCAGTGACGCGAGCCCCAGTGAGGCGACCACCAGGATCGGGACACCCACTGCGATGAGCGACTTGTTGAAGGGCAAGCGGTAGACGACCCGCACGCCGATCATCAAGACGGACACGAAGAACACCAGCGTCAGGATTTGGCCGGCCATCGGCACCGCCATCAGCACCTTTGAGGCCATGGCGTAGCAGACGACTTTCAACGTCGTGACGAAACGCCCGCGGTTGGGCGTGACCCAGCGCATCATCAAGTGGATCCCGCCGGTGTAGAGCAACACCTCGAGCGCGCTGGCGATCGGCAATAGGACCATCAAGGCGAGCACGACCATGGTTCGGCTCAGGCCCGAGAGCTCTTGGGCTTCCAATAGGCTGGCGTCAGTCTGCGGCATCAGGGGCGCCCATGCCAAGGTAAAGAGCGCTCCGATCACTCCGAAAACAAGGGCAAAAGTGATCGCGTGACGGAGATTGTCCGTGCTGTGCATGGCAGAGAAGAAGCGAGTCGGACTCAGCAAGATGCTCTTGATGCTGGGCAGGTAGTCCAAGACCGACTTGGGCTCGCTGGTGCCGTCCTGCACGGTCTCGTCAGCCAAGTCCTCGCCGACCTCCGGGGTCGTTCCGGCGGTCCGGCCCACATTGAGCAAGGCGAGCTTTCGGGTGTGCACGCACTGCGGGCAGAGGCTGAACTCTTGCGTCGGCTCCAGAGAACGGCAGTCTCGGCACACAAAGCGCCCGCAGCTCGAGCAGGCGGCCCAGGCGGGGAGCTCTTGGTGGTTGTCACACTGATGAGGCCACGGCTTGTTTCCTGATGGGTCAGGACTCACCGTTTCCCTGCCTTGCGCGACTTGCGGGCGAGCTTGCGCTTCACCTTGGATTTCGCTTTTTCGGCCGCGCTGCCTCGGCCCGTTGCGCCGCCACGGAAGCCTGGAGGGGTGTAGCCGGGCGGCAGGCCTGGGGGAAGCATCATCTGTTGCTGCGGTTGCGGCGCAGTGGCGTCCTGCAGGATGGAGCCGAAGACCTCGTTCAGGTCCATGTTCTTGAGCTGTCGATACTGGTCGACGGTCTTCATGCCTGGGATTTTGCTCATCCAGCTCTGGTTTTGCCCGACCCGAGCCATCATCTCGCGCATCGCGCCGAAGCGCTGCTGCAGATCGGCGACCTCTTTGGGCTGACGGCCAGACCCGAGGGCCACTCGGCGCTGCCGGCTCTTGTTGTTCATCAGGTTGGGATCGAGGCGCTCCTTCTCCGTCATCGACTCGATCATGGAGCGAAAGCGCACCAACTCGTAGTCGTCGACTTTGATCTTGTCGCTCAAGCCGGAGAAGAAAGGCATCCGCTCGAACAGGTCGGTCAGTGACCCCATCTGCTGGATGGTCGAAATCTGGTCGAGGAAGTGGTGGAAATTGAAGTTCCCACTGAGTATGTCCTCGGCGTCTTTCTCGGCCTTCTCCTCATCGACGAGGCGCTCGAAGTCCATCATGACGTCGACGATGTCGCCGAAGCCGAGGATGCGACTGGCCAAGCCGTCCGGCCGGAACTCTTTGAGCTTGTCGAGCTGCTCGCCCTCGCCGATGAACTTGATGGGCTTGCCCGTGACGTGCTTGATGGAGAGCGCCGCACCGCCTCGAGCGTCGCCATCGAGCTTCGTCATGATGAAGCCGTCGAGCTCGAGTCGCTCGTTGAACTGCAGCGCCGTGTTCACGGCGTCGCGTCCGATCATGGCGTCGCAGACGAGGAAGATGTTGTCGGGTTGGGTCTCCTCGACGATCTCTTCGAGCTCGTCCATGAGCAGGTCATCGACCGCCAGACGGCCAGCGGTGTCGAAGATCACGTAGTCGCAGCCTTGCCGGCGCGCCTCTTCCACCGCTTCGACGCAGATTTCGACGGGATCGCCTTCAGCGGTGAAGACCGGGACACCAAGCTGCTCACCGAGGACCTGCAGCTGCTTGATCGCGGCGGGTCGATAGACGTCAGCGGCGACCAGCATCGGTTTCGCGTCGTAACGCTCCTTGAGCCAGTAAGCCAACTTGCCAGCGGTCGTCGTCTTACCACTGCCCTGCAGACCGGCCATCATGATCTTCGTCGGCTTCTTCCGAGCGATGCGCAGCACCTGCTCGTCGACCGGCCCCATCAGGGACTCCAGCTCCTCCTGACAGATCTTGATGAAATGTTGGCCGGGAGTCGCGCGCCGCAGCTCGCCGCTCTTGTCCTTGACCTTGAGCTGAACGGTCTCGCCCACCGCGCGTTCTTTGACCGATTTGAGGAAGCTCTTGACGACACCGTAGTTGACGTCGGCTTCGAGAAGGCTCGCCCGAATGTCCTTCAACGCCTCGTCGATGTTGTCCTCGGTCAGCTCTCGAGTGCCTTTCATGAGGTGAGAGATGCTGCGAAATCCCTTCGAGATCGTTTCGAACATGGATAACCTTCACAAAAACAGGTTTGGCGCGTCTAGGTTCGTCGCGAATAGAAGCTCTTCTAAGCGGTCATCCACGCGGGTTTGCGCGCGTCGGCCAGCAAAGATTGCGCTGGGGGCGAGGAAGAGTCGGAGTTTCCGGCGCCCAGCGGGCGCGAACGTTACCCTGGGCCTGGTGGCATGTCAACGACCGTTGCACGGCCAGGACCTCGATAAAGCCTAGGCCGCCACGGCCTAATCGGACGTTGCCTCGCCGCCCACAGCCCCCATCAGGTCGTACACCACCGGCACCACGATGAGTGTCAGCAACGTCGAGCTCGCCAACCCCGCCATCACCGCGATGGCCATCGGCGCTCGAATCTCGGCGCCCGCTCCCAGCCCTAGAGCCAGCGGGAGCAACCCGAAGATCGTCGTCAGCGTCGTGATGAGCACCGGACGCAAGCGCACCGAGCAGGCGTCCAGAATCGCCCCGCGCCGCGTCATTCCTCGCTGTTGCAGTTGGATGATGTAGTCCACGAGCACAATGGCGTTGTTCACCACGATGCCCGCCAACATAATGATGCCGATAAACACGACCACGCTCAGCGCGATGTTCGTCAGCACCAAGGCGCCGATGACGCCCACACCGGCCAAGGGGATCGTCAGCAAGATCACCAACGGGCTCGTCACGCTCTCGAAGCGTGTCGCCATCACGATGTAGACCAGGAACACAGCCAGCAACAGCGCCCAGAATAGGCTGCGCTGCGCGGTCTCCATCTCTATGCTCTGCCCCGTCACCTGCATCGTCACCCCTGGCGGCAGGCGGATGGATTGCGTCGCTCGGTAGACGCTGGCGACGGCGTCCTCGAGGTTGACGCCGTTCGGCGTGGCCTCGACCAGCACCACCCGCGTCCCCTCGATGTGCCGAATCTCGCTCGGCCCCTCTGTCGGCGGCGAGATCGTCGCGACGCTCGCCAGCATCACCGCCGGCTCGTCGCCTTTGCGGCCCTTCACCACCAACGACTCCAAACCCTCGCGGTTCGTGATGTCGGCGCGGTCCAGACGCACCGCGATGTCGATGCGCCGCTCCAGGCTTCGAAATGCGGTGGCGTCCTCGCCGAGGATGCCCTGGCGCACGGCGTCGGAGACCTGCCGGGCGTTCAACCCTCGCGCAGCCAGCGCGTCCCGGTCTAACTGGACCAAGATCTCGGGGTAGCCGCGGCGAAGGCTCGTGCTCACATCGGTCAGCTCCGTGACCGAGAGCAGCGCCTGTTCCACCTCGCGGCTGACGCGCTTCAGGTCGTCGAGGATGTCGCCTTTGAGCTCGACCTCCACCGGCACGCGCAGGCTGAAGAGGGTAGGGCGGCGGATTTCGTAGGCCAGGCCGGGCTGGCGGTTGAGGACCTCGCGCAGGGCGTCGATGACTACGGCCTCCTGCTGGACCACGTCACTATTCGGCGCCAGGATCAGCGTCATCTCGCCGGTGTTCGCGCCTTTCCCGGACCCCTCGCTGACCGCGTCGCGCACGCCCATCAAGCTCGACGTCTCCTGCACGTCGGCGATGGCGTGGGTCTCGCGCTCGATTTCGCGGACTCGCTTCGCGGTCTCCGACAAGGTCGTCTCCACGGGGAAGGTCAGGTCGACGATGAGCTCGCCTTGATGCACCTCGGGGATGAGCTCTGTGCCAATGCGGCCGAGGAACTTGTAGGAGCCAAACAACAACAGCCCCGCGATGATGAGCACGAGGGCGCGGTTGCGCAGCGCGGCGGCCAGCGCGAGCTCGTAGCCCTTGCGCACGCCGCCGAACCCCAGCTCGAAGGCCCAGAAGACGGGGCTCAGCACGAGGCCGATGACCCGTGAGAGGGCGCGCCCCAGCAAGCGCCCGACCATCAGGAGCCCGCCGAGCACGACTTTCAGAACAAGTAGGACAAACCACAACAGCAGGTGGACCAGCGTCCGCACGACCCAATAGGGCAATAGCAAGAGCTGGAAGGGCAAACTCAGGAGCCGCCTCACCCAGCTGCTCTCTCGCCAACGGCGAGCCAGTCGCCGCCAGGGCTCGAAGATCGCGCGAAAGGTGCCGGCATTCGAACTTCGCGCGCGGCTCGGCACGGTCGGCTCGTTCACGACGGCTGACTCGGCGTCCGCTCCCCTCTCCTCGGCCTCCTTGGCCGCAGCGGCCTGCATCTGGCCCATCAAGAGCTCGGGCGAGCGCGCGGCCATGACCGGAATGAAGAACACGGCGACCAGCAGAGACGCCGATAAGCTGAAGACGACCGACAGGGCCAGGTCAGTAAAGATTTGTCCGGCGACGCCCTCCACGAAGACGATGGGGAGAAAGACCGCGACGGTCGTCAGCGTCGAGGCGATGA
>PFUG01000664.1 GCA_002789955.1 Deltaproteobacteria bacterium CG_4_9_14_3_um_filter_63_12 | reverse complement strand
TCGTCCCCGGACTGTGATGAACCAACGCTGCACCCAGGCCCTGCGAGTCGCTCGAACCGCCCACCTCAGACCGGAGCGCGAGCTCGTCGAACACGGTCGTTGGGTCACCCTCGGCGATCCCCAGACCCGCCTCGAGCGCTTCTTCGCGCTCCTCGACCACCACGAGCTGCTAGGAGATGACGGCTTCTTGAAGCCCGACGTGGGCCTCGTCTCCATGGGCGACCACTTCGACTACGAGCTGCCCGACGAGAGTGCCGAGGCCGTCCAACAGGCCCAACATCACGGCGTGCAGCTCCTGAGCTGGCTCGCCCGACACGACCCGCGCCAGGTCGTCCTCCTCTTGGGCAACCACGACATCTGCCGCGTCGCCGAGCTGGCCTTCGAGAGCGATGAGAGCTTCGCCGAAGCGAGAATACAGGCCCTCGCTGCCACAGCGGACGGTGCGGTCCACGCACGCTGGACCCACCTGCACATCCCCAACCCAGACATCGCCCGGCGAGACTTTTCGGCGTTCTCGGTCGCGCAGCGCGCGCTGGTGCAGCGTCTGCTGCTCGAGAAAAGGATTCAGCTCGCCGCGACCGCGATGTTGTGGGGTCGCCGGGTGCTGCTCACCCACGCTGCCGTGACCACTCGGGAGGTCGAGTTGCTGTGCGTCGAGCCCGACGCCGAGACGCTCTGCAATGCGTTGAACGCCCTCCTGTGCAGCCGCATAGAGACCGTCAGGTCATGCTGGGAGGAAGGCGTAAGCGCCGTCCTCGACCTGGGGCCGGTGCACATGATGGGAATCACTGGCCAAGAAGGAGGCGGGCTGCTCTACCATCGGCCTTCGAATCCAGAGCACATTGACGGCTCCAAGTGGGCAAAGAACAGTGAGCGGCCCCGTCGCTTCGATCCGCGGACCCTGCCCGCGGGTCTCACGCAGATCTGCGCCCACACCACCCACAAGAAGTGCGTGAAAGAGCTTGGAGACTGGGTCGCCGAAGGGTTCAAGAGACCGGAGGGTCGGCCCCGCTGTCTTCGAAGCCGAGGTGAGCAAGTCCAATACTCCCCTGTTCTCGACGACTGGAGCGAAGAGGACGCAGCCCTCTTCATGGTCGACGCCGATATGCACCGAGTGGAGCCCGCTGACATCGAGCTTCTGGAAATCGAGATGCCAGTGCCTCTTGGACTTTCTCGCTTTGGACTATGAGGCGTCGGTGTGGCTGTGCCTCTGCGATAAGATCGAGGCAATATCGATAACATACCGACTGCACTTGGCTCGCTGATGGGCTCTGTGGTGCGCCAGCAATCGTTCATGCGTGCCGGCGAGCCGCCGGCGCTCCCATTGCTGCTCTCGGCGTCAGCGGCTTTTGGAGGGCATTCAGCGTCCATTCAGGTTCACACCCAACCGCCGAGGATCGTCACAGGCAACCAACGGCCGCACCACCGACCCTCGGCATCGGCCCCTCGGGGGCCGAACAATTCCAAGCCCAAGGCGAAGCCTTGGGCGAACAGCGTCGGCTTCCGAGAGCCGATTTTTTATAGCAGTCGCCTCAGACGCTGCGCGTCATCCAAGGGATGAGAAAACCAAGACCCCGACTCAACGTTGCCACCATGAGCTCACGACGAGACAGCTCCTTACCTCAAACCCTCTGCGCCTCGGTCGCCCTCTGCGCCTCTGCGTTAAGATCGAAGCAATATCGACAACATACCGCTCGAACCCGGCGATTTTCATGGCAGGCTCGCCACTTCTGCCAAGCTCATCTAGGTGACCACCGCGTCCTCGGTCTTGGTGGGCTCGCCCAGGACCCATCGCAGATGGCGGACTCAGAACGTCCAGGTCAGGCCGACCACGGTCGGACGCGCCTCGGCGCGGGCCGACTCGGGCCGCTCGAGAATGAGCTTGTCCTTGCCGTCCTCTTTGAGCCAGTTGTAGACCCCGTAGATGGGCCCCACGATGCTGAAGGAGAGGGCTCCGACCGCGAAGAGGGAGATGCCCACCGCGGTTTGCGCGGTGCTCGCGTTGTCGTCGCCGAAAGTGGGGATCCAGAGGGCCTCGCCGACCATGGTGACCACGAAGCCGGCGCCGATCATCCAGAGCGTGACCTCCTCCCAGGTTTGCCAGTCGCTGTCGAGCTCGGGAATGGCCTCGATGGGGACTTCGTGGGTGCCGCCAAGGCGGTCTGGCACCATGATGCGAGAGACCTCCTTGCTGTCTTCATCGCTGACCCCTTTCACGTAGACCTCGCTGGCGCGTTCGACCCAGCGCGTACAGGGAAGGTCGCAGACGACGCTGTTGTCGGGGTAGTGGAGGGTCCATTGGCCGTCTTCGTGCGGTTTGAAGGTGACCTGTCGGGAGTCCTCTGAGAGCTCGTTCTCCGAGACGACGATGCGCTCGGCGGTCGGGTTGTTGAGGTTGTGTTGGATGTTGATGACCTTGTTCCCGTCCGTGTTGTTGTCGACTTGGACGGCGTCTCCCTTGCTCGGGCAGCGCTCCACGACGCCTCTGAAACAGAGGTATTTGCCGGCCAGCTCACCAAGGCCTAGCTGGACCCCCTCGTTGAAGGAGGCCGCCTCGGGTTCGACCAGGGCGCCGAAGCTCTTGGCGTTGCTCTCGGGGCTCCAGACCGTGAGGGTGAGCATAGCCTTGTCGCCGTCGGTCCGACTGGCGGTGATTTCGATGAACTCGTCGACGAAGACCCGCCGTGCGGCCTGCAGCCGGCACTCGCGGTCTTCGGTGGCGTCGACGCCGATCTCGCTGCGGCAGTCGGCGTAGACGGAGTCCATGTCCTTGGTGCCCGCGAACTCGACCACGCCGACCTCGAGGATCGGCCCTTCGAAGAGCATGGAGAGCGGCTCGACCTTCGGCGCCAGCTTTCCTTCGTAGCGCAGATAGACGCGCGCTGGCTCTTCTTGTGCCATGGCGACGCTCGTCGTCAGGAGGAGAACGAGGACCGTAATCGTTCGAAGCGCAAAGACCTGCATGTCGACACCTGCCCAGAGAGAGGAGAATGCCGGATTGTGACGCAGAGCCGAGCCGGCCGCAACAGCGCACACCCAACACTACGAGAAACGGGGTTACTCCTTGATTCTGGGTGCTTCGTAGGTGGCGTTGGGGTCGAGCGTCTCGGCGTAGGAGCTGCTCCACAGGTCGTTGAAGACGACGTCGAGGGATTGAGTAAACGCCGCGCCTTCGACGATCAAGCCCACATTTCGGGATTGGTAGAAGTAGTCGCCAGACCAATTCGAGGTGCCAATCCAGCTGACGTGGTCGTCGACGGTCATGTATTTGCTGTGGATGACGCGTGCGAACGGGATGAAGCCACCGCTGAACTGGGGAATGGTGACGAGCTTCACGTCGACGCCTTGGGCTTGCAACTCGACGAGCATCTTGATGGCGTAGGCCTTCTTGGACCAGTCGGCCACCATGAGCTCGACCTTCACGCCGCGGGCGGCGGCGCGACGCAGCGCTTCGTCGAGCTCGAAGAAGGTGGTCTTGTCGTAGTTCGAGGTGGAGTAGCTCATGACCTGCACGCGGACGCGGGTTTTTGCTGCGTCGATGAGGGCGATGATTTGGGGGAGGTCCCAAGTGGCCTCGTCGACGAGCCAGTCTTTGGGGCTGAACATCGGCGTGACCTCTACGGACACTCCATTGAAGTCGGCGACGAGAGGGGCGGTGTACGGAGAGGACACCGGTGGGAGCGCGCTCTTCGGGGTGCCGCTCGCCAGGGCCCAGTCCGCCGCGAAGAGCTCGACGAAGGGGCGGGCGAGCTCGGCGCTGCGGAGGTGGACGCCCATCTCGTGGATGTGCTCGAGGGAGCGCCAGTCGAAGTTCTGGCTGCCCATGTAGACCTCTTTGCCGTCGACGATGAAGTACTTGGAGTGCTGGACGCCGCCCATGAGCGCGCCCACATCGTACTTCTGCAGCGCGATGGCAGGGTTGAGGGAGAGCCGGTCGACGAGCGCGGGCTCGTTCCCATAGAACTTCAGGTCGACGAGGATTCGAACCTTGACGCCCCGCTCGGCGGCGGCCTCGACGGCGGCGAGTATGGGCTCGAGCTTCGATTCTGGGCTCGTGACCAGGTAAAACTCGGACAGCTCGAGGCTCTTCTCGGCGCGGCCGAGCATGTCGAGCCAGACGTCGGCGGCGTCGGCGATGTCCTTGTGGTCGAGGGTCGTCTCTAATGGCCAGCTCTCGACGAGCTCGATAGAGCCCACACTCTCGCCTGGCGTGACGATGGGGTGGTCCACGGCCACGACCCCTTGTGGGGTGCAGGCGCCGAAAAGGGACACGACGAGGCACAACAGCAGAAAGCGTTTCATGGCGAGGCTCCTTTGATCCGCACGCAGTCTCTCCGCCGCCGAGGTATGTCCCAAATCCGAGCAGCTGTCGAATTGCCGAGCGGAGGACCGCCTGTTTCGGCTAGATTCCCGGCACTCGCGAAGAGTCCGCGCCACGCAGCGCCTGGCAATGAAGCCAATTCTGTTGCTGGTCGTTGACCGCTAGACAAGAATATCTACGTGGCCGGCCGCTTAGCAAACTTAGTTGACCCTTGATGGGTGACGAAATGAATGGAGCTGAAGCATGCAAAGACACCTGCTTTCCTTAGGGATTGCGATGATGGCGTTGCTGACCTTCGTCGGCGAAGCCGCCGCCGATGAGTGGATCACTCCCACGACCAAGGAGGTCCGCTCGGTCACGGGCACCTACACCCTCACCGTGACGCCTCCGCGGCCCGGAAGCCCAGCGCCTTCCTATCCCATCGCGATTCTCAAGGGGCCAGAGGGCGAGACCACCTTCGAGTTGAAGACGCCCTGGATGGCGGTGGACCTCTTCGTCTTCGACGATGGCCGAGTGCTCACCCTCGACCAGTGGCACACGCTGGGTTTGGGGGACTTCGTGGCGGTCCTCTACTCGGTCAAAGGCGAGCTCCTGTGGAAGAAGACCCTCGAAGAGTTGTTGGGCGAGGAGCTCGCGGGGCAGGTTCCCCGCTCGGTCTCTTCGCGTTGGTGGCGCGGTGTGCCCGCTGAGACCGAGCTCGTCGTGGCAGTGGAGGGCAAGCTCACGCTGCGCATCACGCTCTGGAACGAGGACCGTCTCGAGCTGCGAATCGACGACGGCTCCACGACCCTGGTCCCAGTGGCGGACGTGGGCGACGACCCCGAGCGCTTGATGCGACGCGCCAGAGCCCTGAAAGACGAGAGCAAATTTGGCGACGCGGCCGTGCTCTTGGAGAAGGTCGTCCAAATCGACCCCACCCAGCTCGACGCGTACCTTGAATGGGCTGATGCCCTCGAGAGGCAAGGCGAAGTGGCGGCGGCGGTGAAGGTCCTGGAGCAAGCCCTGGCGCAATTCGGCGAGCAAGCCCCCGCGGACAAGACTTACAACTACGCAAATTTGCACGTGAACCTATCGAAGCTCTACCTCGCCACGGGCGACAAGAAGGGCGCTCGGCGGGCGTTGGAGCGCGGGATCGCCTTTGAGCGCAACTACGACTATCCCGTCCTGGCCTACGCTGGGTTCCTATTGGACGAGGGCGAGAAGGCGGAAGCGGACCGGGTGCTAGAAGGTTTCTTGGCGGGCGCCGACGAGCCCTACAAAGGGATGGTGACGCGCAGCATCGGCGACTTCTACCGCAGCCACCAGAACCCCTCGAAAGCCAAGGAGTTCTACCTCTTGGTCTACGACCCGGCGAAGGTCACCGACCAGTTTCTCACCCTCTCCTTGGCGGAGGTTTACGAGGAGCTGGGCGAGCGGGACAAGGCGCTGGCGGTCTGGACGCAACTCGTGACGTACTTCGAGGAGATGGGACCTGCCTTCGACTTCTACTTGAGGCAAGCGCGCGAGCACGTCGAGCGGCTCTCGGCGAAGTAGAGCTCGACCCCAACCGGTTCGCAGGTTGCCCTCAGGCACAGAGTTCGATATCTGGCACCTCTGCCTGAAAACCTATGCGCTCGAACACTTCGAGCATCTTCAACTGTCGAGAAGGGAGAAAGAATGAGTCTTCGCAGGTCTTTGCACATCGTCCTTGGCGCTTTGCTCGTGGCTTCTTTGCTGGCTTGCGGCGCGAGCCGTGAGAATCTCAACGTCGACAACGACACCCTCATGGGCGGCGCTAAAGCAGGCGACTTCGGCCTGAAGGTCGCCGAGGGAGACGCCCACTGGGCGCAGCGCGACAACCGAGACGAGCTCAAGGCGGCGATCGCGTCTTGGGAAGAGGCCGTCACGCTCGAGAGCACCGGGCTGGACGCCGACGCGCGGCGTTTGGCCGTCTACGATGTGTATGTGAAGATCTCGCACGCGTACTACTTCCTCACCGACGCCCACATACGCTTCGACGCCGAGGACCCCGACGACGTCGCCGAGCCGATGATGGCGACCTACGACAAGGGTGTGATCGCGGCCGAGAAGGCGCTCTATTTGTACAGCCCTGCATATCAGGACGCCGTCGTCAACAAGGGCGTGGACCGCGAGAAGGCCGTAGAGCAGGGGCTCTTGGACAAGGGCGCCATCCCAGCCATGTATTGGTACGCCACGAACCTCGGAAAGTGGTCGTTGTTGGTCGGTCTGGCCGAGACCCTCGGGCACGTGGACACGATCAAGGCGATGATCGGGTTCATCGAGACGAACGATGCTGGCTTCTTCTACCATGCCCCTTTGCGCTATTTTGGTGCATACTACACCAAGCTGCCCTTTCCCGGCGGTGACTTGGAGAAGTCAAAGGTCTACTTTGACCGCGCCATCGCGGGTTCGCCGACCTATCTTGGGACGCGAGTGCTCTACGCCGAGATGTACGCAGTGAAGGCGGACGACGAGGCCCTCTACAAAGAGAATCTGCAGTATGTCCTCGATGCCGCCGCTGACGCCGATCCTGACCTGATCCCCGAGAACAAAGCCGAGAAAGAGAAGGCGCGGCGCCTGCTCGACGAGCTCGACGACAATTTCTAGAGGCGACTTCGAGGCGCGGGCGAGCCGTCCGCGCCTCTACTCTTTGGACGGTGGCCGCCCGGCGACCTCAACCAGAGAGCCCCTACATAAGGCACCCGATGGACATCAAAGACAAAGTGCAGGTCCTGGCCGATGAGTTGAGAGGGCTAGGCGAAGGCCGGCATCAAGTCTTTGTCGCGCAAAGCGCCAAGACCCAGATGGGGGTTTTGGGGGTGCGCAATTCGGCGTTCAAGGGGGTCCTGAGTTCGGTCAAAAAAGAGCTCAAGAAAGAGCCTGCGAGCCTCGTTCTCGAGCTCGCCGACGCGCTCATCGAGAAGCGCGTGCTGGAGCTTCGGCAGCTCGCCTACGAGGTCGTTCACACCCATAAAGCCGCCCTCGCCGCGGTGGGCGAAGACAACGTGTGGCGTCTGGGTCGCGGGATGGACAACTGGATCTCGGTCGACACCTTCAGTGTCTTGGTCGCCGGACCCGCTTGGCGCGAAGGGCAGCTCAGCGATGAGACGGTTCGTGGCTGGACCGCGCACGAAGACGTTTGGTGGCGCCGCACGGCCGTGGTCTCTGCCGTCGCCCTCAACTTGAAGTCACGGGGAGGGCGAGGCGATCTGGCGCGAACCCTCGAGGTCTGTGAGAGAGTCGTCAAAGATCATGACGAACGGGTGGTCAAAGCGCTATCCTGGTCGCTTCGCGAAGCCTCTCGCCGATACCCAGATGCCATCGACGCTTTCTTGAACGAGCACGACGGCGTCCTTGCCGCTCGGGTGAAGCGCGAGGTGAGGAACAAGTTGGTGACGGGGCTGAAAAACCCCAAGTCGTAGTGCCAAAGAGCAGCGATCGGATTTCGCGCGCTGCTCGGCACCGAAGCGAGCCACCTCGCGTCCCTACGCGCGATCGGATTTTCGCGCGCTACTCGGCACCGAGCTCGACCGAAGCGAGCCGGCGTCTCTACGCTCGTGATCGCGACCCGAACGCAATACGCGCCCCAATTGGTTGGTTCTATACCGACCCTTCTCTGCGAATCGCCTGAGACTCCTTCCCGGTAAGGAGTCGGTTGCACGCTGAGGTCCCCATCATGGATTTGCCCCTTCGTGAGCGCATCGAATCGGTTTGTCGCCAGTACGACCGTCGGCGAGATCGGCTGATGGACATGGCCATCGACATCCAGGCCGCCGAGCGTTGCATCTCGCCGGAGGCGCAGGACGCGCTGGCGCGGGAGCTCGGGATGGAGGTCGTCGATGTGCAAAGCTTGGTCACCTTCTATGCCTTCCTCACCGAGAGCCCCACAGGCCGTGTCGTCGTGCGGCTTTGCGACGACATTCCGGACTTCTTGGCCGGTCTGGACGCGGTCGCCGAAGCGCTGTCGAGCGAGCTCGGCCTGGAGTTTGGCCAAACCAGTCCCGATGGCCAAATCACTCTGGAGCGCACGCCCTGCATCGGCATGTCGGACCAGTGCCCGGCAGCGCTGGTGAACGAGGTCGTGGTCACGAACCTCACGCCGGAGAGCGCCCGCGCCATGGCCCGCGGCCTGTTGCGCCACGGTGACCCGCATCGTCTCGTCGAGCACACAGGTGACGGCCGCAACAGCCACGAGCTGATTCGAGCGATGGTGCAGAACAACCTTCGCGAGCGGGGTCCTGTGCTCTTTGGTGGTCCGGTGACGGGGCGGGGCTTGGAGGCCGCGCTGCGCAAGCCGAGCGCAGAGGTTCGGGCGCAGGTCCGCGCCTCGAACCTGCGGGGTCGCGGTGGAGCCGGCTTCCCCACTGGCCAGAAGTGGGACTTCGCCGCCAAGGCCGAGGGAACCCGACGTACGGTGATCTGCAACGCCGACGAAGGAGAGCCGGGCACCTTCAAGGATCGGGTGCTCCTGACCGAGCTTCCGGAGCTGATGTTCGAGGGCATGACCATCGCCGCCTACGCCATCGGTGCGGACGAGGGCATCCTCTACCTGCGCGGCGAGTACACTTATCTGCGGCCCTTCCTCGAGCACGTCCTCGGGCTGCGTCGTCGGTCCGGGCTGCTGGGTCGCAACATCTTGGGGCACTCCGGCTTCGACTTCGACATTCGCATCCAGATGGGCGCTGGCGCCTACGTCTGCGGCGAGGAGTCGGCGCTGATCTCGTCCTGTGAGGGGCTGCGCGGCGACCCAAAGACCCGTCCTCCGTACCCCGCTCAGTCGGGCTATTTGGGCCGGCCGACCGTGGTCAACAACGTCGAGACCCTGTGCGCCGCGGCTCGCATTCTCGAGCATGGCGCCGACTGGTTTGCGGCCATCGGCGAGCCCCAATCCACAGGAACCAAGCTGCTCTCCGTCTCTGGACACTGCGAGCGGCCGGGAGTCTACGAGGTCCCCAACGGCCTCACGCTCTCCGATTTGCTCGAGCGGGTGGGCGCCAAACAGGTCCAGGCGGTCCAGGTTGGCGGCTTTAGTGGGCACTTGATTCCACCGCGGGAGTTCGGTCGTCGCATCAGCAACACCGACTTGCTCACGGGTGGCGCAGTGTTGGTCCTCGGAGAAGGGGTCGACCTGATCGCCATGGGGGTCCGAGTCCTCGAGTTCTTCGTCGAAGAGAGCTGCGGCTTCTGCACGCCCTGTCGGGCGGGCAACGTGCTGTTGCTCGAGCGAATGAAGCGGGTGGCCGCCGGTCACGGCGAGGAGGCCGATTATACCTACCTCGCCGAGCTGTCCGAGGCGATCAAGGGCACGAGTCGCTGTGGGTTTGGCCAGACCTCCCCCAACGTGGTCTTGGACCTGCTGCGTCACTTCCGGCCGGTGCTGGAGAAGAGCATCGGGATTGACCCTGGCAACGGCACGCGCGAGGCGTTCGACCTGGGCGCGGCGCTTCGCGACGCGGAGCGCATCTCCGGTCGCCGGTCCACTCACCACCTTGCCGAGCGGACCGAACATCGCGAGGCAGCCCCTCGAAAAGAAGTGAAAATCGACGGGCAAACCAGGCAAGACACCCCAAAGGAGGGCGAACGATGACCGACTCCTTCACGATTCGCGTGGATGGTCGAGTGATCGAGGCGCGCCAAGGGCAAACGATCATGGAGGCCACGGAGCAAGCGGGGATCTATATTCCGCGACTGTGCGACCATCCCGATTTGCGAGCCCATGGGAGCTGCCGCATCTGCACCGTGCTCGCCAACGGGCGCTCTGTCGCGGCGTGCACCCAACCGGTCGAACGCGACATGGAGGTCAAAAATCGTCACCCGCGAGTCGAGGCCTGGCGGCGTCAACTGATCGCCATGCTCTTCGTCGAGGGCAACCACTTCTGCCCCTGTTGCGAGAAGAGCGGCAACTGCGAGCTGCAAGCGCTGGGCTACCTGCACGGCATGACGGCGACCCAGCATCCGCACCTCTTCCCACGGCGCGCCGTCGACGGCTCCCATCCCGACATTCTCCTCGAACACAATCGCTGCGTCCTCTGCGGTCGCTGCGTCCGTGCGTCGAGAGACGTGGATGGCAAGCAGGTCTTTCAGTTCGCCGGCCGTGGTCTCAACAGGCACATCACGGTGAACACCGAGGCTCAACTCGACCACCCAGGCCTCGACCTGAAGGACAAGGCGGTGTCCGTCTGCCCAGTCGGCGCGATCCTCAAGAAGCATAAGCACTACGGCGTGCCGGTAGGTGAGCGCAAGTTCGACCACGACCCCATTGGCTCCGATGTCGAATCCCACGACCAAGACAAGGTGACCTGATGCCACACACAAAGAAGCCCAGAGTCGCGACCGTCTCGCTGGCCGGCTGCTTCGGTTGCCACATGTCCCTCCTCGACCTCGACGAGCGCTTTCTGCAGCTGTCGGACATCGTCGAGTTCGGCCGCTCGCCGATCAACGACTTGCGGCGTTTCAATGAGCGCTGTCGCGTCGGGCTCATCGAGGGCGGCTGCTGCAACGAGGAGAACGTGCAGACCTTGGTGGAGTTCCGCGAGAGCTGCGACCTCCTCATCGCCGTTGGAGAGTGCGCGATCATGGGCGGCATCCCCGCCATGCGCAACACCCTCCCGCTCGCCGATTGCCTCGAGGAGGCCTACCTCGATGGTCGGTCGGTCTACAACCCCTCAGGCCGCATCCCCGATGACCCGGAGCTCCCACTGCTCCTCGACAGGGTCTATTGCGCTCACGATGTGGTCAAGATCGACTATCACCTGCCTGGCTGTCCTCCGCAGGCGGACACCATCTGGCAGGCTCTTGTCGCGGTCTTGAGCGACAATCCCGTCAACCTCCCCTACGAGCTCGTCAAGTACGACTGATTTGGAGTGCGGGCATGGACACCCAACCCACGAAAACACGCCGCA
Source organism: Deltaproteobacteria bacterium CG_4_9_14_3_um_filter_63_12 (assembly GCA_002789955.1). Lineage (GTDB taxonomy): Bacteria > Myxococcota_A > Bradymonadia > UBA4248 > UM-FILTER-63-12 > UM-FILTER-63-12. The sequence goes on along the minus strand of PFUG01000664.1, from coordinate 57 downwards.
TCGTCATCGACCCGGTGACCCGCGTCGAAGGCCACGGCAAGGTGACGCTCTTGCTCG
>PFUG01000639.1:28745-28909 GCA_002789955.1 Deltaproteobacteria bacterium CG_4_9_14_3_um_filter_63_12 | reverse complement strand
CGACTTTCTGGCGGAGAACGTCGCGGCTTGGGCGAACCGACGCGAGACCGGTGACTCCGAGTTCAGGCGCGTCTCGACTGAGCCGCGCTTTGTCCGTGTCAAGTCTTCCCCCAGGGCGAGCGGGCTGCGGATCCAATGGAACGCTGAGAGGCGTCTGATGGAGC
>PFUG01000639.1:0-28651 GCA_002789955.1 Deltaproteobacteria bacterium CG_4_9_14_3_um_filter_63_12 | reverse complement strand
CGGCGACTTTTCCGAGGCTGGCGTGGTCAGTCAGGACGACACGGACTGGTTCATTGGCTGGTTGCAGGCGCTCGCTGAGCTCGGCGTCACCCGCTTCGCCATCGTCAGCCCAGTGCACGCCATTGCCAGAATGAAGCTCTACCGACTGCGCGACCTCTCCGACGCCTCGCAGCTCTCGATTTGGGGCTCTCAGATGCTGGACCTGCGCTTCTTCGACACCCGCGCCCAAGCGTTCGCTTGGCTGCGCCCCTAAAGCGCCTCACGAAGAAGTGGGCTTGCCGCTCCCGCCTTCGTTCCCTAGAATGCGGGGGTCGACTCACGCTTGCGGTTGTTGCCCACATTCTGCGCGCAACCCTTCATTTTTGCACGACTCTCCGCCATCTCTGGCTGCGAGTTGTTGATGAGGTAGATGAGCTCCTTGTTCAAGCTCCGTGTGGAGAAGCTCCGCGATCGAGGCCGGATCTACGATTTCCTGGCCAGCGATCGGATCGCCAACGCCTACCAGATCGGCGATCTGGACGAGGTCCACTTCGCTCAATCCACGTGGTTTGCGGCCCTCGACGAGCAAGGCGAGATCGAAGCCGCCCTCTTGATTTTAGAAGGACTGAGCCTCCCCGTCGTCTTCAGCAGCGGTTCCCAGAGGGGCGCGCAGACCTTGTTCAGAAGTTGTGCGTTGCCCCCGCGCTTTCATTTCCAGATCTGGGAGGGACACCGCGGCTCGTTGGAAAGCGTGCACCAACTGCACAGCAGTAGCCACATGGCGCGTATGGCGTTGCACCGCTCGGCCTTCAAGCCGAGAACGAGCCCGATCGGGGTCGTGGCGCTGGGACATCTTCACACCGCGGACATCATCGAGCTCTACGCCCACTACCCAGACAACTTGTTCGAGCCCTACCAGCTGGGCTCTGGACTGTACTTTGGGGTGCGGGAAGGAGGGCGGCTGGTGAGCATTGCAGGGATCCACGTCGTTTCCGCCGAACACGACCTCGCTGCCATCGGAAACCTCGTCACCGACCCGACCTGCCGAGGCAAAGGCTACGTCACGGCCTGCACCAATCGTTTGCTCGAGGCGCTCTTCGAGCGAGTGAGCTTGGTGACCTTGAACGCGGAGGTCGAAAACGAAGCCGCGGTCCATACCTTCGAGAGGCTCGGTTTCCAGCACCACCTGCTCTACCTGGAGGGCCGCGTCGGGTTCTGAGGCCCTGTCGCCCGTTTGCTCCCTCTTTCCCTCTTTTCTTAAGAGTCTTCAGTGCCTAGCGATGAGTGTCCAAGAGAAGCCCCTCAAGGTGTGTTCGCTCCGCCCGTCGTCGCGCTGTACGGAGGAACAGATCCCTCCGGCGGTGCCGGTTTGCCCGCGGACTTGCGGGTCTGCGGAGACTTCCACTGCTGGGGTTGGCCCGTCACGAACGCGGTCATCGCGCAGAACAGTCGGACGGTTCGCCACGTTCACCCAGTCCCAGCCGAGTCATTACGGGCACAGTGGCAGTCGATGCTGGGGGAGGTTCGCCCAGTCGTTCTAAAGATCGGGCTCCTCGGTTCCCCCGCCGCCGTCGATGTCGCGCTGGAGTTCCTCCCGAGCCTCAGGGCCACTGGAGCTCGGGTGGTGTGCGATCCGATCCTGAGCAGCGGACTGGGTGATGCGCTCTCGGTCGGAGACCTAGAGAGGGCGCTGTCCAAGTTGCTCCCATGTGTCGACGTCTTGACGCCGAATCTGCCTGAGGCCGTCAGATTGGTCGGAGCCAAGCCGCTCGGAACCGACGAGCTGCGAGGGCTGGCCGAGGCGCTCCTGCGGCTCGGTCCCCAAGCGGTGGTGTTGAAGGGGGGACACCTGCCGGGTGCTCCAGGTGACCTGCTGGCGAGCGCGGGGATGACCCGTTTCTACCCGAACGAGGAGCGCTTCGACGAAGACGTGCACGGCACCGGTTGCCATTTGGCGAGCGCCATCGCCTGTGGTTTGGCGCTCGGTCACTCGCTCGAGGACGCGCTCGAGGAGGCCAAACGTTATCTCGCACGGCTCATGCGCGCCGGACGCTGTGCTTCGCCGCGCGGACGCAGCATCCTTCTGCCTTTCCGCGGCGAGTGAGCGCGTGGGGAACGCCCTTTGCTCGAGTTGCTTCGGGTGAGAGTCCTTGACCTGTCGAAGGTTGGGACCTATCGACACCCAGTGTAATGCCGAGCGGCCGCAATTAGCCGCAATGCGCCAAGCACAGCTCGGCGAAAAGAGAGAGTTCAAATGGCGGTGATGGCCCCTAAAGTCGAACGAATGTCAGCTCAGGCAAAACCCGCCTTCGATGGTTTCCGGCGGGAGGTGACCTTCTTTCGCCTATTGCAGCTCCCCACGCCAGCGACCAAAGGGTTGCTCGTCGTGCTCGGTGCCGTGTTCGTGGCCAGCTACTTGCTCGGCGCTGTGGTGGTGACGCGGCGGTTCGGAGAGCTCGGGGATGCGATGGCCCCGGCCATCCTGTTTACGGCCAAGATCAACTCGCGCATCGACTCTGGTGAGTGGTGGCGCCTGCTCACCAACACTCTGCAGCACGGGAGCTGGCTGCACTTTGGACTGAACGCCTACGGGCTGTTTCTCCTCGGGGCGCTGGTCGAGCGGCTGGTGGGTCCGAGGCGTTTCCTGCTGATCTATGCGCTGGCTGGGGTGGCGGGGGCGTTGGCGAGCTACTGGTTTAACCCCATGGCCAGCGTCGGGGCCAGTGGAGCCCTCTTCGGAGTGTTTGGGGCGGCGGTAGTGCTGGGCTTCAAGTATCGCAAGCAGCTCCCTCCTCGAGTGGCCAAAGCGCTCTCCACTGGGATGTTGCCTTGGCTCGCTCTGAGCCTGGCTTTCGGCCTCCTTCCCATGATCGACAACGCCGCACATTTCGGCGGACTGGCTGTGGGGTCGCTCGCGGCGGTGGTCTTGGGCTCGCCGTTGCAGACCGAAACCACCCGCACCAGGAGAATCCTGCTCGACGTCGCCGTTGGGGTCTTGGCGCTGGTGGCGCTGGTCGGCTTGCTCCAGTCGGTGCGCTTCGGCGCGACCTGCTTGGCGAGCGAAGCCGCGTGGGAGAGCTGTCAGGGGATCGCGATGAGCGAGTGACGAGAGCCGCTCGCGTCTTGGCACCGAGGTGGCTCGAAGGCCCCCGCGTCCCTACGCGAGAGCCGCTGAATATCCAAAGCTTGCGGCAACTCTAGGATCTCTGAGACTCTCGCCGCTGCACGACTCTCTCCTGAGGCAGGGCTGATGACCGTCCTCCATCCGACACTCGTGAAACATCTCGAAGAGCTCGGGCTCTCCGAAGGCAAGGCTCCGTCTAGTGAAGAATGGGCCGCGTTCACCGTGCGACTGTCGGCAAACTTGACCGCGTGCGACTCCGTTCAACGCGATATCAACCGCAGCCTCGAGCTGTCGTCCACGGACATGCGGACACTCTATGGAGCGCTCGCCGACAAACGGGACAAGTTCCGCGCGGTCATCGAGAGCCTCTCCGACGGGCTCTGTCATGTGGGCCCAGGCTGGAACGTCGAGCTGATCAACCCGGCCACAATGGAGATGTTGGGATGGGACTCGAGCGTGCTCGGGACCTCACTTCTCGAGCTCCTTGGGAGCTCTTCTGCTCAGCGTTTCATCGACGCGGCTTCGGCAGACATCTTCCAAGAACCAGGCTTCACTCGCTCGATCGAGGGCGGTCAGAGAGTGACTCGAGAGGGTCTGCTGGTCACGCCCCACAGAACGTTTCGCGCCTCGTGCACCATCAACCCAGTGTTTACTGGCTCGGAGTACATCGGAGCGACTCTCGTCTTTCGGGACGTCACGCAGCAGAGGGAGAACGAGGAGCTGCTGCAGCAGGCTCGAATTGCGGCTGAGGCGGCCAATCGGGCCAAGTCGGAGTTCCTGGCGAACATGAGCCACGAGATCCGCACACCGCTCAACGGCGTGCTGGGGATGCTCGAGTTGCTGCTCGACACCGAGTTGAACTCCCTCCAGTACGATTATGTCCAGACCTCTCGGTCCTCGGCCGCCTCCCTCTTGGACATCATCAACGACATCCTCGACTTCTCGAAGATCGAGGCGGGAATGTACGAGCTGGAGCACATCGACTTCGATCTGCGCCTCACCATCGAGGAGATCGCCATCGCGTTCGCCGAGCGAGCGCAGCGCAAGCACCTCGAGTTGACCTATCTCTTCGACCGGGACGTTCCGCAGCGCGTCAATGGCGATCCGACGCGTTTGCGCCAGGTCCTCACGAACCTGATCGGGAACGCCATCAAGTTCACGTCTCAAGGAGAGGTCTCTTTGGACGTCTTCCTCGTGAGCCAGGGACCAAAGGGCCTGCGTCTGCAATTCGTGGTCTCGGACACTGGGATCGGCATCCCTGAGGCGGCCATTCCAGCGCTCTTCGACGCCTTCTCCCAAGTCGACGCCTCGACCACCCGGCGCTATGGCGGAACGGGCTTGGGCCTGGCGATCTCAAAGCGGCTGATCGATCTCATGGGGGGCGAGATCGTCGTGGAGAGTGAGGTCGGGAGAGGGAGCAAATTCAAGTTTGACATCGGCGCCGCTCGGGCGGACATCAGCCAACACAAGACCAAGGTGCCGTCAGGCATGCGAGGACTCGAGGTGCTCGTGGTCGACGACAACGAGTCGAACCGAAAGCTCCTCCACCTGCTCCTGGCTGGCTGGGGAGTGGCTTGCGATGTGGCGGAGGACGCCAAGTCCGCGATGATGATGCTCGAACAAGCCAGCGACCTGGAGATCTACTACGATTTGGCGATCATCGACCAGGAGATGCCCGTCATCAGTGGGCTCGAGCTGGTTGCGTCGATGCGCGAGACCGAGAAAGTCGCGGACATCCCAGTCGTCATCTTGACGTCGCTCTCCGACAAGCCGCCGCCCCGCAAGCTCAAGGCGCTCGGGGTCAGCAATACCCTGCAGAAGCCGATTCGCCAGTCTCAGCTCTACGAGACCTTGGTGGCAGCGTTGAACTCGCAACCTCCCAAACGATTTCGGGCCGACCGGCAGCCTCTGCACCTCGAGAGCAACCCGAGCCTTTATCAGCCCTGCATCTTGGTCGCCGAGAACGATCCGGAGATTCGCCATCGCGTGACGACCCTCGTCAACAAGCTGGGCTACCTCACGATCACGGTTTCCGACGCCGAGGAGCTCTACGAGACCTTGGGCAGAGAGATCTTCCAGGCGGTTCTGTTCAGCGAGGACTTCCCCGGGGTCGAGCCCGCGAAGCTGAGCGCTGCGGCCACAGCCAACAACAACAACAAACCCTGTGCCGTCATCGCCATGTCCGCGGATGTCGTTCACTTCGACGGTGAGAGAGCCGGCATCAATGCGGGCGTCGCCCGTGCGAATCTCGAGGCCACGCTCGCCAGCACCCTGCGCCGCGCACTGATGTCCATGTCGATGAACGTGACGCGCAATAGCCACAGGTCGTTGCCCTTCATCGTCAGCGAGGCGCATGGCCTGACGGGGCTCAAGATCTTGGTCGCCGAGGACAACCCCACCAATCGGCGCGTCGCGGTCGCAATGCTCGAGAAGTTTGGTTGCTTGGTCGAGCTCGCCAGCAACGGCAAAGAGGCCATTGAACTCTGGTCGAAACGAGACTTCGACCTGATCTTCATGGATTGCCAGATGCCAGAGATGGACGGCTACCAAGCCACCGTCGAGATTCGCAAGCTCGAGAATGGCGCCAAACACGTCCCCATCGTCGCGCTCACCGCGTATGCCCTCTCTCGGGACAAGGAGAAAGCCCTGTCGGTTGGGATGGACGACTTCCTCATGAAGCCCATCCGCCCCGAGACACTCAAGGCCATGCTCGACAAATGGGCGTCCGCCAAACCCGCCGAGCCGGCCGATTTGCCTGAGCCGGCTGAGCCTGAGCTCGTGGTCGAAAAACCCGAGGTGTCCTTCCGAAGTCTCTTCGAGCCTGTCGTCATGGACACCTTGAGGACCGTCGGCGGCGACGCGCTGGTCCTCGAGCTGCTCACCATGTTCCACGAAGACCTTCCCGTGCGCATCGCGACGTTCAACGAGGCGGTCGCAATGAGCGATGCCAAACGCCTCAAGGAGGTCGCCCACGCCATCAAAGGCGCCGCACAAAACCTCGGTCTCAACGAGCTGGCCGGGATTTGCAAGGAAGCCGAAGTGCAGGCGGCCTCCTGCAGGCGCGGCGACACCCTCGAGGTCTTCAATCAGCTCGTCAACCACGCCGCGCTCGTGGCCGACGTCACCATGCGAGAAATCGCGCGGCTCAAGGGCCGCTAGAGCCGCAGTGGGTCCGTACTTCGGGGGACCGCAATGCCGCAAACACTTGACGACAACCCCGATCTGGAATTGGCTTGCGCCGCCTGATCGGGATTCGCTCGCTTCCCAGAACCGTGGTGGCTCGAAGCGAGCCACCTCGCGTCCTTGCGCTCGCGCTCGCGCGTGGGGACGCAGCTGGCTCGCTTCGAGTCAGCTTGGTGCCGAGTCGCGCGCGAACCCCTGTTCGTCGTCCAATCGCTCGCTGCTCGCACCGACCGCGTTGGCAGCCTCCCTGGCTAGGGCAGCGCCGCCGAACTGACCACCATCGGCTACCTCCCCCCAACCCCCTCCCCCGAAACGGGCCCGAAACGGGAGAGGGGGAGTCAGGCCATCCCCCAACTCCTTCGCCCGAAACGGGAGTCAACATCGGTTCGAACGAAGCTGCAGAGAGCCGCCCCACTCGGCGATTCCGTCCGTTGGCCTGTGCTCACCCAACACAAAACCACAGATAAAGTATACGCGATATGGCTGGTCTGACTTTACGGGGCATCATCAAGCGCTACGTCGACGCCCCGAGCGACACCCTCAAGGGCATCGACCTCGACATCCTCGACGGCGAGTTCCTCGTCCTCGTCGGCCCCAGCGGCTGCGGAAAATCGACGCTGCTGCGCATCATCGCTGGGCTCGAGTCGATCACCACTGGCACCCTCTCCATCGGGGACCGGGAGGTCAACAAGCTCCACCCCAAAGACCGCGACATCGCCATGGTCTTCCAGAGCTACGCGCTCTACCCGCACATGTCCGTGCGCCGAAACATGTCCTTCGGCCTCGAGGTCCGCAAGACCCCAAAGGCCGAGATCGACAAGCTCGTCGACGAGGCCGCCAAGCTCCTCGGCCTCGAGACCCAGCTCGACAAGCTGCCCAAAGCCCTCTCCGGCGGACAGCGACAGCGCGTCGCCATGGGCCGCGCCATCGTCCGCCGGCCCAAGGTCTTCCTCTTCGACGAGCCCTTGAGCAACCTCGACGCCGCCCTGCGCACCCAGATGCGCGTCGAGATGCGACGCCTCCACCGCGCCCTCGCGACCACCACCGTCTACGTCACCCACGACCAGATCGAGGCCATGACCTTGGCCGACCGCATCGCCGTCCTCGACCAGGGGATCCTGCAGCAGGTCGGCACGCCCATGACCCTCTTCCACGCCCCCGCCAACCGCTTCGTCGCCGGCTTCATCGGCAGCCCCGCCATGAACTTCCTCGAGGCCAAGGTCCTCTCGAAGGGCGGACAGTTCAGCCTCGAGCTCGACCCCAAGAGCAGCCTCGTCGTGGCCTCGAGCGTCATCGAGCGCGCCGGACTCGAGGCCAACGACACCGTCATCCTCGGGTTGCGCCCTCAGGACCTCAACCTCGGCGTCGGGACCGTGCACGGCCTCGTCGATGTCGTCGAAACCCTCGGCTGGGAGAGCCACGTGCACATGAAGGTCGCCGGCGAAAACTTCCTCGCCGCCGTCGAGACCGCCCAGGCCCACGACTTGCGACCAGGCTCGGCGATCCAGCTCGAGCTCCCCACCGCCGCCGTGCACCTCTTCGATCCCAAGACTGGCGTGGCCCTCGCCCACGGTCGTGAGCCGTCCGACGACGACGGCTCGAAGGGAGCGGACGAGTGAACAGCCGTCACCTCCTCATTTGGCTCGCTTGCCTTGGCCTCCTCGCCCTCGCACCGGCCCTCGAATCGACCGCCCTCGCCGAGGAGATCCTCCTCTGGCACGCCTATCGCGGAGACGAGAAGCAGGCCATCGAGCAGGTCGTTCACGACTACGAGACCCTGACCGGCAACACCGTCCGCGTTCTGGCCGTCCCCGACGAGGGCTATACCAACAAGCTCGTGACCGCCATCCCCCGCGGCAACGGCCCCGACGTCTTCATCGCCGCTCACGATCAGACCGGCTCCTGGTCCGAGAACAAGATCATCTCGCCGCTGGGCAGCGACGACCTCCCCGAAGCCCTGCTCGACGACTTCCACCCGCAGACCGTCGAGGCCCTGCGCTACAAGGGCGACCTCTACGGCCTCCCGGTCGCCTTCAAGAGCTCGGTCCTGTTCTACAACAAGAAGCTCGTCTCGCAGCCGCCCAAGGACACCGTCGAGCTCATGGCCATGGTCGAGGCCCTGACCAATCCTGAGGCCCAGAAATACGGCCTCGTCTACGAGATCACCAACCTCTACTTCCACTCGACCTGGCTGCACGGCTTCGGCGGCCACATCTTCGACCCCGACACCGGCGCCATCGACCTGGGCACCGAGGAGAACGCTGCCAGCTTCGAGTTCGCCAGGCGCCTGAGCGTGTTCTTGCCTCACGACGTCGACGGCGCGCGAATCAGCAAGCTGTTCAACGACGGCGACGCGGCGATGGTCATCAACGGACCTTGGTTCATGGCGCAGCTGGGCGAAGACCTCGACTACGGCGTGGCCGTGCTGCCCTTCGTCACAGAGAGCCGGCAGTGGGCCGCGCCCTTCCTCACCGCAGAAGGCCTCTTCCTCTCCTCCGAGGCCCATAACCGCAAGGCCTCCCTCGAGCTCTTGACCTACATCGCTTGCGAAGGCGCGCTGACCCGCGCCACCCTGGGCAAGCAGATGGTCGCCTATCTGCCCACCTACGAGCCCGGCGTCCTCAACGACAGCCCAGCGGCCGCCGAGCGCCGCGCCGTCTTCTTGGCTCAGCTCGACCACGTGGTCCCGACCAGCAACCGTCCGGAGATGAGCTCGGTCTGGGCGCCCACCCAGCAGGCCCTGCGCAAGGCCCTCTACGGCGCGCCCAGCGGCGCGACTCCCTATTGGATGCTGGTCATCATCGCGCTCTTGGCCGTCGGCGTGGTCTTCATGCTCAAGGCCCACGACGTGCGCACGGGCCTGCGCCGGCCGTCCTTCATGCTCATCGGCCTGCTCGTCTGCGCCTCGGCCATTCCCGTCATCTGGCACCTCTTCACCATCCACAGCGACGACACCGCGGTGGACCCCCTGACGACCTTGCGCGAGGCTCAGACCCGCATCGAGGTCGTGCAAGCGCCCGCCGCGATTCAGGCCAATCCCGCGCCCTTCGTGGCCCTCTTCGGGCTCGTCATGCTCATCCTCGCCGGGCTGGCCTACCGAGCCTACCAGAAGAACAAGAAGCGCGGCGTCGAGTACACCGACACTAAGGTCGCGGCCTTCTACGTGGCCCCTGCGACCATCGGCATGTTTACGCTGGTCATCGCGCCCTTTCTGGTAGGAACCGCGCTGAGCCTATTCAGCTACGAGCGGGGAGAGTTCATCTTCGTCGGCCTGCAGAACTTCGCGCGCCTCTTCTCGGGCGAGGGGACGCCGCTGACCGACTCGCTGTCGTTCTACTTCACGCTGGTCGTCACCATCTTGTGGACCGGCCTCAACGTCTTCTTGCACGTCACCATCGGCCTGACGCTGGCGCTCATCCTGCGCGAGCCGTGGCTCAAGCTGCGGGGCTTCTTCCGCGTCTTGCTCATCATCCCGTGGGCGATCCCGAACTACATCACCGCGCTCATCTGGCGCGGCATGTTCGACTACGAGTTCGGCGCCATCAACGGCATCCTCAAAAACATCGGGCTGACGCCCGTCGCCTGGTTCGACGACTTTATCACCTCGTTCTCGGCCAACCTGATCACCAACACCTGGCTCGGTTTCCCGTTCATGATGGTGGTCACGCTGGGGGCGCTGCAGGCCATCCCGCGCGACCTCGAGGACGCCGCCGCCGTGGACGGGGCCAGCGCCTGGCAGCGCTTTAGGTTCATCACCATGCCGCTGCTGAAGCCCGCCCTGATGCCCGCCGTCGTGCTGGGCTCGGTCTGGACCTTCAATATGTTCAACATCATCTACCTCGTGAGCCAGGGAAACCCCGACAGCTCCACCGAGATCCTCATCAGCGAGGCGTACAAGTGGGCCTTCGAGCGGCAATATCAGTACGGATACGCGGCCGCTTACGCGATCATCGTGTTCTTCATCTTGGTGGTTTACTCCCGTATGACGAGCCGCATCTTGGAGGCGGACGCATGAGCCGACACTCCGAACCCGAAGCCCTCGACAGCCGCCGTCAGACCTTGCGCTCCGTGTTGACCCACGGTTTCCTGGTCATCGTCAGCTTCGTGGTCATCTACCCCGTCCTCTGGGTCGTAAAGATGGCCCTGACGCCCAACGAGCTGGCGGGTCTCTCGCCTAGCCCCATCCCGGAGAAGGTCACCCTGAGCAACTTCGAGGTGGTCTTGAGCACCACCGACAACGCGGGGCACTGGCTCTTCGGCGAGCAGCTATTGAACAGCGTGATCGTCTCGGGGCTGACGACGGTCCTGGGCATCGTGCTGGCTTGCACCGCGGCCTACGCCTTCTCGCGCTTCAACTTCCCCCTGCGCAAGGCCGGCCTGATGGGCTTCCTCGTCACCCAGATGTTCCCCGGCGTGGTCATGGCCATTCCGCTCTACCTGCTGCTGGGATACCTCGGCCTCTTGGACGCCCTCGTCGGCCTGGTCCTGGTCTACTCGGTCTCTGCGCTGCCCTTCTGCGTCTGGATGCTCAAGGGCTACTTCGACACCATCCCGAAAGAGCTCGAGGAGGCCGCAGTGGTCGACGGGGCCAGCCGCATGGCCATCTTCCTCAAGATCATCTTGCCGCTGGCCAAGCCCGCCATCGCCGTCACCGCCCTCTTCTCGTTCATGACGGCCTGGAACGAGTTCATCTTGGCGGCCACCTTCATGAACGACGAGCGCGCCTACACGCTCCCCGTCGCGCTCAAGCAATACGTCGGCGCCCAATCGGTCGACTACGGCTACTTCGCCGCCGGCGCCATCATCGTCTCGATCCCGATCATGGCGCTCTTCTTCGTGCTGCAAAAGCACCTGGTCGGCGGCCTCACGGCCGGCAGCGTCAAAGGCTAAGAGGAATCTCATGGCAACGCAGAACCCCACCCACAACGACACCCTGGTCTTCACGCGCTGCATCTTCTTCCGCGGCGCCGACAGCACCCACCTCGAGCGGCAGGTCAACTATTTTCTGACCTACGCCCCCCTGGCCGCGCTCAACCACCAAGAGACCAACATCGTCGGCGAGGACGTGCTGGTGACGCTGTGGTTCGAGCCGATGCCCAACGCGGTGAACTTGGACGAGGTGTATTCGGCGGCCATCCATTTGGTGCCGTAGGGCGTAAACCGCGGACAGATCTTCCCGTTTGAACATCGTGACGATAATCGGTCGCGCCCTTCCGGCGCTCAGAAGTTCGCGCTCAGCTCCAGCTCTGCGTAGTGGAGGAGGTCGTCCAGCGCGTCTTCCTCAGGGTAGAACTGGCCGTAGAGCGCCCGGAGCTTCACACCGCCGCCCAGCGTATAGGTGAGGTCGAGGTCGAGCTCGCTGCCGAAGTACTGGTCTGCCCCTGCGGCGACCTCCGGGTGGTAAAAGCGGTGCGCGTCCAGCTTGATCGTCAGCGCGTCGAGCTTGCTGGCGAGGTGGAGGACACCGCCATAAATGTTGCTGCGACCCGCGCCAGGCACCACGTCCATGAGCCCCAGCCACTTGTGGGCCGTGGGGAAGAGCTGGTTGTAGGCCTCGTTTTCGGGCGTCTCTGGCTCGTCACCACTGGCGTAGAATCCCTCAATGGTCGCCTCGAGGTGGGCTTGCTCCATGAAGTTCACGCCCACTTCCAGGTCGCCGTGGTAGGCGAGGACGTCTTGAGTGTTGATCTTTTCGCCGATGGGGGCTGCGGTCGCGGGCTGTCGACCACCGAACTGCCCGCCGGCTTCGAGTCGATAAATGACCGGGCCAAAGCTCCCTTTGGTGCGCACGCCAGCGGTAAACTCGGCGGCTGCCTCCTTGTCCCATTCGCTGTCGGGGCCTGGAATCGCTGGAGTCACGACGTCGGTCGAGCCCCAGATTCGGCTCAGGAGGTAGACGTCGAGGTCCATGCCCTTGTCCAGGATCGCCGGCCCGAGCTTGCCGTAGATTCCCGCGAAGTAAAGGTCTCCGCTGGCCAGCGGGTTGCCGAATCCCGCCTCCAGCCCCTCGTCGAGGGTCGTGCAGAAGACGTCGATAGAGGCTTTGCTTTCGAAAGGCGTCAGACTCAAACGGGCCCCGTCGAAGGCTCGACCCAAGTGGTGCCAGCCCACGTTGCCGATGACCAGGTGGTCGCCGTAGACCATCTCGAAGCGGCCGACACCCAACTTCCAAGCCTTGGCCGCCAGCTCCACAAAGCCCTCGTGCAGGCCCAACGCCGGGTCTTCGAGGGAGTTGCCGCCGACGTGCCAGTACCCGCCGGCCTGCGGCACAAAGTGCGCCTGGAGAGCCAATGATTCCGTGACCTTCATCGACGGCGAGTGCAAGCCGATGCGTGCCCGATAGCGCGTGACGTCCGAGCCCGGCTCCCTGCTCGCCGTTGTCTTCGGAGTTCCGTTTCGCAGCTCGTAACGAGTGAAGAATGAGCCCGTCAGCGTCAGAGCTTGGGGCTCGTCCGCCGGAGCTGCGACGCTGGGCTCAGAGGACACGGGGGTCGGTTTGGAAGCAGGAGGCTCGGCGCTCGCTGAGACGCTGATGAGAGCGATGAGAACGAAAATGAGAAAGGCGGCGTAGAGGTTCTTGTTCATGAAACTCCTCGAGAGTCAGAGTCGACGAGGCCCGTGGCATCGGGGTCCTCGATGAGGGGAGTGAGGGGATGGATTGAGATTGCTTTGGGCGAGGCGAGGCAGAGCTCATAGCAAGCACCGCAGCCCGTGCAGTGCTCTGTGACGATGCTGGGTTGTTCCTGCCAATCCAGGGTGATGGCGACCCGAGAGAGCGGACAGAGATCGGCGCACACCCTGCAGAGCACACCCTGATAGGAGAGGCAGAGTTCTGGATGCAGCTCGACGCGCGCGATGCGAACCTCCTCGCGCTCGCGCCAGCGCAGCGCCTCCGGCTCGCAGGCGGCGACGCAGTGCAGCGGGTCGCACAAGACGCAGGCCTTGTGTCCCTTCAGGTCGAGATAAGGAATGCCGTGCCTTGGGTCTTGCTCGACGTCGTCGCGAGCCAGCAAGATCGCGCTCGCCGGACAGGCGCGGGCGCAGTCTCCGCAGCGCGTGCAGTCGCGCAAGAACGCCAGCTCCTCGAGTGCGCCGGGTGGCCTAAAGGGTACCCGCGCGGGAACGGACTCGTCGGCCTGCGTCCAGCTTCGGCCCTCCCCCCCCGGCCCCCTCTCCCACTTCGCGGGCGAGGGGGAGTCCAGCTGACGGTGTGGTTGTTGAGTTCGCGGCGGGATCATTGGATTGCATTGCTCCACGAGTTCCAACGCGGCCGCGACCAAACCTCCAAACCCCTCTCGGACGAACTGCCCCCTATTCACCCGAGGGGGCGACGTGGTGCTCTCAATCTGTGTCCTCAGAAACTTCATCGTCAAACCCTGCGCCAAGGCGACCGCCAGGTCGCGCAGACGAGCACTGAACTTGAACGAACCGAACCGAACCGAGTTGCACTGAACTGTTTGCCGGGTCGAGGCGGGGTCATCCGCAAGGAGGCGACGAGCGAGCGACGAAGGCGACCTCGAGGTCGTCGAGGAGCGAGCGAGGAAGCCGACGAAGCGGATGGCCCCGGATCGGCCCGGCAAACTACATCGCTGTTCGCATCTCCATGGGCTGCGCCAACAGCCACAGATTGAAAGCGCTGACCATCAAGAGAAACGCGGCCGTTACGAGTCGGGAGCGCAGGGGGAGGACCTCAACGCTGCGCACCTTGGCCAAAGCTCGATGGGCCCACTCGGTGGCTCTCAAAGCCCACCAGTGGCCCAGCAGAACGAGGCCGAGCTGCATCAGCCAGATGCCCTCTTGGGAAAGGAACGGAGCGGGCGAGAAGCCCGCCGTGCCGAAAATGTTGGCGCCACTCCCCAAGGGGTCGGAGATGACCGGCACGACGACGCCCGCCTCCACCAGGAAGTGTCCTGCGTTGTGGGCGAGGTGGTACATTAGCGCGATGGCCACGAGGGGATAGGCGTAGCCCGAGGCGACGCGCCACAGGCTCGAGTCCTTCGCCGTGCGGGTGAAGCGGTTCGAGAGCGACGAGAAGAGCAGGTAGAGGCCGCCGGGGACCAAGAGAATCGCGACCATGCCGAGGGAGAAGGTGGGCAGGAACGAGAGTCCGAGGGTGTCGCGCGAGGCGTTGATGAGCTGCGTCCAGATGGGCGTCATGGTGAGGCCGTGGAACGAGGTCAGCGAAAGCATCACCAGGGCGAGCATGGCCTCGTCGCGGCGAGGTTTGCGCAACCCGTAGAGGTCGCTGGCCCAGGGGCGCACGTTGATGGCGACGTTGTCGTTGGGGCAGCTCTTCACACACTCGGTGCAGACGGTGCAGTACGTGTTGGCGCGCATGGTGGTCAGCGATTGGCCGGTGGGACAGGGATAGCCTTTGTCGTTGCCGTTGAGGCAGTCCTTGGTCCGACAGGACTTGCACACGTCGAGGTCGCGGGAGCGCACCTCGACTGGGGCGACCATGCTGTAGAGTCCACAGATTCGGCCGATCAGGCAGCCATATCGGCAGAACGACTTGCGCTCGAAGATGAGGGCAGGGACGACGGCGAGCATCACCATGCACAGCCCGAGAATCGCGGTGGCGTGCGGGCTCATGGTGACCCCCCAGCCCAGCTCGAGCCAGGTCAGGCCGACGAAGAAGAAGGTCGCCGGGTAGACGTTCTTTAGCCACCGGGGCCACTTGAGATTGAGGGCTAGGGGTTCTTCCTCACGGCGGCGCCAGAACGAGAGACGTCGAATCCAGGAGGCCAGAGCGTCCCAGGGGCAGACCAAGCACCACATGCGTCCGAGCAGGACGATGTCGAGGATGAGCAACGTCCACCAGATGCTCCAGACCAGCACCGTCGAGATGTTCTTGTCGGCGACTGGGGTGCCTTCGAAGCCGGCGTAGAGGATGACGAAGAGCATGATGACCAACGGGACCTGCATCATGAACTGGAAGTAGCGTCGCGACACGAGCCACTTCAGCGGCTTGATGGAGGTGAGCTCGAAGCGCAGCCCTGAGCTCTCGCCTGAGAACCAGCGGCGCCCTCGGCCCACGCTCAGCACTGTGAGCACGACGACCAAGGCGAGGGCTGAGCCGAGCGCCCAGCTGGGGAGGCCGGGCATGGTGCCGTGCCCCATGGTCAGGCCGCCGGCCTCGACGACCTCCTCCGAGGTCATGTCTTTTCCCTTGTCGCACTCACAGTTCATGACGCCCTCCGCGATTCGAGGTCCTCTGACGCCGTGGCGGACCCAAGGGCCTCGACTTCGCCCCCGTCGATGGCGGCCTCGTCAGCGACTCGCGTCCGCGCGGCGGGGCGTTGCTTGGCGCGCTTCTTCTGCCGGCGCTTGATGACAGCGACACTCACTACCGCTCCGAGCAGGAGCAGGATGGCCCCCGCGATCAGCGGACGATCGTCGGTCTCTCCGATGCCGACGGGGAAGGGAATGTGCTCGGGGCCGTTGCTGCCCGGGAAATTGAGCCGCACCTCATAGGCCTCGGCGTCGTCGAAGGTGTAGAAGAACTTGTAGTCGTTGCCCTCGGGACCAACGCCAACGGTGATGGGCAGGTCCTCGACGAGGAGCTTATCGTCGCCGATCCAGGTTTTTTGGTAGATGGAGACGGTGAGTGGCTCCTTGAACGCCGTCGCGTCGTCGCGGTTGCGCACGTAGAGCTTGAAGCGGACCGCCTCTCCGGGCTTGGGTGTGCCGGGGAAATAGGTGAACGCCATGTCGTACTGTTCCACCGTCGCCTGCACTTCGACGAAGGGGATTTGGGGGTAGTCGGTGCCGTATTTGTAGTGCGGGATACCCAGGATGTGGTGGGCGGACGCGGGCGCTGGCAGCGCGATTACCGACAACAGGAGCAGCCCTAGACCCAGCAATACCCTGCCTACTCGGCGCGCGTGTCGCCCACGTCGGGGTAGAACGGCGGCAGGACGGAGATCGCCTTGTAGCGAATGGGGCAGATCTCCACGCAGAGCCCGCAACCCACGCAGTGTTCGGGGTGCACTGTCGGTCTGCTCTGGTAGTCGACCGTGATGGCCTTTTCCCGGTACGGACAGATGGTCAGACAGGCTCCACACCAGCTGCGTCGGTTCCAGGGCAGACAGATCTTGCGGTCGATTTGGGCCACGCCCATGCGCACCGACGCGGCGATCGCCTCCCGCGTCTCTTCTATGGGAAGCAGCGCTCCCGTTGGGCAGACCCGCGTGCACTCCATACACAGGATGCAGGCCGTCTTCCACGGCAAGAGGTAGGGGGTGTCGTCGCCGGCCCAAATCGGCTGAACGTGTGGCTCGCGCTTGAAGCCGAGGGGCCCCGGCTGAACGTCCGCTTGAGCCCCCGCGATCCGCGTCACGAAGCGGATCGCGTGCACCGGACAGGCCTCGCCGCAGAGCATGCAGCGGGTGCACTTGGCGCGAAAGGCGTCCTCGGCGATGGCCCCTGGAGGTCGCAAGGGATGTTGCGCCGTCGGCGCCGGCTCGGGCTCGGCGAGCCTGCGCCGCAGCGCCCGCCCGCCGAAGAGAATGACGAAGCCCACGCAGCCGGCGCTGAGCCCGTTTTTCAAGCTCTCGAGGAGCTCTCGTCGCGTCATCATTGGCCTGCCGTGTCATGGTTCTCCTCCACAGTCCCTTTCGCCCCGTGCGCCGATGTTTCACGTGCAGCACTTCTCTCGGCCGCCGCGATGATGTCGAAGCCGTCTTTGGGCCGGGGGCCTATTCGCCAGGTCAGCGCGTCGAGCCCACAGGCGCGCACGCAGTGCCCGCAGTTGTTGCATTCGTTGCCGATCTTCCCGGACATGGGACTGAGGCCGAACTCGCAGGCCGACACGCACTTGCTGCACTGAGTGCAGCGGTCGGCGCGGACCTTCAGACGCAGCACGCGAAAGGTGCCGAGCAACGAGTAGAGCGCCCCACCCGGACAGGCGTAGCGGCACCAGAAGCGCCTCGAGGCGAAGACCTCGAAGGAGACGATGAGGAGCAGCAACCAGGCCCCCGCCCCGCCCGCGCCGAACGTGATCCACAGATAGAGCTCGCCGCTGACCACCCGAGGCGGATAGATCTCGGCGAAGACCTGCGTCCCTAGGTAGAAACCTGCGAGCGCTCCGAGCCCAAGCACGCAGAACTTCGTCCAGCGCGAGAAGGTGACGTTGGTCTCAATGCCTGCCCATCGCCGCAAGGTGCTGCCGACCTCGAAGAGCAGGTCCGCCGGGCAGAGCCAACCGCAGAAGACCCGACCCAAGAGCAACGTGGCGAGCAGCGGGATGAGCGCAGTGAGCAAGAAGGGGTCGACCCCACTGCGGGCCGCGGCGCTGAAGTCGACCACAGCGAGGGGATCGGAGACGACGGTGTCGCCGGCCTTGAGCGTCCACACCGAACCGCGAAGCTTGGTCGCGAGCACGCGCCGCTCTGGGTTCTCGCGGAGCAGACCATCGACCAGGCGGGTGTCGAAGCGGGCCTCGATTCCGATGTCGTCGCGCTGGTTCCTCAGGTTCTCGTAGAGCGAGAACACCGGGATCGAGATCAAGGCCAGCAGCACCGAGGCTTGAACACAACGGCGCACGAGCTGTAGGGCTCGCATGCGGCCTGGCAGACGCTGGCGACGAGCGCGAGTGAGCCGGCGATAGAACCGACTGGGCGCGCTGCGCGGCTTCTTTTTTGGCGAGCGGGCGCTCATGCGCGGCCTCGGTTGCGAATGCGCAGGGCCTGGGGCATGTGGAAGCACGACTGCTCACAGAGCCCGCACCCGACGCAGTAGTCGGGGTTGAGCAAGGGCTTCTCCCAGAGGTCGGCGCTGAGGGCCAGGTCGCCGATGGGACAGGCGCGGATGCAGACGCCGCAGATGTAGCCCTGATAGGAGTTGCAAATATTCTTGTCGAGCTCGGCGGTGCCCATGTGCACGACCTCCCACAGCGCGGGATGGTCGGCGTCCACGAATTGCAGCGCGCCGGATGGGCAGTTGTTGTTGCACTTCATGCAGAGGACGCAGGCCTTCTCCCGCGGCACGATGTAGGGAGTGCCACGGGCCTCTGCGGGGCCCTCCGCGCCGACGAAGCGGATGCAGGAGTTGGTGCAGTTCTCGCCGCACTTGTGGCAGCGAATGCAGCGCCGGACGAACTCTTCTTCGTCGACGGCGCCTGGGGGACGGATGTAGGCGTTGCCGTTCTGGGTGGCCGCCTCGACGTACCCCTCGAGGCCGCCGACGCGCACCCGAGCAAAGAGCGCGAGTGACCCGATGACGGCGGCGCTCTTGAGGAACTCTCGCCGCCTGGGTTTGGGAGGCGACGTGGCGTGCGCCACGTCCGCCTCGAGGCCGGGTGCGCGCTTGCTCATCCAGCTTTCACTCTCTCGATCTTGGCGGCGAGCTTCTTGAAGTCCGCTTGGCCGCTGATGGGATCCCAGGCGCGGTGCGAGACCGCGTTGACCAGCCACTTGTTCTCCTTGGGGTCAGCACTGTCGGCGACCGAGAGGTTCCATGGGCTAAAGATCATCCCGGGCTGAACGATGTTGCGCGCCGGCCTGATCTTGCTGTTGGCGCCGTCGATCTGGGCGCGCCCCTCGTAGCTGCCGCGACGAGTCGTGACGCGGATCCAGTCCCCGTCTTGGATGCCGTGGTTCTCTGCGTCTCGGGGGTGCAGCTCGACATACTGCTCGGGCACGAGCCGGCGGGTCGTTGCTCCGCGGATCGTCTTGGCGGTGTGGAAGTGCTCGTAGACGACGCCAAGGAGCAGCCAGAAGGGGTATTTGTCCGCGGGGACCTGGGTGCTGGGCCGGTCTGCGTACTCGAAATCGGGCAGCTCAGGGGTGAGGCCGTGGTCGCGAATGGCCTTGAGCTCGTCGATGTGGTCGATGGTGAAGGCGTCGGGATCCGTTCCAAACTTGGAGAGTTTGTCGATGTGCTCTCTGCGGTTGGTGTAGTCCTGCTCGCAGACGCCCATCAACGCCTTGCCGTTCTCGCGGCGGAAGACGCCGTAGGGCTTGTCTTCCCAGCCCTCCTCTTGCTCGCGATAGCGTCTCTTCGTGCCACCTTTCAAGGCGATCTCAAAGGTGGGTGCCGGCCACTGAATGCCGCGCAGCTCGCGGATCTGCTGGTAGGGTGAGCGCCCCTGCTGCGCTTCGACCTCGAGAATGCCGGACAGATCGGCATCGGTGCCCTTGGACGCTCGGCAAAACTCGCGGAAGACCTCCTCAGAGTCGTAGTTGCCGTTCTCGAGCTTCGGGTAGGGGAAGATGGCGTGGCCATCTTTGCCGAGGAGATTGGCGATCTCGATGCCCTTGTCGATGACGATGTCCATGTCGGGCTTGCACCTCATGGGCGCGCCGGAGGCGTCGACCATGTCCTTGCCGTCGTACTGCATCATGGGGCCCTTCCCGAGCCCATCGGTGACATAGAGGCGCCGCTCGGAGTTGATGTAGAGCCCGTTGGACCACTCTCCCCAGGTCGCCGCAGGGATGATCACATCGGCGTAGAGATTGTTGGGTGCGTGCCGATAGATCTCTTGCACGACGTTGAAGGTCTTGGAGAGCGCGCGGCGGACGAGGTTGTGAGTGTCCGGCAGGTCGATGTGGGTGGCGTAGATGAGGAACATCGCCTTGACCTCGCCCTTGATGGCGCGCTCCATCATCCCTACCGCATAGCCGGGGTTCTGCAGCCCAGCGACCGCGTCCAGATCCGCTTGGGGGATGTTCCAGTTCTTGGCCATCCAGCCGCGGTGCTGCTCGTTCTCGAGCCCGATGTTGAAAGGCAGCCTTCCTGTGAGCCCCCCTGTGAGGCGCTCGCCCATGGCGTTGGGCTGCCCGGTCATGGAGAACGGCACCGCGCCTGGACGGCCGATGTTGCCGGTCAGTAAGTGCAAATTGATGATGCTCCAGACGTTGTGTTGCCCATGCACGGACTGGTTGTAGCCGATGCCCCAGAAGGTGATGACGCCGCCCTTGCCGCGGGCGTTGCCCTTGCGCGTGGCGTCGGCCCAGTGCCCTGCGATGGTGCGTACGAACTCAGGTTCGAGGCCAGTCATGCTCTGAGTTTGCTCGGGGCTGTAGCGTTCGCTTACTCCCGCGATGTACTCCTCCCAGCCGTCGACGTTCTCCTTGAGGAAGTCGTATGCGATCACATCGTTGTGCTCCTTGATGAGCACGTGCCCGATGCTGTTGAGGAAGGAGATATCGGCGTTGATGAGGGGCGCGTGGTACGAGTTGCTGGGGTCGATGGCCTCTAGACCTTGGACGCTGGCCGTGCGGCGAGGATCGACGACCAGGGTCGGGATGCCGTTCTTCTTCTTGTGGTCGGCAACACGCCAGAAGACGATGGGATGCGACTCTCGCGGGTTGTGCCCGAAGAAGCTGATCATGTCCGCCAGCTCGATGTCCTCGTAGCACCCTGGGGGCGTGTCACTGCCGAGCGCCTTGAAGTAGCCCGTGACCGCGGAGGTCATGCACATGCGGGCGTTGGCCTCGATGGTGTTCGAGCCGATGACGCCCTTCATGAACTTGTTTTCGAGGTACTGGCCCTCGAGAGACAGCTGGCCGCTGCCGTAGAGGCCGATGGAGTTGCCCCCGAACATCTTGATCGTCGCGGCGATTTTTTCCGAGACGAGCTTGGAGGCCTCCTCGTAGGTCACCTCTCTCCAGACGTCGTCGTCGAAGCGTCCCTTGGTCTCGGAGACATGCCCCGTTTCAGGGTCGGTCATGTCTTTGCGCACCAGACATTGGGTGACCCGGTCGATGTAAGTGGGTTCCCAGGCGGTGAGTCCTTTGATGCACTGGACCCCTTTGTTCACCGAGCTCTGCTGGTCGGGCACCATGCCGACGATGCGCTCTCCCTCGGCCTGGATGAGGGTCGCGCAGCCGACGCCGCAGTAGGGGCACTGGGCTTGGTACTCGGTGCGTCCTGCGGGTTTCCCGGTCACTCCTGGCTGTTCGCTCCTGGCCAGCTCGTTCTTCTGTTCTCCGCAGGCGACGAGTCCGCTGGCGAGGGCCAGCCCGGCGCCTGCGGCGGTGCCTTTTAGGAAGTTGCGTCGAGTGAAACGGGACATGATGAGCTCCTTGAAAGGACAGAAAAGCGACCAATGGTTGCGGTTCAGGGCTGGGTCTGCCAGCTTCGGATGTAAGCGATGATGTCGTTGATCTCTTGCGGCTCGAGTTCGGCAAAGCCATAGCCGCCACCGGCCCAAGCGCGCATGGCGGTCCCGCGGCGTCCTCTGGCGATGGTGGCCTGTAGGAAACCGTCGGTGGCCGCGGTGAGGAACTGCGGGTTGTTCAGCGCTGGGCCTAGGAGCCCTTGGCCGGAGTCGCCATGGCACTGGACGCAGAGCGCCCCGAAGCTGCGCTGACCGGCCTCCGCGTCACCCTGAACGTGACGGCCCTGCGGCGTCTCGCTGGGCTTGGCGCCCTGTTCTCGGAGAAAGACGATGAGGTCGCCGAGCTCGCGTTCGTCGATGTGGGCGATGCCCGCTGGCCCGAAGGGGCGCATGGGCCGACCGCCACGGCCGAGCAAGATCGTCGCGGCGAGGAGGCCGTCGGAGGCTGAGGCGAGGAAGTCTGGGTTGGTGATTCCGGGGCCGACCCCACCGGCGCCGGTCTCGCCGTGGCAGCCGGCGCAAAGCGAGCCGTAGAGAACGGCGCCATACACTGCCGAGCCGTTGGCTTGGTAGTCCTGTATTTCGACCCCCAAGACCGAGGTGACCACACGCTCCATGTCGTAGGGGGGGGCTGGTGCGAAGAGGGCGGCGGGCGCGGCGACGAGCACTGGGGCGGCCGCTGCTCCCTCGGCTTCGAGCGCGACCGCGTCGGGCACTGCGCTCCGCTCGGGCGCGCCGGGGTCGACCGCGGCTGCGTTCGGCTCTGCGCTCCGTTCGGTGGCGTCGGGGTCGACCGCGGCTGCGTTCGGCCCTGCGACCCGCTCGGCGGCGTCGGGGTCGACCGCGGCTGCGTTCGGCCCTGCGACCCGCTCGGCGGCGCCGGGGTCTGTGAGCGCCGTGTCCAGTTCGACCGGCGCGACGGGCTCGGTGGGAAGGACGGCCTCGAGGGGTCTTATCGGCTCTAGGTCGTGCAAGACCCCCGCGGCGACAGGAGTGGCCTCGTGACTACGGAGCCAGCCGATGATGCCGGCCAACGCTCGCGAGTCGTAGTCGGCGTGCGAGGGCATGGCCGTGTTGCGCCGCCCTCTGGTGATGGTTTCGTAGAGGAAGACGTCGTCGGCGACGAAGAGGAACTCGGGGTTCATCAAGCTCGGTGCGATGACGGTTCCCGTGCCGTCGAGGCCGTGGCAGCCGCCACAATCGGAGCGGAAGATGGACTCGCCGAGGCGCAAGTCGGGCGTGTGGCTCGCGACCTGCGAGTACAGGGGAACGGTCGGGCGCGCGCTGCGCAGGTGCGCGAGCAATACTGCGATCTCGTCGTCGGTGAGCCCCTTGTCGGTGACCCCCCAGCCCGGCATGGAGCGATTCGAGCGCCCTTGTTTGATGGTGTAGGCGAAGAACTCGTCGGAGGCGACGGCCAGCGTGTCCAGGTTCATGACGCCCGGCGCCCGCATGGCCAAGGTGTCCATGTATTGGCCCTCTCCTTGGTCTCCGTGGCAGGCGGAGCAGAACGTCGAGAACAGGGTGTCCCCGTCGGGCGCGAAGTCTCGGCGATGGTCGAGCTGGGCGACGAGGGTTTCTTCGGGCATGGCTTCCAGGGGCAGGTCGCTGTCTCGCAAGGACATTAGGAAGGTGATGAGCGCCTCTTCATCCTCGGGGGGAAGGTGGAAGGGCGGCATTTTCGAGGGCGTGATCAGGCTCGCCGGGTTGTTGAGCTTGTTGTGAAGCCAGTTCTCGCGGGTCCGAGGCCCTTCGATGTTCTTGTAGTCGATCTCGCTGGCTGGGAGGCGGGTGAAGTTCGTGAGGCTGGGGCCGACATCGCCGCCGACGCCGCCGATCTCGTGGCAGCCGCGGCAGCCCTGCTCCGCGACGATGGCCTTGCCCTGCATGAGCTTGCGGGCGCCAACGAGGGTGTCGAGGTAGGTCAAGAGGGAGTCGATGTCGGCGTCGGAGATGTGGCCAAAAGACATCATCTTGGAGCCCTCGACCACCGCTGTGGGGGACTTCAGGTGGCGAATGTGCCAGGCGCGGTCATAGCCTTTCAGCGCGACCCCCGAGAGATCGGGGCCGACGCTGCCGCCCTCCCCGTCGACGGTGTGGCAGGCTTGACAGCCGTGCTCCTGGAAGAGGTAGGCGCCCCGCTCGAGGTGAGAGAGGGTCGCGACTTTGGCGGTCTTTCCGTGGCAGGAGCCGCACGAGGCCTGCAGATGTGCTTTGGGCAACATGGGATCTTCCCAGTGTTGCACGTCGCCATGAGCATCTGCGACGGAGGTCGCGCGGCCCTGTCCCCGATGACAGAGCGTGCACCCCATGCGGCCCACATCGTGGTGCACCTCCGGGTGTTTGCCGTAGAGCGGGCCGCCCTCGGGCAGGGGAGCGATGTCGCCCATGGCCACGTGGCAGCTTGGGCAGCGGTCAGTGAGGCCGATCTCGGGTTTCCAGATCTGCTTGAGCTCGATGGCCATGGGCGCCATGCCAACAGCCTCAGCCCGCGTGTTGTAGTCTTCCTGGACGCTTCGCCACTCCGAGTAGGTCGACTTCATGGGCGCGTAGGCGAGGGCGCCGACGAACACCACGGAGAGGACCGCTAGGATGCGGAGATTGCGATGAAGCTGGCGGGCCAGCTGTGTCTCGACGTGCTCGGCCATATCAATAAATCCCGTCGACCCAAGGGAGCGTGAACGACCAAGCCGGTCCGCGGAAGAAGACCCCGATAACGCTCATGACCACTGCCGCCACCAGGAACCAGGTGAAGATCCAGAAGGCGAGGCTGCGGGTCTCGACCCAGCGCAACACACGAAGGTCCGCTCGGACCAACACTGGCAGCAGCATGCACAGCCCGATCAGCCAGGTCGGACCGATGAGCGGCCAGATGGGGTGGGCGCCGGTGATGTAGAAGATCAGGGTTACGACCCCCGTCGCGACCAATACGCCCACGATCTTTTGGGGTTTGTGGGTGGCCCAGAATGGGGTGCGCTGCACGTTCACGTTGAAGTAGGGGATGACTGCCAACGCGGTGACCACGAGGCCAGGCAAGACCACGCCACTGATGACGGGCGGGTAGTAGTGGAGCAGCTCCTGGAGACCCAGGAAGTACCAGGGTGCTTTCGCTGGGTTGGGCGTTTTCTGTGGGTTTGCCAGCTCCTCGAGCGGCGCGTCGAAGAGCAGCGAGATGACGACGATGAACAGAGAGGCGGCGACCAGCGCGATCAGCTCACGCACGAAGAGGTGAGGGAAGGTCATGACGACTGGCTCGTCCTGCAGCTCAACCGCTGGACGCGCCTCCTCCTGGACGACCAACAGCCGCACCGGCACTTGGCGCGCGTCGGTGCCTTCGACCACTTCGAACTCGGGTTTGAGGTTGGACTTCATTGCAGCTCCTCGTCTTCGGCGTTAGGAGCCACCACGACTTCGTTACTGACAGTGTCTTCGCCTCCTGGACGTAGGGTCTCGTCGCGCTCATCCGGCGGGATGTAGATCCCGCCGTCCTTGCGGACGCGCCAGATGTGCACGGCGAGAACGACCGTTAGGACCGTGGGCAGCAGCACGCAGTGCAAGACGAAGAAGCGCACCAGGGTGTTGCTGTCGACGCTGTGCCCGCCCAGCATTAGGAAGGAGATCTCGTCGCCGATGACGGGGGTGGCTTGGGCCATCCGTGTGCCGACGGTGACGGCCCAATAGGCCAGCTGGTCCCAGGGCAGCAGGTAGCCGGTGTAGCTCAAGAGGACGGTGAGCAGGAAGAGGACGACCCCGAGGACCCAGTTGAACTCTCGCGGCGGACGGTACGCGCCAGCGTAGAAGACGCGCACCATGTGCAGGAAGACCAGCGCCACCATGGCGTGCGCCGACCAGCGATGCAGGTTGCGCAAGAAGACCCCGGCGGAGACCACGAAGCGCAGGTCCTTCATGTCCTCGTAGGCCCGGGGTGAGGACGGGTGATAGTAGAACATCAGCAGCAGCCCGGTGACCACGAGGATGAAGAACATCACCGCGCTCAAACCCCCGAGATAGAAGGTCCGGGGAAAGGCGATGGCCCGAACACGGGCTTTGACCGGGTGGATGTGGAGGAAGAAGTTGCTGAAGACGACCAGCGCGCGGTTGCGGTTGGTGTCGGGGTAACCATGCCGAATGACCGAGCGGGTCACCCGGTTGTCGGTCAGGACCTCGACCAATCCCTTCTTGGGAGAGGTTGGAGGATTCGGTTCGTCACGATTGGGGTGCATGGCTCAGACCTCCACCACGTAGTCTTGGGGGACGGACTGTCGGAGGTCGACCACGAGCTGCCCGTCTGCCAGCTCGATGAGACGTCGGTTCAAGGGTTTGGGGGCGGGTCCGTCGACCACTTCCCCGTCGACGTTGAACTGGCTGCCGTGACAGGGGCAGCGAATCTGCTTGTCGGCCTCGGTGAAGCGGGTCATGCAGCCGAGATGAGTGCAGACTGAGCTCATGGCGTAGATGCCTCGAGGCCCGTGCACCACATAGGTTTGCTGCTCGGGTAGGACGAGGACCGTGCCCAGCGGGATGTCCTCGGGGCGTCCGACCTTGAAGCGCGTCGCCGGCTCGAAGAGCACGTTGGGGCTCATGTAACGCACGGTGACGACGGTGGTGCCCAACGTGGCCAGCCCCAATGCCGCGGCCGAAATGCCGCCCAGCGCCATGCGCCGTGTCAGCTCCCCCTTCGTTGAGGGAGCCTTGAGATCGTCTACTAGGCTCATTCGCCGTCTCCCACTCGACCACATGACGTGTTCACTGCCAGCGTAGAGCGCTCGCACATGGCCCAGGGGTTGAAGCCCCTGGCTGCCCAGGGGTTGAAACCCCTGGCTAACCCTGGCTCGACGCGGACGAACGTGTTGCCACTCTTCTCACCCAATCGGTTCACAAGACCCTCTCGCAGAGCTTGAACAGCGCGCCCTCGTCCTGTTTGTAGAAGCCCTGCATGGTGATGCAGCCCACAGGACAACGCCGGGCGCAGAGGCCGCAGCGAATGCACCGCGTCTCGTCCTTGAAGAGCACAGCTCCCGTCCCAGATAGGTTCAGGACCTGGCCGTGGATCACCTGGCCGCCGTCGGCGCCGCTCAGCCGGCTGCCGTGCACCAACGAGATGCAGTCCACCGGGCAGACATCCGAGCAGCCGCCGCACTGCACACACTCCGAACCGCTGGCAGGCCGGGAGTCGAAGATCGTGTTGATCCAGCAGTGCAGGCAGCGAGCGCCCTCCTGCCTCGCTTCCGCCTCGCTGTACCCACTTTCGACTTGGGCTTGTCCGGTGCGGGCCCCGAGCTCGAGCATGGGGACTTCGGCCCGCTCTAGAGTCTCGTAGTCGCCGTACGCAAACGGGTGCGCGTAGCCGAAGGTGTCGAAGCGCCGCATGGAGTAGACTGCGGGCGCGGTGCGCCGCCCGGTCAGATAGGTGTCCATGGACAGGGCCGCCCGCTTCCCCTCAGCCACCGCCTCGATGATGATCCGTGGCCCGAAGGCCGCGTCACCGCCGGCGTAGACCCCCTCGACGCTGGTCGACAGGCTCTGCTTGTCGACCACTAAAGTGCCCCGTGGGGTGAGCTCGAAGCCGTGCTCTTCGCCGAGAAAGGACAAATCCGAGAGCTGGCCGACGGCGAAGATCAGCGTGTCGCACTTCAATTCGCGCTCGGTGCCTTCGATGGTCTGCGGGTCGAAGCGCCCCTCGTCGTCAAAGACTCGGCTGACATCGACGGTCTGCAGCGCGCGCACTTTCCCCTCTGCGTCGAGCACCGCACGCGGCATGCGCCGATGGATAATGGTCACGCCTTCTTCCCGTCCCTCGACGACCTCCTCGGGGTCAGCGGGAAGCTCTTCCTCGCTCTCGAGGGTCACCATGGTGACCTTCTTCCCGAGAGTCCGAGCGGCGGTGCGGGCGGTGTCGAGCATCAGGTTGTGGTGCAGTTCGTCGGGCACCGAGGTGCCGCCGAAGCGCCGCGCCGAGCGAGCGACGTCGAAGGCCACGTTGCCGCCCCCGACCACGACGACCTCCTCGCCGATGGTGACGGGGATCCCGAGGTTCACTTCCACCAGGAAGTCGATGGCAGTGAGCACTCCGTCCGCTTCCATTCCCGGCAAATTCAAGCCGCGTCCCCGACGGCATCCAGGAGCCAAAAAGATCGAGTCGTAGTCTTTGCGCAGCGAGGAAAAGAGCACGTCCTTGCCGATCTCCACGCCGAGGCGAATCTCCACCCCGAGGTGCTCGATGAAGTCGACCTCGCACTGGATGAGCTCGCGGGGCAGCCGATATTCGGGGATGCCCATGCGCATCATGCCGCCGGCCACCGAGGCGGCGTCGAAGACGACCACCTTGTGTCCCATTATCGCCAAGTCGTGGGCGCAGGCCAGCCCGGCGGGGCCCGCTCCGATAATGGCGACGCGACCTGGCTGCTCGGCCTTGGGTCGCGGGCGATCGATGACCTGCTCGATCTCCTCGAAGGTGTGCTCGCTCTCGACGCCGAAACGCTCGGTGACGAAGCGTTTGAGCGCCCGGATGCTGACGGGCTTGTCGAGGTATTGTCTGCGGCAGGCCGCCTCACAAGGGTGGGCGCAGACCAGGCCGCAAATGGAGGCGAAGGGGTTGGGCCGGCGAGCGAGGAAGTAGGCCTCTTTGTAGAGCCCTTGGGCGATGAAGGAGACGTAGCCTCCCGCATGCGTGCCCACCGGGCAGGCATCGCGGCAAGGAAGGTTCGTCGCCAACCACTCGAGGCTGACGGGATGCAGACCCGCAGCGGGATCGGGTGTCGGCACAGATTTTTCGGACAGTGCCTGCATGGCGCGGAGCCTCGCGGAGGGGAGCCTTGGAGGTGTGGGCTAGAGGTCCTTGAGCAAGAGGCAGACCACACTTCTTGGAAACCCTCCACGGGCTTATCCTGAGCGGACCTCCTGGAATTTTGGGGCGCGTCAGAGCCCTCGGCACAGGACGAACACGGTTGTGCTCGATGGTGAGCACGTGAGTCGCCCAATGGTCCCAACCGCGGCCCGGAGCCTGAGTGTTGGTGCGGAGATGCGAGAGAAGTGTGCGGAAACCTACCACTGCGCGGAAACCGACCAACTTCGAAGTGACCGGGCCCGAGACCCAAGCCGCGCGATCACAAAGTCCCTCGCCAGCCGCAAACCCCCATTACGCGCTCGACCGCGAACACCGCTCCCATCTCGAGGCGTCCGCAGTCACGTTTAGCTAGAGCCCATCTTGAAATTGCGTGTTTTGCTGAGATCGGTGGAAAATGCGACCGAATTCCGAACTCTTCCCAAAGGACATCTTGTGAGTGCCCGTTCGGAAATGCCCC
>PFUG01000510.1 GCA_002789955.1 Deltaproteobacteria bacterium CG_4_9_14_3_um_filter_63_12 | reverse complement strand
GTTCGGGTTCCTGGCCAGGTATTGCTGGTGGTAAGGCTCCGCGAAATAGAACGTGGGCGCGGCTTCAATCTCGGTGGTGATGGCGCCTTGACCGAGGCTCATGAGGGCTTTCTCGAAGAGGGTCTTCGAGGTGCGCGCGGCCGTGAGCTGTGCCTCCGTGCTGGTGTAGATGACGGAGCGGTACTGCGAGCCGACGTCGTTTCCTTGTCGCAGACCCTGGGTTGGGTCGTGTTCTTCCCAGAAGCGTTTCAACACCGCATCGTAAGAGAGCTTGGCAGGGTCGAACACGACGCGCACGACCTCGGCGTGCCCGGTTTGGCCAGAGCAGACGTCTTCGTAGGTCGGGTTGGCGGTGAAGCCCCCGGCATATCCGACCGCCGTGCTCAGCACGCCGTCGAGGCGCCAGAAGAGTCGCTCGGCGCCCCAGAAGCAGCCCATGCCGACGACAGCCGTCTCGAGCCCTTCGAACGTCCCTTCCATCGGGGTCCCAAAGACCAGATGTTTGTCTTGTGGACGAATGACGGCGCTCCTGTCGGGCAGCGCTTCGTTGGCGGTCATGGGGCGTATGGTTTTGAAGGGGTGCATCATGAGGGGTCCTTACCGCAGGGGCGACGAACATCGCAGCACTGTGACACCGACGGTTCTTCCCTGAGAGATTTCGGGCGGGAGGAGCCTGGCTCGAGCTATTCCACACTCAACGAGAGCTGCAGCACGTCTCCAAACACCAGCCCGGTTTCGTCTTGCAGCTGCCACAGCCCGTTGGCGAAGCCTGGCGTTGCCGGCGCGTCGAGCTCCACGGACAGATCGACGGTCTCTCCGGCGAGGACGCAGTAGACGTCGGTCTCGACGGGGCTGAGGTCGCCGCCGACGTTGACCAGCTTCAGGTTCCACCAATTGGTCGTGCCATTGTTCTGGACGCGCCAGGTCTTGACCAGGTGTTCTCCGGGCGCAGCCTTGCTCCCCGGCGGCAGCGTGAGGTGCTCGACGAAACGGGCATCAGACCAGAGGATCACGTAGTCGCCCTCGTAGGCGGGGAGGGGTTCGAGGCCGTAGCGCGCGTCGAGGAACTCCTCGGTGTTCAGGTCGCAGCGTCGCATCTCGTTGGCGGCTTGCACTCCGACGTAGCGAAAATGCCAGGGCTCGTAGACGTATTGGGTCGTCGCGACCTTGGACTGGCCGTAGGTGAGGACGATGCCGAAGCGATGGGCGTTGGCCATGACCCACTGGAACTCGTCGCTGTCTCCCATGGCCTCGTCGAGCCCTGGATAGAGGGCGCCGTTGCGGCGGTAGATGAGGTCGGCGGTGACGCCGAGCTGGTGCTCGGAGTGGCCTGGCCGCGCGCTGTAGGTCGAGGCGTAGATGCGCGCCTCGGCCTCGCTGAGCCCGCCATTGAGCTCGGCCTGCACGTAGTATTCGTGGAGCTCGGTCTGGGTCTGGAAGGAGCGGAAGCCGCTGGTCACCAAAATCTCGAAGCCCCCTTCGATGCGGGCCGCCTCGAGGAGTCCGCGAAAGCCGACGACCCCGCGCGAGCCGATGGGGAGGCCGTCGTAGGTCAGGGGGATGTCGGCAGGGCTCTGGGTCTCCCAGGCGTCGGCCCGCAGGGGTTTGGGCCCATTGCTGTAGGTCGACGGCACGCAGACTAGGTTGTGGGTGAAGCCAGGCTCGGTCCCGTCGCAGGGGGTCCAGACGCTGCCTGCGGGGACGGGGAAGTCGTCGGGGGCGGCGTACCAGCGGTTGACGAGGGTGAGCAGGTCGGAGGGGTCGGAGGGGATTGGCGCGCCGTCGTGGAGCAAGGCCGAGTCGCAGGCGGCGACTCGTTTGGCGGTGTTGCAGGCGAAGTCGTCGGTGCGGGGCGGATAGAACTGTGGCGGCACGAAGGTGTCTTCTTCCGAGTCGTGGGCGCCGTCGAGCTTGCTGTCGTCGAGGAGCTCGGCGTCCATGAGGTCGGTGAGGCTGTCACCGTGGGCATCGGAGCCTGGGTGGGCTTCGAAGCCGTCGTCGCAAGCGGTCGACGAGAGGAGGAGGAGCGCGCTCAGCGCTAGGGCTCGAGGGGCGAACAAGCCCCATGCTCGGGGGAAGTCAATCCGCATAAGGTCATCTCAGGAGTGGCGGCTGGCCGGTGCAGTCGACTACGGAGCGCCAGAACATGCTGTCCAGGTCGATGCGTTTGGTGGTCGAAGTGACGGTGTGCAGCGGCACGTAGGTGAACCTGTTCATCCAGAGCCCGACGACCAGGCCGGTTTTGCCGGCCATGGCGGCGTGCACGGCGTCTTCGGCGAGTCGCCCGCAGAACAGGGTGTCGCCTGGGTTGGCTGGGGCGGCGCGGATGAGGTAGCTGGGGTCGATGTACTTGAGGTTGAGTTCTTCTTTGGCGAACTCTTTCTTGATGGCGTCTCGCAGGAAGACACCGATGTCGCCGAGTTGGCTGTTGCCGCTGGCGTCTTTGAGCTCGTGTTCGGGGAAGAGGGTCTGGCCGGCGCCTTCGGCGACGACGATGACGGCGGAGCCGCTCTCGGCGAGGTGTCCGCGCAGCCAGGCGAAGAGCCCGCCAGCGCCTTGGAGCTCGAAGGCCAGCTCGGGGACCAGGACCAGGTCGGCTTCGCGGGAGGCGAGTACGGAGGAGGCGGCGATGAAGCCGGCGTTGCGGCCCATGAGGCGGACCAGGCCGACGCCGCGGGGGGCGCCCGTGGCTTCGATGGTGGCGGCGCGGATGGCTTGGCAGGCGACGGTGACGGCGGTTTCGAAGCCGAAGGTGCGCTCGATGTAGGGGAGATCGTTGTCGATGGTCTTGGGGACGCCGACGACGGCGACGGGGAGGTTGCGTCGTGTGATTTCGTCGAAGAGCGCGGTGGCGCCGCGCATGCCGCCGTCACCGCCGACGACGAAGAGGGCGTTGACGCCGAGCCTCTCGAGGTTGTCCACCATGGCGGGAACGTCCTGGGGACCACGTGAGGAGCCGAGGACGGTGCCGCCTTCGTGGTGGATGGTGCGGACGTAGGCAGGGTCGAGGAGCACTGGCGGATCGGGCGAGTGCGGTGCGATGCCTCGGAAGCCGTAGCGGAAACCGAAGATGTGGCGGACCTCGTAGAGGTGCCAGAGGGTCAGGACGAGGTCGCGGACGACGTTGTTGAGTCCGGGGCAGAGTCCGCCGCAGGTGACGATCCCGGCGACGACCTTGGTGTTCTCGAAGAAGTTGTACTTGCGGGGCCCGGCGAGCTCGAAGGAGAGCTGGTCGGGCTGGGTTGGCGTGCGGTCGTAGAGGACGCGGGCCTTGGCGCGAGTGAAGTCGGCGATGCAGTCGTCGGGCTGGGTGGAGAGGCTCAACGGCGAGAGGACCGTGCGCTCTCCGAGGGTGGGGATCTGCAGGTCGATGTCTGGGGTATGACTCATCGCAACCTTCGGTTTGGTTTGCCAGGCTTCCTCACCCGACTCTCGCCACGAGTTGTGCCAGGAGGTTCATCGGTGGAGAAGAGTGTTTGTAGCGGAGCGGCTTCGGAATGAAAACGACGGGGGGTTTGCGGGTCATGTGGAGTCGTCGTATGTTTCGCGGCCTCAGGCAGTCTTACTGTGGTGTCCGTGCCGAAGGCTGGCCTAGGCGCCCTGTCCAAAGGTTGGGATGAGTGATGCCTAGACGCGTTCGAGACGCGGGCGGGCACAAGGCCCGCCCCCGGGCGGGCACAAGGCCCGCCCCCGGGCGGGCACAAGGCCCGCCCC
>PFUG01000262.1 GCA_002789955.1 Deltaproteobacteria bacterium CG_4_9_14_3_um_filter_63_12 | reverse complement strand
GCCGGAGGGGCAGGAGGTGGTGGTGCCGTTGTCGCAATAGTCTGCTGAGCCAGCGGCGGCGACGACACAGGTGACGCCGCAGTTCTCGACGACGGTGGAGTTGCCGTTCTGGCAGTCGTAAAGAGTCTTGGAGTTGAGGCCGAGGGTGCTGCCGCAGTAGAGGCCATTGCCATCGGGGCAGGAGGTGACCACGGGCGGGTGGCAGGCGTCGGTGGCGCCTGGGCGGTCGTTGCAGCCCGCCGAGCAGCCTTCCTGCAGCAGGGTTGCGCCGCCAGCGCAGACATAGAGCGCGTCGGTGAGCAGACCCAGGCTCGCACCGCAGTAGGTGCCATCGCCTTCCGGGCACCCGCCTTGGGGGTCGAGGCAGGAGTCTGGCGAGTTTGCGGCGGCGACGTGGCAGCCGGCGATGCAGGGTTCTTTCTCGGTGAAGACGCCGTCTTTGCAGGTGTAGAGCGTCGAGGGGTTGAGGCCGACGGGGCCGCCGCAATAGTCGCCGTCGCCCGTCGGGCAGGTCGCGCCGCCGCAGGTGTCGAGGCAGCCCGCGCCACCGTTACACTCTTTGCAGGCCTGGTCGCATTGTGCGCCCTGCACGCCTGGATCGACGTATTTGCCGTCGGCACCGCAGCAGGGGGTGCCGGGCACGCAGGAGTTGTCGTTCGTGATGATGTTGCACGACGTGGAGAGCAGGTCGCCGGGGTAGGTGTAGGAGCCGTTGGTGAAGTTGTAGAGGGACATGTGCGCGTGAGAGCCGCTGCCTTCGGGGCAGCACCAGCCGACGGCCCCGCAGGTGCCGATCTTCTCGAAGGGGCCGACCACCATGTTGGGCTCCAAGTCGCTGCCCGAGATGTGCAGGATGGACACCTTCCAGGTCACTGAGCCGATGGTCGCCTGCAGTGTGATCATGTTGTTGCAGGGTTCGTCTGCGCCTGGGTTCTTGCTGGAGCTGCACACGGCGTTGTAGTCGTCGGTGTCGCCGTAGCAGTGACCGTCCGAGTAGCGCGTCGTAAACGGCGCGACGACCTTGGCCTGCACTGGGAACGGGTTGATGAGGTCTTCTCCCGAGGAGCAGGCCAGGTCGATGGATTTCGTCGACTGGTGTGAGGTTTGCGTGACTCCGCAGACGCCCGACCAGCAGGCGCCGCCGTTGCAGCCTACGCCTGGGCAGGAGGTGAAGGAGGCGACGGGATAGGAGAGGCAATTCAGCGTCGACGCAGTGCCCCCGACGGCCACGCCATCGAAGGGGTCGAGAGACGAGGTGTCGCCGCCCAGATCCATGGTCGCCAAGGCTTCCTCTGGGTAGAGCCCGTCCTGCCCTTCGGTGGGGATGACCGGCTCGCATTGACACTCCCCAAAGGAGTGGTCGGACTGGCAGACTTGCGCCCCCTGGCCGCCATCCGTGCAGGCGCACTGTACACTCTCGCCCACGATGCAGCCTTCGGTGACGGGCATCGTGACTGTGCCCTCACAGCTGACGAGCGCCACAGCGCCCAAGAAGAGTCCGAGAATGGCGAGTGACGAGGGGCGAGGCCGAGTCATGGTGCGTCCTTGAGGGATTCCCTTCGAACAGGAGTCACGTGGATGGCGAGAGCCTCCACAATGATGGATGGGTGCATAAGCGTCAAGAGCCGTTTGTTTGGGTGAGCGGTCAGCAGGGGTTGGCCCGCTACGTTTGAGAGGTAGAGGCGATGCTGCACGTACTCATGGTCGAGATACGAGGTGGGGCGGTGGCGCTGTTCGGCCTCGTGATTCCAGTAAAACCGCAGCGAAATCATTTATCTGAACCTAAAATTAAGGGGACGAAAGACGTCCGCTTTGGTCGTTGGCTGCGGAATGAAGTGGCGCATAAGGTCGAGAAGTGAGATTGTTTTGTTGAGATGACAGCCACCAACCAACAGGGGGAAATCATGGGCTCGAGCCTTCAGCACCTCTTCGATAACGTTCGCGTCGGTGAGCCGATGACCTACGGCAACCTGCAACTCTTTCCACTGTTCCCAAAGGGGCTCCTGGGGGTGAGCTGTTCGCTGCTCAGCGAGGCCATCAGCACTGGAGCCGTCGAGGTCTCAGAGGCACTGGACGCGCCGGGGCCTTGGTTCCGCTCGCTGGTGGTCCTCAATCGGTCGGCGCGTCCGGTCTTGCTGCGCGAAGCAGACTTGCTCGTCGGTGGAAAGCAAGACCGAGTCGCAGACCGAACGGTCATGGTTCCACCAAACTCGAGGACCGTGGTGCCCGTCAGCTGCGTCGAGGCCACGCGCTCATCCTACGGGGCGAGCAACAACTTCGACACTGCCGCTTCAGCCGCCAACACGTCATTCCGCACCGAGCGCATTCGGCAGGTGGCCATGACCAATGATCGCCCCAATCAGAGCCAGACCTGGACGATGGTCGACGAGCACCGCCGTCGCGCTGGGGTGACGAGCCAGAACAGTTCCATGCGCGATGTGGCCGAGAAGGCTGCGACCAACAGTGAGCTTCTTCGCCACCTGCCGCTGATTCCCGGAGCCTGTGGGTTGGTGGCTGTGAGCGGCAGCAAGCGGTGCTGCGAAGCCCGTCTGGTCGAGGTCTTCGGCGCTCTCGAGTTGGCCGCCTCCGCCTGGACCAGCAGCGTTCGCGGCCTCGAGTGCGCAAAAGGAGAAGCACCAGGCCTGGACGCCATGGACATCTGCAAGCTCTTCGACGTGCTGGGCGGGGCTGACGAGCGCCCGTGCGAGTCCCTCGGCCTGGGCACGCTGTCGCACGTCATCGACCACTCCGAGACCCTCGGGACCGTGCTCGTCCACGACGACAAGGTCGTTCACACCGCGCTCTTTCCCGGTCTGCGCGACTCCACAGCAGGCTGGACCAAGCTTGACACCCCACAAAGCGAAACAGGAGAGCCCCCCATGCCCATCGTCGCCGTCGCCGACCTGCACGGACATCTGGACCTGTTCGACCGCCTGGTGCGTCACTTCGACGTGCTCTACGCCCGAAACTACAAGCTGGTCCTCCTCGGCGACTACGTCGACAACGGCCCACAGATGCGCCCGCTCATCGACCGCCTGATTCAGCTCCAGGCTTCGCGCGGTGACCGCTTCGTCGCCATCATGGGCAACCACGACCTGGCCGCGCTGCGCGCCATGGGCTGGGACGGTGGACCGCCGGACGAGGGCTGGTATCGACAGTGGCGCACCAACTACTGCAACAGCGCTGCCGACTGCTTCGCGGCGGCCTACGGCGCCCGCTCCGGCGCCGAGCTCGCCGCCAACATCCCGGCCGACCACCGACGCTTCCTGCAGGAGCTGCCTTGGTTCGCCGTCCTCGGCGACCACCTCTTCGTACATGCTGGGATGGAGCTCGGGCCACTCTCGCCACAGCTCGCCGAGCTGGAGCTCCGCCTCCCCATGCCCAGCGGGCAAACCCAACACGCCATCCGCGACAAGCGGCTGTCCACGCTCCACGACCCCAACTGGAATTACGTCGTCGTCAGCGCCCACACCTCGGCAAGCAAGCTGGCGAGACACTACGCAGGCCCCGACCCCAACCCGAACGCGCCCCACTTCATCGCCGAACGCCGGATTTGCTTGGCGGCGACGGTGGACCACCGCTCGGACGGAGGGGGAATCTGGGCGGTTTCGTTGCCGAGTCGGGAGCTGACCTTCATCAGCCCACAAGGCGAGGTCAGGGAGCTCGCCGCCGTCGAATAGGCGAGGAAGTCGAAGGGCGCAGCACACTGCCCCCCCTTCACAACGGCGCACCTCGCGGTGCTCTATGGAGGACGACAGGCAAGAAAGAGAGAGCGCAGAGTTGGTCTTCAGTTGTCCGCCCGAAGGGGGAGGGTGGCTATTAGCCGCGTCCGAGGGCCTAAAGGTGAGGAGCTCCCCAAAGTGCGTCGACTGAGATCCAGTCTTCGGGTTCCAGTTGCAGCGTCGATGACTTGGGAGTCTACTCGCCGCGGGTACCACCCGGAGCAACGCCGGAGCACCAAATGATCAAGAAACTCACCCCCATTGGGGACCTGCTCGGACTCATCATCGATTCGTCGATCCTCGAGCTGCTCCGTATCGACAAAGACACCGCCCTCGAGGTCAGCACCGACGGCAACTCCCTGACCATCAAGCCCATTCGCTCCAACCGCTACCAGCGGCCGGTCGAGGCCAGCTCCCTCGGGCCCGATCGCTCCCACGAGACGTTCCAGTTGGTCGACGACCCGTCACCGTCCGACCCGTCTCGTGAGTCCACCGGCAAGGCGCGCAATCTCGGAGTCATCGAGTCCCCTGGGCGAGGGACGCCCATGCTGCCGAGGCCCGAGAGCGAGCCGAAGACAGTCGAAAATCCTCACGCGGCCGAGGCCTTCGAGAAGCTCCACGACGTCTATGTCGCGGCTGGGCTGTGGAAGCAGCTCATCGCCCTGCACACAGCGAGCAGAGAGTTCGCAGATTGGAACAGCCTGATCGCCGCTCTCAAAAAGATGACCCAAGAGGAACAGAACGCACCGACCAAGAGCGAGATGATTTTCGTCACAGCGCGAATTTGG
Source organism: Deltaproteobacteria bacterium CG_4_9_14_3_um_filter_63_12 (assembly GCA_002789955.1). Lineage (GTDB taxonomy): Bacteria > Myxococcota_A > Bradymonadia > UBA4248 > UM-FILTER-63-12 > UM-FILTER-63-12. The sequence continues at coordinate 6,850 of PFUG01000262.1, read as the reverse complement.
GAAGAGCGACTCGATCGGCTCGACGAGGCCATGGTGCTCTACCAAAAAGCCTTCAGCATCGACCCCCACAACATCCCGGCGCTGAAGTCGGCCCGCAGCATCTACAGGCAGCAGCGCAACTGGAAGATGGTTCAGACCCTGTTCCACTTGCACATCAAGGTCATTAATAACCCAATCGAGCGCTCCGCCGTGACCTTCGAACTCGCAGAGCTTTGCCTCGACCAGCTGCACGACCAGAAGAAAGGCAGAGAGGCGCTCGAGCGCGCGCTCCAACTCGACCCGAACAACCAAGCCGCACGCGAGCGATTGGACTCCCTGTGAGCGGTCAGAGATTCCAGTGAAGACACGAAATCTGCGAGACATGTGGAGGCAATTGCCCAAATTGTGGGACCAGCGTGCGCTGGGGCTTCCAATTCTTGCAACCCTTTGAGGGACCACATGCGCCATTTATCGCTCACGCTCGTCATCTTCTTGCTCCTCACCCACACCCTGTTTGCGGAGGTCTCTCCCATGAAGTCGAATGACGCTGAGGCGCTGAGCCAGGCCAACACGCGCTTCGCGCTGGACCTCTACGCAGCGTTGACCGCCGGCAAGGACGACAACGTTGCCTTTTCGCCCTTCAGCATCTCCACGGCTTTGGCCATGACTTGGCTCGGCGCCCGCACCGAGACGGCCACCCAGATGCAGAGCACGTTGCGCTTCGAGTCCGGCGCGGAGTCTGCGGCGGCGAGCTTCGAGGGCCTGCTCGGGGTCTTGGACGCCAAGGACAAGCCGTACGCGCTCGCCCTCGCCAATCGCCTCTGGGGCCAGAAGGGCTACGACTTCCTCCCGGCTTTCCTCGAGCTGAGCAAGAAGCACTACGGCGCCGCGCTGCAGGAGGTCGATTTCCAGGGCGACCCTGAGAAGACCCGCAAGACCATCAACGACTGGGTCGAGAGCAAGACCGCCAAGAAAATCAAAGACCTGTTGGCCGAAGGGCTGATTGTCCCCGACACGCGCTTGGTCCTGACCAACGCGATTTACTTCAAGGGCAAGTGGAAGACCGCCTTCGACAAAGGTGACACCTTCCCCGCGGTCTTCAAGTCTCCCGGTGGCGACAGCGACGCCCAGTTCATGACCAAGGAGGCGACCTTCGGCTACGCAGACACCCTCACCGCCCAGCTCCTCGAGATGAGCTACGACGGCGACGAGCTCTCTTTGGTCGTTGTGCTGCCTAAGGCCACCGATGGCCTGGCCGACCTCGAGAAGGGGCTCTCGGTCGAGACCCTCGAAACCTGGATGGCCTCCTTCGCGCAAGAAAAAGTCCTCGTTCAGCTGCCGCGCTTCAAGGCCGAGGGTTCTGTACGGCTAGATGACACCCTCAAAGACCTCGGTATGAAGCTGGCGTTCAGCGACGACGCCGATCTCTCCGGCCTCAACGGCCGCACCGATCTCAAGATCACGGCCGTGGTGCACAAGGCCTTCGTCGAGGTCAACGAAGAGGGCAGCGAAGCCGCGGCGGCAACCGCTGTCGTGGTTGGACCCAAAGGCGCCGCCGGCCCTTCAGACAACAACGTATTGCGCGCCGACCACCCGTTTCTGTTCCTCATTCGTCACAAGTCCACGAACACCCTCCTGTTCCTGGGGCGCGTGACAAAGCCCTAATGCGTCAGGGGCCGAAACAAGCCGCTTTCGCGAGGCAGACCTCCTCGGTCGTGCCCGTGGTGTTCGCCGCGAGCGACAAGCAGGCTTGAAGGTCATTGAACACGGCAGGATCCGTGTTCGTGGCCAAAAACTCGGAACAGGCATAGGGACAATCATCCGGCGCGATGATGTCCGGGCACGCTACAATGTGGTCACAGAATCCGTCGCAGCGCGAGTCGATCGGGAAGAGGCAATCCTCCGCGGTCTGGAGACTCAGCGGCAGCTCGCTGAGATCGCTGTTGACACAGCCTTGCAGATTGTTCTTGCAGGCCTTGGCTTCCGTGCTTTCGGCGTCGACGAACGCGAAGACATTGTCCACGGCTGTGCAGTACCACCCGCAGTAGAATTGCTCCAAAGGGTCGGTTATGGAGCAGAGCGTGAGCGACTTGGTGCAGAGGTCTAGACACCCCGAGAACGGGTCGCCGGGGATCTCATCGCAACCCACCGCGTCGCAGGTCCGGGTCTGCAAGCACACCTCGAAGGCGAGCTTGGGCCCGTACTCGAGACCTTCGCAGTAGCTCTTGCACTCCGCGAGGCTCGGGAACGGCTGGTAGGGGGGAGTACCTGGGGGGGCAGCCCACCATGTTCGTGCTGCAGAGGCCCACGCAATCAAAGGGATTCAAGCAGGCGAGGATCGGCCCCGCGGCTGAGCAGCTCGCCGTGAGGGCGTCGGTCAAGCAGTCGATCACTCCAGCGAAATTGGTCCCAGCCATGCCGGCGCCCTCGCAGGACCAGATGCAGGCTTGGGGATTGTCGAACATCTCGAACATCGAATACGCCTCGCAAACCTCGATGGCGTCGCAGATGCCCAGACAGCCTGCGAGCGGCTCGACAGGCTTTTCGCAATTACTCAGGCCGCCACACTCCGCCTCCACGACGCACGCCACTTTGCGGAACCAGTCGGCATTCATCGTGGAGAGGCCTTCCGAGCAGGTCTGTGTACACGCTTCGAAGTTTGCGGCGCCGAGCTGGTCACAGAGCGCGAGCTTGCGGCAAAAAGAGTCGCAATTCGCGGCGACGCTCTCCGCTCCTGGGGTCCAGGAGCTGTCGGACTCGGCGTCAACGGTGACACCCTCGCCTTGTTGCCCATCCTCCAGCTGCCCGTCCAGGCCATCCTCGATGATGAGATCGGGTGGCTCGACGTCGGGCTTGCCGGCGTCGGGGGACGACGCGTCCACTTCGCCGTCGCCCTTCGAGTCGGCGACAAAACCGTCCTCGAAGGCATCGAGAAAGGGGTCCTCGGAGAGGTCTTCGAACGGGTGGCAGCCAGCCAGCACGGCGATCAGCACGGCGGAGAGTATGGCGAGGGAGCGTGAGGTTCGCATAGCCCCTTCTACATTGTGAGGAATCCACTCACCCAAGAGCCTAGAGCTGACGTGCCGCCAAATCAACAACACGTCGAGGACTGCTGTGAGAGAAGGGGGCTCTGGGCATATTGAGGAGAGGGCTTCGCCAGCAAAAGTCTAACTTCGTCCGGAAGCGTCATCGGGTCGGACGGTTTATGGGTGACGCCGATGGCCCCCCGCCGCGAGATACTGCTCCATCTCGCCGCGCTGGACCTTCGCGGTCATGAAGATGACCGGAATGGTCGCCCATTCGGGGTCGTCTTTCAGCGCTGCGAGGGCCGCGAGGCCGTCCATACCTGGCATCATCATGTCCATGAGGATCAGGTCTGGGCGCTGTGAGCGCGCCAGTTCGATGCCCTCGAGCGCTCCTGCGTCGAGGAAGTCCTCGAACTTTCCGACGCCGACCAGGCTCAGGCGCCCCACTTTGCGAATGTCTGGTTCGTCGTCCACCAAGAGCACCTTCATCCGGGCGCCTCCTTTTCGTCTCGGGGAATGTCGAGAGTTGGTGTGCCCATCGCGCGGTTCGTCGCAACCACACGAGCTCTGCCCGCCTCTTTACCGAGATACAACCGCTCGTCGGCGCTGCGAATCAGCGACAGGATCGTCGTTCCGTCGTCGGGAAAGGCCGCAATCCCAGCGGTAAAGCTGACCTCGAACTTCGCACCGTCGTCGGCCTCGAATTGCTGCGCACTGAACTCTTGGAGCAAGCGCGACGTCGCCTCCTTGGCAAACTCGGCATCTTGACCAGAAAACGCCAGGATGAACTCTTCTCCACCCCAGCGAGCCCGCAGGTCGTCGAGACGGAAGCGCCTTCGCAGCAGCTCTCCCAGCCTCGCGATGACTCGATCTCCTGCGAGATGTCCATGGGAGTCATTGACGTCCTTGAAGCGGTCGATGTCGAGCAGGGCGAACGAGAGCGGCAAGCTCTCGCGCTGACAGCGCGCCAGGTCCCGTTGCACGCTCTCGAGAAAGGCTCTTCGAGTGAGCAGCCCCGAGAGCCCATCTTTGTCGGAGCGCTCTTTGACCAAGCGAACGCGATCGTTTTGGACCCCGACCCGTGCCAAGAGCTCCTCGGCGAGCACAGGCTTGGGGATCACGTCGAACGCCCCGGAGCGGAAGGCTCGAAGACGGGTGTTGGCGTCGGTTTGCGCGGTCACGAGAAGGATCGGCAACATCTCCCATCGGTCTGACATGCGCAGGGCACGGCAGACATCGATGCCGGAGACCCGCGGCAGATTGATGTCGAGCAAGACCACATCAGGGGTCGTGGTTTCCAAGGCTTCGATCAAGAGGTCGGCGCTGGACAGCTGATTCACCAGGTATCCAGCGGAGCGTAGGACCCAAGCATATTGCTCCCGGGTGTCCTGATCGTCATCGACGATCAACACCCGTCCCTTCTGGGCTTGGGCTTGCGTCGCAAACTTCTGAAGGGCTTCGGTGAGGCTCTCTTTGCTCAAGGGCTTCTCGAGAAAGCGGCTGCCTCCTGCCTCGATAGCGGCGACTCGCGTCTGAATCCGACGGTCTACCGAGACGAAAGCGATGGAGATGTCCTCGTTCTTGGCGGTCCGGCGGATGTTTCGCGCCAGCTGAAAGGCGTCGTCCTCGTGGTCGAGCTGGACATCGAGGATTGCCGCCACAAAGGCACGCTCGTTGGTGCGTTGCAGCGCCTCGTCGCTCGACCGGGCGGTGACCACCTCTGTGAACACGGTACGGGCCGTGTTGCGGACGAAGCGCAGGAAATCGACGTCGTCGTCCACGACCAACAGCGCCAGGCGCGCGGAACCAATGGTGCTGAACCCGCTCGAGGCACTGGAGTCGTAGGCGATGGCCAGATAGGTTTGATGAATCGCCGCCTCGATTTCCTCCCAAAAGACGCGTTGCCCGGCGGCAACGTGCGCTCGAGCGCGATCGAACAGCTCCTCCACAAGTCCGACGGCGAGGCCGACTGGAGCGTAGCCGTAGGACCCTGCGGACCCCCGCAGACGGTGGGCGAGCACCATCGCCTCGGACAGCAAACTGCTGTCATCCTTGGCGGCGGCGACGGCTCTCGTGAGCTCAGCCAGTCGATCGGGAAGTCTCGAGCCAAACTGTCGACCCAGCTCCGCGAACTGCTCCGACAAAGACAGCTCATAGTTGACATCGCTCGCAGCCTCTCTCGGCTCTAGCCCAAGCAGCTCGGCCACACGGTCGGCAAACCCAGCGACCTCGATAGGTTTGTACAAGACCAAGGACACATCGAGCTCACCCGTCAGATGCCCAAAAGTCTTGAGGTCTCGGTAAAACCGCGACATGAACACCGTGAGAACCGCAGGGTCGTGTTCGCGCACACGTTTGAGGAAATCCAAGCCGGAACCATCGGGGAGCTGACCGTCGACGACAATCAGAGCGATGGGATGCTCCAGAAGCAGCGCGTCCGCCCTTTGGATCGTCGAGGCCTCGAGCACCGTCAAGGGGTGTTCCTCCAGCGCCGCCTTGAGCAAGATCCGCAGATCCTCATCGTCGTCCAGGACCAAGATCGTCTTCATTCGACTGCCCTCGGCTCGAGAATCGCGCGGATTGCCGCCGCGGAGTCGACGGGGTTGCTGCGCGTCTTTACTAACACCTCGCCTGGGGGGATGTCCGAGACCAAGACAAACCGCGTCCCCTCCGCGGCGGCAAACGATGCGTTTGATGCCAACGCGTCCTGGATGACCCCACTGAACTCAAAAGCTTGCAGCTTGAACTCCATTCGACCTGCTTCCATCTTCTCCATATCGAGGATGTCGTTGATCAGCCGCACCAGCCTGTCACTGTTGGATAGCGCGATGTCGATGTATTCCTTCGCCTCCTCGGGCAGCTCGCCAGTGACGCCGCCAGCGACCAACCCCAAGGCTCCCCGGATTGACGTCAAGGGGGTCCGCAGCTCGTGGCTGACCGTCGCCACGAACTCCGTCTTCATCCACTCGAGTTTCTTGCGCTCAGAGATGTCCCTAATGATCTTCGATGCTCCAACGACCTCGAAGGAGTAGCCGAAGAGCCGCTCGACAGCGGGGTTCACCTGCCAAATGGTGCCTTCGGCGTCGATGTTGACCAGCGAGTCGACCCTATTGTCGAAGACCGCCCGAAGGCGCGCGTGAGCCAACGCCAGCTGCTCCTCGCGCGCCTGGTGCACGGACATGTCTGTGGCTGTCGCAAAGAGGGTTCCGTTTCTCGACGTGGTCGTCCAGGACAGCGGGATCCAATGCCCAGCCTTGTGCTGCATTTGGTTGTCGAACTGCACCCGCCGCCCTTCGAGCTCGAAGGCTTGGCCCAACTTGGCCGCTGTGTGCACGCGATCGTCAAGATGCACGAAGCTCATCGCTGGTCTCGCCCGAAGCTCGGCCTGGGTCCATCCCAAGTTGCGCTCCCAAGCCGGGTTCAACGACAGAAATTGCATCTGATTGGTCCAGTGCAGAACGCGTCAACGGCTCAAAAAACCGCGAGCCCCTCGACGAGCGAGACCACGAGGCACTTGAAGCTGTGCACTGTGGTCCAGACGCGAAACAGTTACAAGCTAGGGCCCGTCCGGAAATACCCCATCTGCGGCGTCGCCTTCCTCCCTCGCTCCTCGGCGTACCGGTGCGTGGCCTGCGTCGCTCGGTCATCGGCTCCTTGCACCTGGGGCGTTTCCGAACGGGCACTCACCAGATGCCCTTTGGGATGGATTGCGTGTTTCGCTGAGATCGGCGGAAAATGCGACCGAACTCCGAATTTCAAGATGGACTCAAGCTAGTGTAACGCTTCACATGTGTCCGTGCTTATGAGCGTGGCCTTTCAGGGAAGCAGGGCTCCGCCCTGACCCG
>PFUG01000484.1:11690-11833 GCA_002789955.1 Deltaproteobacteria bacterium CG_4_9_14_3_um_filter_63_12 | reverse complement strand
GGCGCTGAGCGGGACGATGTCGGCAGTGTTCGTGGTGACGGCGAACGCCTGGATGAACTGCCCCACAGGCTTTGTCATGAGCGATGATCGGGTCGTGACCGACATCGAGCCCATCGGCGCCATGCTCAACCCGGCGGCCTTCA
>PFUG01000484.1:11433-11575 GCA_002789955.1 Deltaproteobacteria bacterium CG_4_9_14_3_um_filter_63_12 | reverse complement strand
CGGTCTGGCCTTGGGGCTGGGCGCCGTGTTCGCGCTGTTGACGCCGCTCAGCGGCGATCTGAGCGCCAAACACGTGGCCGCCTGGCAGCCCGTCAAGCTGGCGGCGCTGGAGGGGCAGTTCGAGACCGAGCGCGGCGCGCCG
>PFUG01000484.1:11188-11348 GCA_002789955.1 Deltaproteobacteria bacterium CG_4_9_14_3_um_filter_63_12 | reverse complement strand
GGACCGGCCGCCGGTCGCGGTGGTGCACCTGGCCTTTCAGCTCATGGTCGCCTGCGGCAGCGCGTTGGCGCTGTTCGGGCTGACCTTTCTCTTCCTGTTGGTGCGGCGGCGCCGAGTTCCTCTGCAGCGTGGGTTGCTGCGGGCCGCGGTGCTCTGCGCG
>PFUG01000484.1:0-11164 GCA_002789955.1 Deltaproteobacteria bacterium CG_4_9_14_3_um_filter_63_12 | reverse complement strand
GCGGGCTGGACGGTCACGGAGGTGGGGCGGCAGCCTTGGGTGGTGGTCGGGTTTCTGCGCACGGCCGAAGCGGTCACGCCCATGCCCCACCTGCAGCTCCCCTTTGCCATGTTCGCCGCCCTGTTCCTTTTCCTGGGCGTGATGGTGGTCGTGTTGCTCAAGCGTATGGTTTTCGCCAGTCCTGGCGCTGAACCCACAGACCCCGAGCCCGAGCGCGAGGTGCAGCCATGATCGCTCCCGAAGTGTTGGTTGGCGCGGCGCTCGCCGTTTCTCTCTTGGTCTACGCGCTCACCGCGGGCGCCGACTTTGGCGGCGGCGTGTGGGATCTCTTGGCGTCAAAGGGTGAGCTGGGCGTCAAGCAACGCAAGGTCATCGCCGAAGCCCTCGCGCCCATCTGGGAGGCCAACCACGTCTGGCTGATCCTCATCATCGTGCTGCTCTTCGTCGACTTTCCGCAGGTCTTCGCGGCCATCACCACGGCCCTGCACATCCCGTTGAGCCTCATGCTCATGGGCATCGTCTTGCGGGGCAGCGCCTTCGTCTTTCGCTCCTACGGGCTGCAGAGCGACGAGGTCACGCGGCGTTGGGGCACGACCTTCGCCATGGCCAGCGTGGTCACCCCCATCATGCTGGGCATCACGTTGGGCGCGGTGACAAGCGGCTCGTTCCGCCTGACGCCGGGTACCTCCCACGTGCAGACGGACTTCGTCCAGGAGTGGGTCGCGCCCTACCCTCTCGCCTTGGGGCTCTTCTGCTTGGTCTTGTTCGCGCTGTTGGCGGCGGTCTACCTCATCCTCGAGACCGAAGACGTGGCGTTGCGGGAGTCGTTTCGGTTGCGTGCCTTGGTCAGCGCGGCGGCGGTCGGTGTGTTGGCGTTCGCGACGCTGGCCGTCGCAAAGTCAGGTGCGCCCCACCTCTTCGAGCACTTGATGCACACCTGGTGGTCTCTCCCCTTCCAGCTCGCGACGGGCTCGGTGGCCCTGTCGGTGTTCTGGACCTTGTGGACGCGGCGCTATCGGGCCGCGCGGCTGCTGGTGATGTTGCAGGTGGCCTGTTTGCTGACCGGCATGGTCGGGGCGCAGTACCCCTACTTGCTGCCGCCGGCCTTCACCCTCGAGGTGGCGGCAGCGCCGGACAATGTGTTGTGGTGGGTCTTAGGGGCTCTGGGGGCGGGGGTGGTTCTGCTGCTGCCGTCGCTCTACGTGCTGTTCTGGGTGTTCAAGCGCCGTCGTTTGGCCTAGCGAAGGAAGCATCGGTCAGGAAACCATCACTATTCTCCCCATACGAGCTTGCACGCTGCTATAGTGGTGATCCTTTCGGTTTTCCGGTGGACGAGCCGTCCCGACCGTTGGGCCTTTTTTTTGGCCGCGGAGCGAGATCACTTCCCCCACCGTTGCCCGATTGCCGAGCGGACGACCGATTTCTTTTGCTGGCCGTTGACCGCTAGACAAGAATATCTTGGTGGCCGGCCGCTTAGCGAAGTTAGTTGACCCTTGATGGGTGACGAATTTCGCACCGCAACGTCTCGAAATTAAGCGAAACTCGGTCCTGGCAAGGCGAGGTGCTCAGGCCCCAATGACCTTGTATTCACAAGCACTTGCATCGCTCGATCGTCGAGCGAGAGCCGGAAGCCTCGCCTGTCGCGTCGCCTGGGTCTCGCTCACGGCTGTGGTGCTCTGCTTGCTCCCTGGCTGTGCCACCATTCGCTTTGGTGAGCTGGATCCCCCAGCCGGCCCTCTCGAAGCGAGCCCGCTGGCGTGCCTACGAGCGAGCAGAACTCGGGCGCTACCTGGAACCGCGCTGGCTCGAAGCGAGCCAGCAGCGCCCCTACGCGCGACCAAAGCCCTGGCGCCTCCGAGCTGCAAGTCGCCGTCGAGGTCGAGCTCGCTCTGGACGGCGTCCGTTGGAAAAACCTCACCGTCGACACCGCGTTGAGCGCCCTTCCCAGCGAACACCTACACCTCACCCACAGCGGCGCCCTGGTCGACAACCGACTCCTCGTCGAGGACCTCGCCGCCGACCTGGACTGGGCTCACCTCGAGGCCGACGGAGACGTCGCCCTCGACCTGAGCGAGCGCTCCACCCTCAACCTCAGAGACCTGACCGTGAACCTCGGCGCCATGCGCTCCGCCCTCGCCGGCACGGGCGTCGCCCTGCCCCCGCAGGTGGCGGGCGCCGCCCAGCTCACCGCAGTGCTCGATGGCTCCCTCGACGCCCTCCACCTCCAGCTCCACACCCGCACCCGAAAGGAGTCGACACGTCGAGCTCCATGGGTTGGGGGGGTCTTGGGAACACGGGCATCGACCGCGCCCGCGCCGCCTGTCTGGCCATCGCGGGGAGTCTACAGGCGGGCGACACGGTCTCCCTCGTGGCATGGGGCCCGACGCCCCGCACCCTGCTCGACTCCCACTCTGTGAGCGGCCCCGGCGACTCGCTGTTCAGCGCTCACTGCCGAGCCATGGAAGCCTACGGTGCGTCCAACTTCCACGACGGCTTGGTCGCGGCCTATGCGCTCGCCCAGAAGAACTTTGGCGCCGACGCCATCAACCGCATCGTGCTCATCTCTGACGGGGGCGCCAACGTGGGCGCCACGGACGAGACCCTCATCGCTGGCTACGCCGACGACGCCGACGGCGAAGCCATCACCCTTCTCGGAGTCGGAGTCGGCGATCCTTGGAACTACAACGACACCCCGATGAACGCCGTGACCGACGCCGGCAAAGGCGCGTGCGTCTTCTTCGACCGTCAGGACGAGGTGCAACGGGCGCTGCTCGAGCGTTTCCTGCAGCACGTCGAGGTGGCGGCGCGCAACGTTCGGGTCGAGCTCACGCTGCCCCCCTCGTTCAAGATGCTGGAGTTCCACGGCGAAGAGTATTCGACGGTGCCCAGCGAGGTGGAGCCTCAGCATTTGGCCATGAACGACGTCCTGGTCTTCCACCAGGTAGTCGATTCGTGTGCTCCCGAGGTGCTCACAGACCTCTCTGAGCTCCGCGTGGTGGCGCGTTACGGGGACTCGCTGAGCGTCGCAAAAACCAGACCGTTTTAGTCCCACACATGGCTCCGAGTGGGGCCCTCCGCGATTTCCTGATCCAGATCACACTCTCCCTTGATTCAAGTCAAGTATTCATTTGACTTGACTTTAGGTCCATAACCCAAGAGTGTCGCGGCTCAGCTGGAACTCGAACCTACCCACATCAAGGCGCGACGATCTACGAACGCGTGTAGGTGCTTCCAGCCAAAATGCGAAATGTCGGATAGCGATGGCTATCTCGCCTTTTCTCACAGCAAAGGAGTGGCCGATGAAGAGGCTCATTGTATTGGTCGGTGCCGTCCTGCTTGCAGCGGGGATGATTTCTGGTTGTGGTTCTGACGGCAAGAATGGGGCTGCGGGAACGCAGTGCACCGTCGCCCAAAACACGGACGGAAGCGCGACGCTCACGTGCGACGATGGGACGACCGTAACCCTCACAGGCGGCGATGCTGGCACGCCGGGCGAGCCGGGCGACCCAGGCGAGCCTGGCACCCCTGGTGATCCCGGAACTCCTGGCGATCCTGGAACTCCTGGCGATCCAGGTGCGGATTGCTCGGTCGTCGACAACCTCGATGGCACCTACGCTGTGACTTGCGGCACGGACACCGTGACGCTCGGCGACGGCACCTCCTGCACCGTGATGGACAACGGCAACAACACCCTGACCATCGACTGTGAAGACGGCACCAGCACGACGTTCGCGACTCCGCCGATGGTCACGACGCTCAACTCCGAGCGCGCCAATGCCAACGCTGGCCAGGCTGCCTGCATCGTCTGCCATGACGGTGGCAAGCTCGCTGGCGTCGATGCCGTCCACGCTGGCGTCACCGACCCCCTGATGGACTTGAACTTCGAGGTCGTCCAGGTGTGGAACAACGCGGGCGCCCTCGCGGTGGACTTCGCCGTGTCCGACGCCAACGGTCCAATCACCAACCTCACCATGGACCCCATCCGCATCTACGTGAACCAGTACGAGCCGGCCGTGAACGCCTACGACCTCAACGTCTGGAGCATGGACCACCTCTACGAGCGCGGCACGACCAGTGGCGCTGCCTCCCGATTCGTCCAGACCGCCCCAGGCGAGTACACCTACACGTTCCTCGAGACCATCGCGGACGCGATTGCCAACGACGGCGCCATCGCCACCAACACGCAACAGCTCGCGGCGCGCATCTCTGGCTTCGGCAGCTACAATCGCATCAACGCCATTTACCAGTTCACTGGACTCCCCATGGCTGACCTCGACGTGGCCACGGAAGTCTCCTCTCCAGTGGGCAACATCGTTGACACGGCCGCTTGCGAATCCTGCCACGGTCCCCGCATCGGCAACGTCGGACACGGCGGCGGTTACAACAAGGTCGAAATCTGCAGAAACTGCCATACGCCTGACGACGCCAACTTCGTCACGGACGGCCTCTACCTGGCGTTCATGATCCACCAGGTCCACTCGTCCATCGACCACACCGCCGGTGGCACCCTCCCCGGCATTGACTGGAGCGAGGTCACCTATCCTCAGGACGTCAACAACTGCGCCAAGTGCCACACGGGCGACCAGGGCGACCTGTGGAACACCCACCCGACTGCCGAAGTTTGCCAGAGCTGCCACACCACGGTCGACCTCGCCAACGCCGCGACGACCCACGTGGGCGGTCAGCAGACCACCAACGCCGCTTGTGCGACCTGCCACAGCCCCGCCATGATCAAGGGCTACCACGTCTCTGGGATGTCGACGCCGAACAACCCCGGCGTGCCCGCTGGCGCCGCTGTCATCACCTACGCCATCAACGGCGTGACCGTGACCAACGACATCGCGACCGTGAATTTCTCGATCACGGCGGACGGCACCCCGATGACCCTCACCACCATCCCCCCGGCGGGCTACAGCGCTTCGAACGTGGGCTTCCTGCTCGCTTACTCCTTGCCGCAAGACGGGATCGCCGAGCCGGCTGATTTCAACAACCTCGGTCGCTCCGCTGCTCAGCCCATCTCCGTCTCGCTCTCGAGTGTCGCCGCCAACCTCACCGCTGGCACCGCCTCTGGCACCTATGATGTGACCCTCACAGCCAATCCTTTCCCCGCTGGCGCGACCATGCGCAGTGTCGCCCTGCAGGGCTATTTCACCCAGAGCGTTGGCACCGCCTCCATCGCTCGCCACGCCGCCTCAGTGGTCATGGCTGCGGACGGGGACAATGCCCGTCGTGAAGTCCTGAACCTCTCCGGTTGCATGGATTGCCATGAGAGCCTCGAGCTGCATGGAGGAAGTCGCGTCATCGCCGCCGAGAACGTGGACGGCCTCGCGGTTTGCACGCTCTGCCACAACCCGAACCTCAGCAGCGGCGGAAACACCTTCGACATGTCGACCTACACCGCCGGCGGCAACGCCAACACCGATGCCACCATCGCCATGTTCGGCAACGACCCCATGGCATGGCCGGAAGCCACCCAGAACTTCAAGGACCTCGTGCACGGCATCCACAGCGCTTCCGTGCGCGAGACGCCCTACGAGCACGTCCGCGTGCGCAGTGGAAACGCCTACGGCTTCGACTGGTCCGAGGTCACCTACCCGAACGACCCCAGTCGCTGCAGCAAGTGCCATGAAGGAAACTCCTACTTCCCTGGCAACGTGCCGGCTGGTGCGCTCATGACCACCGACATCACCACCAACGGAGCCATCGCTACGCCTGCTGACTCCGTCGCCGCTCGCGCCTCCGTGCCGAACGACCAAGACGTGGTCAACAATGCTGTCGTGGCTGCTTGCTACAGCTGCCACAACAGTGGACCGGCGATGCTTCACATGAACGCAAACCAGTAATCACTGTCGGTCTCTGACCACAAGAGTGCCCCAGCGGCGAGCCTTCGGGGCTCGCCGCTGGGGCACTCGACATTTGGAGAAACGCCAAGGGACCACTGCACACCTTGGCTTGCTTGAGACTCTCTTGGACATTGCCTACGATGGTGACACCCTCTTTGCAGGAGCTCCCGTCCATGAACCGACACGCCGCCCTCGCCCTCCTCGCCCTGACACTCCTTGCCGTACCAAACAAGGGCTTTGCGCAAGAGGACCGGGCTGCCATTGCCTGCATGCCTCCCGCCTGGTCTCTTTCCATCCCGATGGACACCCAAATCGACGTGCCCATCGAGGGCGTCCTGGTCCTGAGCGGCAGTCTGACCAGCATGACCGGCGTCCCGACGCCCACTGAGGCGCTGCAGTACATCAGCGTCGTCGTCACCGATGCCGCCGCAGCCGACGTCCCAGGAGCTTTGAGCTACGACACGGCGCTCTACGCCGTGGTCTGGCGAGCGGCCGCCCCCCTGGAGGCGGGCGCGACCTATCAAGTCGTGGTCACCGTCGACAACGTCGCACTGGAGACCTTGGGGCAGTGTGGCATGGGTGGTGCGATCAACATCACTGGCTCCTTCACCATGGTGGCGGCGGCGGACCCCGTCGCGCCCGTCACGACCGCGACCAACACCAGCGTCTCGCTCGGCGAGTGGATGCAGAGCGTCATGGCTTGCTGCAAGATCAGCGAGGACCCGGCTCAATGTTACGTCGACCCGAGGGGCTATGACCCTTGCGAGATGTGTTGGGTCGACCACCAAGAGTATCTGCCGCAGGTCAGCCTGAGCTGGACCACCGAGCTCGACGCAGCCGCGGCGCAGACCGTCTACTACAGCATCGAACGAAAGCTCGCGGACGGGACCTTCGAGCACGCCACGAACGTCAGTCCGAGCCAGGCGAACCTGCTGATCCAGTTCAATGCCATCGCGGAGTCGTATTGCGTACGCATCGTCGCGCATCAGGTTGTGGATGGCTCCGAGGCCGTCGGAAACGAGGTCTGCGCCTTGCACACCGACCTGGTTCCCGTCACCCGAGTCGACGTGACCAAACCCGATCTCAGCCAATGCATCGGCGACGTGACCGGCGAAGACCTGACCACGAACCAGGAGACCGCGAAAACGGACGATTGCGGTTGCCAACTCAGCGGCACCCCCCACCACAGCGGCGCCCTTTCGCTGCTGCTCCTAGCGGCAGTCGGACTGCTGGCGGGAGCCCGAAGGCGCGCATGACGACACCCTCCGCGAAGAAGCTCAGAGACGACCTGAGAAAGGTCGTCTCCCCTGCCACCAAGGAGATGTTGGACGCGCTCTTGCTGTTGGGGTTCACGGCCGAGACCTACCCTGTGCTCCCCTTGGTTCCGCTCATCGCGGTCGGTTGGGCAGACGGAAAGGTGACCAAGAAGGAGCGCGCCGCGATCTTGGCGGTTGCCGCGGACGACAAGCTCGGTCCCGCCGCCATGGAGATGCTCAATCGCTTGCTCTCCTTCCAGTTCGACCCAGCCTTTCTTCGGCGCTCCCTGCGGCTCTTGGTCAAGGTCTTCGGCTCGATGCACCTTCAAGAAGGCACGAGAGCCAAACGCAAGCTCCTCGAACAGGCGGCCGTGGTCGCCAACGCTTCTGGTGGCTGGCTCGGCTTCTTCGGCGACAAGATCAGCGGCGAGGAGCAGGAAATGCTCGACCAGATCACCGCCGGATTGCGGATCAGCGGCGTCGAACGCGAGGCCGCGCTCGTCGAGAAGCTCATCTCGAGAAACCTCAACGATTTGGGCTGGGACCCCGAGGTGACCTAGCTCTTCCTTCAATTGGATTCACGCGCTAGTCGTCCTGTATTTATGGCCAAGCACACGGGGATAGGCCTGGGCTTCTTTTAGCGCAAAGACGTTAGGGCCTAGGGCGCAAAGGATTTGGGTTGGGGACTTCTGATGTTGGCCTAAGATGCGGTGACAAGCCTGGGCTTCTTTTTTGACGCTCGGAGGCGCTGGCTCGAAGCGAGCCAACCCGCCTCATTACACGTGAACGTTTGTCTCTGAGGTCAGTGATGTCGCACGACGATCCTAGTGGCACGGACCCTTTCGAGGTGATCGGTCCTCGCGCCTCCAACCCCGATGACGCCACCGAGGGTTTGGATTCCGAAGGTATTCGCAGCGATGGCGAAGGGGCCTTCGAGGTCATTGGCGACGTGCCGGTGCCTCCGCCGCCCACCACGGACTCCGTCGCGAGGCCAGGCAGTGCTGGCGAGCTCGTCGAAGTGACCGAGCCCGCTGGCGAGCCTGTGGCTTTGGCGGTGGACTCCAAAGTCACCCTCGGCAACATCTACGACGCTGCAGGCCAGCCCAGGCCGGCCGGCAAGGGCGCAGGCCCACACGGCGACGTGCCGAGCCCGTTCGAGTTCATCGGAGTCGAAGAGCCGACTGCTCCGAAAGGCGGTGAGGTTCCTGGGGCGTCGACGGCGCTGGTCAGGGTGCCAGGGCAGCGCGTCAAGCTCTGGGGGCTGAGCTCGCGCGCCTACGAGCATCCGGCCGATCGAGCCGCACTCACCGCGTTGCGCAAGGTCCCAGGCGTCGACGCGGTCCTGCGTACCCTCATTGGGCTGATCGGCGAGCGCAGTTTGCGTTACTTATTTTTGGCGAGCGCGGTGCGCGTCAACGAACACCAGTTCTCCCAGGTGTACGCGACCTACCTCGAGGTCTGCGACACCCTCGACATCCGCACGCCGCCAGAGCTCTTCGTGGCGCAGACGCCGTTGGTCAACGCCGGCGCCATCGGGGTCGACGAGCCGTTCATCGTCCTGAACTCGGGCACGGTCGCGCTGCTCAGCAGTGACGAGCTGCGCGTGGTGCTGGGTCACGAGCTGGGTCATATTCTCTCCGACCACGTGTTATTCAAGACCCTGCTGCGCTTGCTGCTCAACTTCTCCCTTGCGAATCTGGGCATTCCGTTGGGGTCGATCGCCCTCTTCGGGCTGCTGGCAGCGCTGCGAGAGTGGGATCGCAAGAGCGAGCTCTCCTGCGACCGCGCCGGTCTGCTCGCCGTGCAAGACCCTCGCGTCGCTTTCACGGTCCACATGAAGCTCGCTGGTGGCAACGACGTCGCGCAGATGTCCGTCGACGAGTTCATCAAACAGGCGCACGAGTACGAGCGCGCGGGCAGTGCGGTCGATGGGATCTTCAAGCTGCTCAACCTGATCGGGCGCACCCACCCGTTCCACGTGACGCGGCTCGCCGAGCTCAAGCTGTGGGTGGAAGACGGCAGCTATCAAAAGCTCCTCGACGGCGACTACGTCAAACGCGCCGAAGAAGCGGACGCCTCGGTCTACGAGGAGGTGAAGGAAGGCGCCAAGGCCTACCAAGAGGACCTCGAGCGCTCTGAAGAGCCGCTGGTGCGCTTCTTCGCCGACCTGGGGAACAAGCTCTCGGAGGGGGGCTCCAAGGCAGTGGAGTCCGCAAAGGGTTTCTTCGATCGTTTCAGTAAGAAGGACTGAGCCGCCAAGAGACGGCTGGGCTCAACTCTGCCGACGCTGGAGTTTGTACACACGTGATCTTCGAAGCGGCGGGACGCCGCTTCTACTTGGTCTGCCGACGCTGGAGTTTGTACACACGTGATCTTCGAAGCGGCGGGACGCCGCTTCTACTTGGTCTGCTGACGGTGCTTTGAGACCGAGTATTGACGCGCCAAAGTAGAAGCGGCGTCCCGCTGCTTCTCGCCCGGCGGGCACACGGCTGGGCTCAACTCAGCCCAGCCGTCGAGTGCGGTTCCACCTTACTGGAAAGAGCCGATGAGCGTCTGACAGTCTGGGTCGCTGAGGTTTTGCGCGCAGTAGTTCCCCATGCAACTGGACAGCGCGTTCTCTTGTGTGTCGCAGTTGATGTCGCAGACATTTGCGCCCTGGTTCAGGCAGCTGATGTAGGCAGTGCGCAGGTCGGTGCACCCCGCGGCGCCTTGCTTGGCATCCAACGCCGCGCAGAAGTTGCCGCAGTTGCCTTTGATGGCGGTACAGTCTCCGACCTGTGCTTCGGTGCAGAGCGACGTGCAGTCTCCGCCGACGACGCCGCCACCGTCATCGCACGCCACGAAAGAGAGTGCCGCGAGCAAAACGAACAAGAGCGTGACGAGCCTCATCATGATGGAGCATCCGAGGAGTGTGTGGGTTGCTGGGGAGCAATAAACAACCTCCTCGATTGCCGGTCAAAGGGCGTGCGCACGACGGTGTCGAAGGTGAACCGGTCTACCGTTAGTTTCCCAACGCCGATAAACGTACGCGACCTCGACCTACGACTTGCTCGATAAGAACGGGGTTCCCGACGGAACAGTCGCCGATGGGCCGGTTAGGCGGGCGAACAATTACATTGAAAACCGTTGTCCGTTCGGCGTATCAGCGTTTCGGCACGAAGGGTGCACTGTCCACTCCTCGGTGCAAAATGTAACGGCCACCAGTGGTGCGGCGCTCTGCAGGCCTGGATGTACGGTGAGGGCTCTCCTCGCTTTGCACACGCTTGTGGCAAAGGAAAACTGACCGACGTGAGAACTCCCTGCAAACACACTCCCGCTCCCACTCCCCTTCGGGCGGTGAGGCTCATCTGCGGCCTGACCGTTTCGATGGCGTGGTTCCTGGGTTCCCTGACCGCTGCCGCCGCAGCTGAGCCCACCGTGCCGGGCACCGAGCTCGCCGACTCTGCCGACGCCTCTGCCGACGCCTCTGCCGACGCCAGCGTCGAGGAGATTGTCGTCGCAGAACCCTCTCGAGAGGCGATGAACGCGGCTCACCCTGCCGCACCGTCGGCGCTCCGTGGGACGACGTTCTCGCTCACGCAGAGCGCCTCGGCCATCGGCGCCGACAAGGGCTTCGACCCCACCTACAACCCCTACTACGCCATGACGTTCGTTGTCGCGCCGAAGTTCTGGCTCACGGACGACGTGCATCTGCGTTGGGATTTCTCGGCTTCGCGGGAGTTCACGCAAGCCGACGACGACACGTACGCGGGCGAGTTCCAGCCCAGCGACCTGTCCATGGGCGTGGGGGCGGACTTTTGGACCATCCCGGTGATAGGCGTCGACCTGTCCGCCGGATTCGACATGGCGCTGCCGACGAGCAAGAGCTCGAGGGCCCGAACGATGAACCTGGCGCTCAGTGAGTCGTTCAGGATGTCCAAGCGATTCGACGTGCTCTCGGGCATCACCGTCGGCACGACCGTGACGGGGACCGAGTACCTCTACGACTACACGACCTCGGAGTCTGCGACGCCCCGCATCTCCGGCTGCGGGCGCTCGGGCGGCTGCGACGCGTTCCTCAACACG
>PFUG01000338.1 GCA_002789955.1 Deltaproteobacteria bacterium CG_4_9_14_3_um_filter_63_12 | reverse complement strand
CCACTGCACAGGCTTCCTCTGGAGATCTCAAATCGAACCTGGCCAAGAGGGCTCGAACCTCGAGGTCGGTTCGGCTACAATCTAGGCTTCGACCACTCTCGATGCCCTGTGAGGAGCCCATGGAAGAGATGCACCTTCGAAGACTCGTCGGCCAAGCCCCGATCAGCCGCGTCTACAACGAAGAAAAGCTGGCCATCGAGATCGTCGCCAAGAACCCCAAGCTCATCGCGGGCCTCGTCAAGCAGATGAACGACGCCCCACACGACCTCGAAAAGAAGAGGATCTTCGAGAAGATGACCCGCGACGAGCAGCTGGCATTCGTCTTCTTGGCCCTCGACAAACAAGCCGGCGCAAAGGTTCGCGACTACCTGCACCGCAACCTCTAAGACTGCGAACCAAATGTCCCGCGCGAGTCGATCCGTGTCTCGGACGGGTCGACCGCTGTCTCGGACGGGTCGACCGCTGTCTCGGACGGGGCGACCTCTGTCTCGGACGGGTCGACCTCTGTCTCGGACGGGTCGACCCGTGGGTTGACCCGTGTCACCCGGAAGGACGTCGACGCGCTGGAAAGGCAGGAGTTTGTTCCCGTCCAGAGACCGGGATATTCATGGGTTCGAGCACTTTGCTCCGAGCCCTTTGACCCCTCTCAAGGATGAGGACAGAACCATGGACACAAACGAGCGACGAAGACGCCGCAGCACCCACCTCCACACCGCGCTCAATTACCAACTCGAAGCCGTCTGCGAAGAATACGGTTTGAGCAACGTGGCACTCGCGACCGACGACGGTTTCGTCGTCAGCGGCATCGGCGACGAGCGCGTCACCGAGTGGCTCGCCGCCCTCGCCCCCGCCGTCGTCGAGAGTCAGCTCAGCCCCGTCCAGAATGAAGCGTGGCTCGAGAAGCTCGCCCCACCCTTCCCCGTCGACGACGGCTTCGACGCCGTCTCCATCGACGCGTTTGGCTCCAAAATGTACATCGCTGGGCTCGCCTCCAACGAGCTCGCCGTCGCCCTCGGACTCGCCCACGCCATGATCGGCGTGCACCGCATCTTCAGCGAGCTGCGAAACTAACCCCGCGGCGAGCCAGACCACGACCAGGCGGGGAGCGATGGGCATCGCTCCCGGCCTTGTCTTCTTGCGTGCCCGACGTCGCCCGGCTTCACCCTGTGCGCTGCTGGGCTTCGAGCACGGGAGTCAACGCCCGGTCGAGGCACCGATACGACACAGCCTCAGACAGATGATCGATGCCGATACGCTCTGCGCCGGCCAGATCCGCGATGGTGCGCGCCACCTTCAAGATGCGATCGTGCGCCCGTGCGCTCATCCCTAGCTTGTCGACGACTCGCTCGAGCAGCTTGTGTCCGAGCTCGTCGACCTGGCAATAGACCCGCATCTCCCCTGGACGCAGCTGGGCGTTGGAATGCAACCCCGTGTCCAGCAGCCGCTCGCGCTGTATGGCACGTGCCGCCTCGACGCGAGCCCGCACCTGGGCAGAGCTCTCGCCGCGAACACTCCCCCTCAGCTCGTTGTACTGGACGTCTGGCACCTCGACCTGAATGTCGATGCGATCCAGCAGTGGCCCCGAAATGCGGCTTCGATACCGCTCGACTTGGTCGACCCGGCAGGTGCAAGCCCGCTTCACACTGCCCATGTAGCCACAGGGGCAAGAGTTCATGGCGGCGACGAGCATCACCCGCGTGGGATACTCCACCGTCACAAGCCGCCGCGTGATGCTCACAAAATGGTCTTCCAGAGGCTGCCTGAGCGTCTCCAGCACAGGTCTTCGAAACTCTGGCAGCTCGTCGAGGAAGAGCACCCCATGATGCGCCAGACTGACCTCGCCGGGCTTCGGCGCAGGGGACCCGCCTCCGATTAGGCCCACGTCGCTGATCGTGTGGTGCGGCGCTCTAAAGGGCCGCTCACGGATCAGACCTTCTTGGTTGAGGAGGCCGGCGACGCTGTAGACCGTCGTCACTTCCAGCGCCTCCTCGAAGGACAGAGCAGGCAGGAGCGTGGGGAGTCGACGAGTCAACATCGTCTTCCCCGAGCCAGGCGGACCAGCGAGCAAGATGTTGTGTCCACCAGCCGCTGCAACCTCCATAGCGCGCTTCGCCCGCACTTGCCCCATGACATCGGCCAGATCCTGCGAATAGTTCGGGCGGGCCGAGAGACGCAAAGGACTGCGCACTAAAGGCGCCAGAGTCGCCGAGCCCGACGCGTGATCGATGAGCTGGCAGAGGTGATCGGCAGCAAAGACCTCGATCCCCTCGACCAATAGCGCTTCCGCAGCGTTGGCGCGCGGCACGACGACCGCCTTCAGCCCCTGCTCCCTCGCCGCCACGGCGAGGGCAAGTACGCCTCGTACTGGGCGGACCTCGCCGGAGAGGCTGAGCTCGCCGACGACGAGAGTGTCTGCCAGCACCCAGGGCGCCCGGTCAGCCATCCGAATGATGCGGTCAGCGGCGAGTAGGGCCATCGCGATGGGCAGGTCATAGGCCGAACCGTCCTTGCGCACATTCGCTGGCGCGAGGTTGATGGTGATGGGCCGTGGTGGCCAGTTGAATCCACACTCGACGAGGGCACTGTGGACTCTGAAGGTGGCCTCCCGCACCGCAACGTCAGGGAGCCCGACCATGTGAGTGCTGACCACGCCAAAGCCCATTTGGACCTCAATCTCGATCAAGTAGCCGTCGACGCCCTGCACGGCGCCGCTCAAGATCTTTGCAAGCATAGGACCTCCTCGAAAAGTTCCCTCCATCCCGAAGGGTGGGTGCCACGATGGCTTCGGGCTCCGGCTCTAGAGAGAGGCTCTCCTCGCTCAGTGCCGGCGCGCGCAGGTCGCCACACAGCGCAGTTATCGGCAGGCCGTCGACGAAGTGTCGCAGGAAAGTGCCAACAATCTCCTTTGCCTCGTGATTGCGGAGGGTTAGCCGCAGGTCATTGGGCGCCAAGAGAGAGGGCCGTTGCGAAGCTCGAGTGAATGTGATTGTGTTCGACGGGAGCCCCGAACGCGCGATCGCATCTCGAGTCCACGAACCGAAGCGAAAACGGCAGTGGACAACAGCGAACCGGATTGTCCTCGGGACTCTCCGCCATCCCTGGCTGCGCGTTCTCCAGCCATGAACACCGGCTCCGCCTCTGAGCAATGGCCGATTCCAAATCAACGCTGAGATCAAAATGCATCAGACACGGACGGTCTTGCCGAATCAATTCGAGCCGAACGACCACTACTACCCGCGAGTGCTCAACGCGACGCTGCATCCGCAAGTTCGTTTCTTCTTCTCGATGGGCAACGAGCGGATCGCCGAGCGGTATTGCCACCTGCACCCCGAAGCGAATGCGGAAACGGTGCGAGCACTCCTGCAGCGCAAGACTCGCTATTTTCGCTGGGGGGGCTCCGACCTCTTCTACGCCGCAGACGATGAGGGGCGGCGACAAGTCGTCGTCATCGAGACCAACTCCTGTCCGTCTGGACAGAAGTCGATGCCCTGGCACGACGAGCACCTCGAACAGTCCGGCTATCGCAAGCTACTGGAGCGGTCCTTCATCCCAATGACTCTGCGACGCACGCTCCCACCGGGTCAGCTCGCCGTCCTCTACGACAAGAACTTGATGGAGGCCTCCGGTTACGCAGCGACGCTCGCCGATCTCACCGGTGAATCCGTCCTGCTCGTCCCATGCTATGACGGGGAGTCCGAGCACATCCGCTTTGTCGACGGCGTCCTGGAGGTCCACGAAGGAGGGAGCTGGATCCCCATTCGGGCTTGCCTTCGCTACGTCACCCAGCGCCCCTGGAATCGCATCCCACCGCTCACGCGCACGATGATCTACAACCCCATCGTCGTCTGCTTGGCCGGGGGGCGCAACAAGATGCTCGCCTCGAAAGCCTACGAAATGTTCAACGGTGAGCTCTCGCGGTCAGGCTTGTGCATCCGCACTCCCGAGACCATCTGGGACGTCACGCGGGCTCAGGTCCCCTTCTGGGTCGAGCGACTCGGGGGGGTCGCCGTCGTCAAAGTCCCCTACAGCAACGCCGGCCAAGGCGTCTACACCATCGTCAACCACGAAGAGCTCGATGCCTTTATGAGCTCCGAACAGCACTACGAGCGCTACATCGTGCAGGCCCTCGTTGGGAACAGCGGCTGGAGCTCCCAAGGGCGCGACGGCCGTCTCTATCACGTGGGCACTATGCCGGACCGCAACAACAACATCTATGTTGCCGATCTCCGGTGCATGGTTGGATGCGAACCGGCGGGGTTCTTTCCCGTCGCAATCTACGCTAGGCGTGCGCGCACACCACTGAGCAAGGCGCTCGAATCGGGCCACTCGAGTTGGGAGATGTTGGGGACGAACCTGTCCATCAAGGAATCCTCCGGCGAATGGGCCACCGAGCCGCAACGCCTTCTGTTGATGGACTCAAGGGATTTCAATAAGATAGGCGTCGGCCTCGACGAGATCATCGAGGCGTACCTCCTGACGGTACTGGCGATGCTGGCCATCGACAGAATGGCCGTCGAGCTGGTCACCCAGAAGAATCGATTCCGCCGAAAGTTCTTTGGCAACATGAATCCCGATGACGGTTTGCTTTCTGAATTGATGCCATGACCACTGAAGTGCCCCACGTCTCGTCGCTGGATCCTGAATCTCTGCCCCTCGAGAGCCTGCACAAGTACTGGGTTGACCTCACCCATGACGGATTTGGACGCCCCGTTTCCGTCCCCGTCATTGTCGCGGTTGGCAGCAGGCCTGGCCCCATCTTCGGCCTCACCGCGGCGCTCCATGGCAACGAGCTCAACGGGATTCCCGTCATTCACAGCCTCTTGGAGCGAATCAGCCTCAAGACGCTGACCGGGACGATCATCGCCGTGGTCGTCGCCAACCCACTGTCGTTCGAGCGCGGCATACGCGAGTTTCCCGATGGGACCGACCTCAACCACATCATGCCCGGGCGCGAGAGCGGGAAAGACTCAGAGGTCTTCGTCTATCGGCTCGTCAACCGCGTGATCAAACACTTTGACGTGCTGGTCGACCTGCACACCGCTTCCTTTGGTCGGGTCAATTCCCTCTACGTTCGAGCCGACATGACCCGGATGCGAACGGCCTCGATGGCTTACCTGCAGAAGCCACAGATCATCGTACACAACAAACCCAGTGACGGGACGCTTCGAGGCGAAGCCGAAGAGCTCGGGATCCCCTCGATCACCGTGGAGATCGGCGATCCCCATCGCTTCCAATCCGAATACATCAAACGCTCGGTCGCTGGACTGCGCAGAGTGTTGTTTCACCTCGGGATGCTCCCCACGCGCAAACCCATCGAGGCTCCACAGCCCATTATCTGCGCCAGCAGCAAGTGGCTCTACGCTGACACCGGCGGGCTGCTCGAAGTGACCCCACGGGTCTATGACATCCTCGAGGACGCACAACCCTACGCCACGATTCGTGACGCCTTCGGGCAGATCACCAGGCTCTTCGAGTCCCCCCATCGGGGAATCGTCATTGGAAAGAGCGTCAACCCCGTCGCGAGGACCGGCTCACGGCTCATCCACTTGGGTCACATCGCCGACGACAACTCGGAGAAGCTCGTCAAGCGCGAAGAGATTGTCGATTCACTTGCACCGAATTTCTGAGCGGGAGAGCTGCGCCACTTTGACGATCTCCTCGGCGCAGACCCGCAAGAACGGCCGCTCGAGGCCAAGCTCTGCGTCATAGAAGCCACCCGACGAGAAGACGTTCACCTCGAGGACCTTGTCGCCTGCGAAGTCCAAGCCGACCAGGTAAAGCCCGTCATCGCACAGCGCCGCACCGAACGACTCGATGCAAGCACGCATGCGATCAGTCAGCACGCCCGGGCGTGCCCAGCCGCCAGTGTGCACATTACTCCTGAAAGAACCTGGAGCTGGGACGCGGTCCACGACGAACGCGCGCCCATCGAGCTCCATGGGCTTGCCCATCAACACGACCACCCGCGAGTCGCCTCCCACTGCTTCTGGCACGTAGCTCTGCAGCATGGCGTAATCGTCATTGAAGGCGGTCTCCAGCAGCGCGTCGAGGTTCGGGTCATCACATCGCGCGAAGAAGACGCCGCGGCCACGGGTTCCGACGACGGGTTTGATGACGCCTTGGCGGTCTGGGCAAGATTCGAGGAAGTCCAAGGCCTCCGCGCGGGAGCGAGTGACTAGGGTCGCTGGCCTGAACTCCGGCGCCACTCGATGCAGATAGATCTTGGAGCCGGCTCGCGTGAGACCCGACGCACGGTTGACCACAAAGACCCCTCGATCCTCCAGGAGCCGCGCCAACTCCAGCGCCGTCTGCTGGACCTGCTTACGAGGATCCCGAGCCGGATTGACCCGTAGCCAAAGCAGCTCGACCTCATTGAGCACGACCATCGACGCCTCCTCGCTGAGCACGTCGGCAATGGCCGTTTGTCCAGTCGCTGGTGCTGACCGCACCGCGTGAGCCGACGCCGTGATGAGCCCATCCTGACGCATCGACAGAGAGGTGACGTCGGTCAACCAGGTGCTGTGCCCCTCGTTGGCCATGGTCAGCGCGAGCAGAGTGGTCGTCATCTGCGGCTGCAGCGCACGGACATTGTTGACCAGGAATACAGCCTTCATTCACGTCCTCGTTCTGTGCCACAGGGGGACCCGACCCCCGAACCATCACCCGCTTGTCGAGCGGACGAGCGCACTTACGAACAAAGGTGGCTCGCTTCGAGCCACCTCTGTTCCGAGTAGCAAGCGAAATCCGATCGATGTTTTTCACCGCAAACAACTCCAGCGAACTAGCCCTCCTCTATGCTGCAACCGCGCTCTTCGGGGGGAAGCCCATCACCAAGGCCAGCTCCCGCACCATAATGCACGCGACGACATTGGAGGTCCCCGTAGGATCGAGAGAGGGTGCGAACTCGACCAAGTCGGCCCCTACGATGGAATGTTCAGCAAAGATGTCGATAATCTTCTCGAACTCGCCCCACACCATGCCGCCAGGCTCCACCGTTCCCGTGCCAGTCATCAAGGAAGGGTCGAGGACATCGATGTCGACGGTCACGTAGATGGGAGACCCGACGTGGGGCAAGAGCGCCTTGCGCACGGCCTCCGCGATGGGCGGGAGGAGCCGGTTGGCGGCTCGCATCTCCTGGTACTCCTCGCGAGTACCAGAGCGGATCCCCACTTGGTAGAGGTGCCCCTCTTGCAGCACGTCGAGGCAGCGACGCATGGCACACGCGTGATTATGGGTGTCACCACAGAAGGTCTCGCGGAGGTCGGCGTGCGCGTCGAGCTGCACGACGATCAAGTCCGGGTAGCGCTCCACCATCGCGCGGACCACTGGAGAAGTGACCGAGTGGTCGCCTCCCAACATCAGCGGCCGGCCGCCTGCCTCGAGAATCTCTCGGGTGCGCTCCGTGATCGCTTTGCGTGTGAGGGCCTTCTCGGACTCGGTCTCACCACTGACCTGCAAATCGCCGATGTCGATCAGCGCCATGTCCACTAGGTCGCGGTCGAGCCGCGGCGAGTACGACTCGATGCATTCGCAAGCGGTCCGAATCGCCGCGGGACCATCGATCGCCCCGGCCCGATAGGAGACCGCCTTGTCGAACGGAATCCCAAACAACGCCACACAATCCTGACTCAAAGGGCCAGGCTTAGACTCACGGTATAGTTGGGTCATGTTAAAAGCCGTAGGAGATGATTCGGCACTGCAAATGCCGCGTTGTGTATCGCTCGATTGTTGTATTGACAGCTCGCCTCGATGACCTCGAGGCGCTCTGGTTTTGAGGTGGGGCGCGACTTGACCGTTGTACGCACGCGCAAGACGATGCTGCCCTACTACACCAAGCTCCGTCTGCCCGCGAGTTCCTTGAAACACAAGCCTCCGACCGCCCGAGCCCCATGTTCGACCGCCTATGGGCTCCGGCTCGACTGCAGCCGGTCGTCGCCTCCAAACGTCGCGTAGAGGTCCCAGGTCCCCACTGGCAGCGTCTGCGGCAGCTCCACATCGAGCTCGAAGCGCCCAGCCTCGTCTGTGACTACGCTGCCCAGCGGGACTACCTTGGAGCTCGCAGCGTCCTCCAGCACGATGTGGATCTCGCGGCTGGCCGCCGGACGCTTGCCATCGATGGTCATGCGCCCCACGAGATGAAGGCTTTGACCCCGCAGCGCTTCGGTCGGCGACTCCAAATCGACCTGGGTCGGGACCCGCGCCAAGACAGGCGCCGAACCGCCCGCCGCGCCTCGCTCTGCGGGCGCTCCTTTTGAGCCGACAGGCTCACTGACTAGGCCTTCTTCAAGTTCTCCAGCCCCACCCGCTCCGTCGACAGGTTCGGCGTCCGGCTCACCTCTCACGTCCCCACCCGCCAGCAGCTCCTCAGCGGTCTGGGGCATCCCCTGAATCGAGTCGAAGCCCCCAGGGACCTCGCCGTCCACCCCTGCGTCACCGCCCTCGGCCGCATCCCCTGCTTCGCTCCCCTCCGCAGAGTCCGAAGCCGGCTCGGGCTCGTGCTGGACCTTGGCTTCGGAGTCGTGGACGGTCAGCCCCTCGGCGCCACCTCCAAGGTCGACGCGCACCCAACCATTTTCTGGCACGAACACCTCGATAAAGGCGTGCGCTTCGTTGAAGACGTAACGCGCCGGGATCCCGAGGTAGTGAGCGGTGACGATGAAGGCGAAGGTGCGATGACGGCAGACACCGCGCTTCGACAGCGCGACGTCCAGGTAGCGGTCCCCCACCGAGGCCGCCGGGTCCAAGGCGATCGTTTCGAACGACCGGAAGTAGGCGATCAACTTGGGGAGCGCGACGGCGAGGTCGTCGTCCTTGGACACGCCGATGGCCTTGGCGACCTTTCGGGCCGAGTTGCGCGCCTCGCGCGGGAAACGGCCGACCTTGGCGTAGCGCTTCGCGTCGCTGACCAAGTAGCCCGGCGGGACGCGAACCAGACCGAAGTAGCCCACGCCAGCATCGGTCACAAAGTTCAACCGCATCGGGCCGCCGACGTTGGAGGTCACGAACATGTTCTGGGCCCCGTCTTCGAAGAACTCGAAGTGCACGCCCTCAGGCTGAACCACCTCCAGGATGCGGGCATCGGCGGCCACGCTCGGTATGGAGATGGGGACGCCCGCCTTGGCGTCGAGCAGCAACGAACCCCAAAAGCGCTGGCGCCCGACCTTGGTGGCGCCCAGCCCCTCCTGGACCACTTCGACTTCGCGCAGGGTCTGGTCGTCGAGCACCATCAGGTACTTTCCGTCTTTGTTCACCACGACCTGGTCCAAGACCCCACCGCGTTTGAAGGGCACGACGCTGGGGTTGAAGACGGCAAAGTACTCGAGCATGCCCTCCTTGTCGGTGTCGTCGTCGAGGGCCAGGCCGCTGCTCTTGGAGCTCGGCCCGTTCTGGTTGGGCAGCTGCCCATCAGTGTCGGTACGCTGCCCGCCTTGTTCGTCGTAGGTCGGCTCGTCGCCGATGGGTGTGGGCGAGTTCGGGGGGGGGGGGACGTTTAGGCCTTCGTACTCGACGCCGGAGTCGGAGGGGGGGCTGCTTCCTGGGACTTGGGCTTTGGCGGGATCGAAGTACTCGTGCAGCTCCGGCTCGTCGGCCGCCGCTTCGCTGGAACGAACCGCAAGCCCCACCGCAAAGAGCAGCAAGCAGACGGCTAAAGTGATGGGAATCGAGGGCGTTCGCATGTTCGAGTCTTGCGCGCAACGTCTTCGGCGAAAGGCGAGGGGGGGAACCGAGGCGTTGGCCGGATCTATTCTCTCGGCCTCCGAGCTCGCTTTGGCAAGCTCCAAGAAGAGACAGCGCCGAAGGCGAGGAGTTCCTTGGCGCGACCGAGTCAGCGCACGCCGAGCTGTGTGGCGGCGGCGCCGAGGGTGGCGCCGAGCACCCGTGCGGCGAAGACCGGGTCGAGGGTGTCGATGGAGTCTTCACCGACGCCGCAATGGTAGTGTGGATTGCGCAGGTTCGCGGTGTCGGTGATGAGGAGTCCGGGGTAGCCGGCGAGCCAGAAGGGAGCGTGGTCGGAGCGCAAAAGGTCGCCGACGGCCCCAGAGCTGAGCAGGGCGTCGGAGACGGCCAAAAATTGGGCGGGCAAAGTGAGGGCGTCAGCGTAGAGGTTCAGGGTCTGGCCGGCGTCGGAGCCGCTCGTGTTGCCGATGAGCGCGATGAAGTCGCCGCGCATCTGGTTGTCTTCGAGTTTGGCGACGGCCTCGGCGAAGAGCAGGCCGAAGCCCGGAGGGAGGGCTTGCGAGTTGGGCGCCGAGTCGGTGTAGCCGATCATTTCGTAGACAAAGGAGGCGACGACCCTCTCGTTGGCCTCGTGCAGCGCGGTGACGTGGGCGGCCGAGCCCAAGAGGCCGGCTTCTTCCAGGTCCCAACAGACCACGACCAAGGTGCGGTCGTAGTGCCCGCCGCCCAGGACCCGCGCGGTCTCGAGGAGTCCGGCCAGGCCGCTGCCGTTGTCGTCGGCGCCGAGGCAGCTTGTGATGTGGTCGTAGTGGGCCGAGACGTAGACTTTCTCGTCGGGCAGGCTCTGCCCGACAAGGGTGCCGATGACGTTCACGCCATCGCGTCCGTCGTAGGTGAACGCTTCGCGCGTCACGCTGAAGCCCGCCTGTTCGAACGTCGTGGCGCAGAGGTCCTGCACGAGCTGCCATTGCGCGGAGCCAGGCGGCCGTGGAGTCGAGGCGACGGTCAGCAAGTCGGCCTCGTAGCGCGCCTGTTGCACGCAGGCGACCAGCCCAGGCGCCGACGCGGTGGAGCATTGCGCGGGGAGCGCGATGGCGACGTCCTCTTGGACCTCGGCCGCGTTGTCCTCGGCGTTGTCCTCGGCGGTCTCCGGCAGGTCGTCCGCGCTGTCAGCCGGTGCGGTCAGGTCGGCGGGAGTCGTGTCGGTCGCGGCCTGGGTGTCCTGGGCGGTGTCGGTCGCGGCGCGGCTGCTTTTGTCGCCGTCGCAGCTGGCCAACAACAAGAGGACGACGAGCAGCAGGGCGCGGTTGCGGGGCAAGGTCACGGGAGCTCCGGCGTCGTTGACGCGGTGATTGGCTCATCGGATTTCGCGTTTCTGCGCGCGATCGACACAGCGAGGCCAGTCTAGAGCCTTTTTCTTGCCGGAACCAACCCGAAGCCCGTCGTTTGGATGCGAGGCAGCCAGAGCAATGCCAAAGAGACCAAGGCTCGCTGCGCCGAGCAACGAAATGCAGCGAAACTCGGCATGGCCAAGCGAGGCAAGAAACCTCAATTCGGTGTTGCGAAACGAACGAGGAAGATTACTGAATAGGGGTTGCGACATTTGACAGGGTTAAGTTTTGCCGGTGGAGAGGTCGCAGTGACGCTCGGCCCTCCCGTCGGCGAGGTCTGTGTTCGGGTGCGTGGACCAACGCCACATTGAG
>PFUG01000567.1 GCA_002789955.1 Deltaproteobacteria bacterium CG_4_9_14_3_um_filter_63_12 | reverse complement strand
CGCAGCAGGCCATCCCTCAGCTTGCGTCGTCCACCTTACACTCACCACCCCAAGCTCAAGCCAACGCCCGAAACCACCGTCGCGCCGCCCAACACTCCCCCGCCCTGGCCCAGAATCCGCACCTCGACGGGCTGCGCCGCCATCACCCCGCTCACCTGCGCGCCAACCGCGAGCCACGACGCCAACGCCACCTCGGCGCTCAACCCCAACGAGAACGCCGGGCTCCACACCGTCTGCGTGTGCGACACATTCGGCGGCGGCGACTCGCCGGCGACCTGCATCTGCAGGCCCCCGACTCCCACAGCCGGCCTCAGGGTGAGGCCGAGGGACTCGAACTCGTGAGCGTAACCGACGTCGGCCATCAGCAGCAGCTCGCGCAGAGCCGCAGAACCTTGTGGGGCTTCGACCTTGTCGCCGAAAATGGGAGCCACCAAGCCCAAACCCGCGCCCAAACCCCACGACGTCTCAACCCCTGCGCGCAGCGCCGGCCCCATCGACCACCTCGCGTCGGAGACCCAGGCCACTGCTCCCACAGCGACGACCACGCGGACGCCTCGCGGCGATTCGACTGGGTCCGGCCTCAGCACCATCTCGGCGGGCGCCAGCGACGGGCTCGCCACAGCGCCGAGCAACACCACGTTGGCGCGCGTTCCCAGCTCGCGGGCCACCAAGTGGGCGCGCAAAAACTCGGCGAGCAGCACGGCGGCGTCGGACGCGGAGACCGCCGGCTCGGCGCAAGTCCCCAGCTCGAGCCGCTGTCCGCCCTGCTCGCCGCCTATCTGCACGTCGATCGCCAACCCCTCGCTCTCCAGCACGCACAAGGACGCGAAGGCAAACTCAAATCCGCCGACCGCTGTGGGCTCGACGACTTGGAAGTCCGCCGCGCCGAGCTCGGCACGAAGGCGCGTCATCAGCTCGTCGAGGCGCGGGTCCTCGGGGCTCCCGTCGACCCGCAGCATGACCGCCGGCGAGCCCGCTGGCAAAGGCCTCTCCTGGGCGTCGGCGGGCGCCAAGCACCAAACGGCGAACCCCAACAGGAGCGCGCAGAGCGCACGACCTTTCATGGGGACACCTGCTCTTTGGC
This sequence comes from Deltaproteobacteria bacterium CG_4_9_14_3_um_filter_63_12, assembly GCA_002789955.1. Classification (GTDB taxonomy): domain Bacteria; phylum Myxococcota_A; class Bradymonadia; order UBA4248; family UM-FILTER-63-12; genus UM-FILTER-63-12. The sequence continues at coordinate 15,568 of PFUG01000567.1, read as the reverse complement.
GATGCCTTCGTAAGTCCCCCCCGCGAACCGCTCGAGGTAGGCCCGAGCGGCCTCTTTGGCGGCCTCGCCCTGCCCCAGCCTGACCAGCGCTACGATCTTGCGCCCCAACGCTTGCTCCGCGAAGCGCCCGCCCGGCGTCTCGTCGGCGTATTTGCCGTACCAGTCGACGGCGAGGACCAAGTCGCCTTCTTGCTCCTCGAGGCGCCCCAGGAAGAAGGCCACATCGGCGACCTGCCCGCTGCTGCCGAAGCGCGCCCGCAGCGTGATGAGCGCCTTGCGCGCCAGCGACGCCCGTTTGGTGTAACGCGCCGCTTCGGAGAGGGCGATGAGGTCGTCGGGGTTGCGGTTCACGAGCACCTCGCCGAGCCCCTGCTGCTCGGCGGCGGCGATCACCTGTTCGAACTCTCCCGCGGCCACCAGCGCGCTCCAGTCCTTGCCTTCCGCCTGGTCGGCCTCGGAGCCCAGGATTTCGACGGGCTCCCCGTCGGCGCTGGGCGCGCTCGCTGCACCGTTGGTGCGTTTCGGCTGCAGCACCGCCAGGGCACCCACGTGCGCGGGGCGTCTGCCCAAGCCCTCACCGACGCTCGCCAAGCCGCTGCGCGCCATTGCGGCGGCGAGCTTGGGTTCCAAGGCGGAAACAGAGGCGGCAACGGGCTCCTCGACAGCTCTCGCGACGGCCCCGTCGGGTACGACGGCGCTCGTGACGACCCCGTCGGGTTCGACAGCTCTCGCGACGACCACATCGGGTCCGGCGGCGCTCGTGACGACCCACTCGGATTCGACCGCCCCGAGCTGCACTTCGGCGACGCCCACCTGGGCGACGAGCCGCTGCGAGGCCCTGAGCTGCACGGGCTCGGCGAGCCAAGGGGTATCGACCAGGACCTGCCCCTCGAGCAGGTCGACTTGCAGCCGCCCGACCCGGGCGTCCCAGTACACATCGAAGCGCGTCCCGATGACCCGCACCGTGTAAGGCCCTGCGCCCACCCACCAGCGCGTCGCCGCTGCGTGCACCACTTCCAAGTGCATGCCCCCGTCGACCAGGACGAGCCCCGCGCCGTCGGCGTCCACGCGGACCAGCCGCAGCGCGCCCCCGGCCTGCAGCACGACCTGCGAGCCGTCGCTGAACTCCAAGGAACTGTTTTTCGTTTCTTGCGCCAGGAGGACGCCAAGCTGGGTTCTCGACACCCCGTCGACGGTAAAACTCAGGGAGTCCGTCGCCGCCTGCCTCTCCGCGGCGTGCTCGGGCGCCGACTCGCTCGCCAGCCGCCAGATGAGTCCGACTGCGCCGACCAACAAAGTGGCGGCGAGCAAAGCCGCCGCCCCCCAGCGCCAGCCGTGGCTCTTGGAGCCAGGCACCGCTGGCAGCGCGCTCGTCAAGCGCTCCCGTTGCGCGAAGTGGTCCTCGGGCGCGACGCGGCCGTCGTCGGAGTTGCGGAGCAAGGCGCCGAGCGCGTCTGCAGCCATTAAGGCAGAGTCTCGAGGGGGAGTTTTCTGGGTCACGGCTCGTCTCCCTCGGCGAGGAATGCGCACAGCAGCGCGTCTCGCTGGGCGCGCTCGAAGACGAGCCCGCGGGCTCGGGCGAGCCGGCGTTTGGTCGTCGCCAGAGACCACTTCATGGCTTCGGCGACCTGGGTGAGCTCGAGCTGTTCGACGTGTCGCAGCACGAAGACCAGCCGCAGGTCTGGGCTCAAGGTCTCGAGGAGGGCTTGCAGGCGCCGCAGAGCGCGCTGCGCTTCGGGATTTGGCGAGGTGGTGGGGTGGTCGGCTTCGGAGAGCTCGACCATCTTGCGGCGCCCGCGTTGGCGCAGCGCGCTGCGCAAGACGTGGGTGGCGATGCCGAGGACGAAGCCCTGCAGCGCGTGGTCGTCGCGCAGGCGGTGCACGTCCTTGAAGGCGGCGACAAAGACGTCCTGGACCAAGTCGTCGACCTCGTCGCAGGCGCCAAGGGTGCGTCGAATCAACGCGCGCACTCGCACGGAGTAGCGCTCCCACAGCTCGGCCGCGGCCTGCGGAGCGGCGGCCTTGAGCTTGCGCGAGAGCGAGGCGGCGTCGAGCTCGGCGTAGGGCGTCCGCGGCAGGGTGTGGACGGTCTGCGGTTCGGCGCGTTGTGACCAGGCTCGGGACATAGGGGCGACTCGCAGGGAGGTGAGGCAAGGACAGAGTCGCACGAGCGGCGCGGGACGGCTCAGGAAAATGTGGGGTGTGGGTGATTTCTTGCGATTCGGTGGAGTGGGTCACGGAAAGATAATGTCTGGGCCGGTCTCTGAGATGAAGAGAGTGTCCCCGATTCCCGCGAACGCAATCTCAAATTCTGGGAACTCCGGATCATTCGAGAGAATGGTCAGAACTGCATTGGATTCGACGACCTGGAGCGGTGTGAAGACGACCTGAATCACGCGTGAATCTGCCGGCGCGATAGAGAAACTATCGCCTTGGTAGTCAACATCCCTTTCGAGCCGAACAGCAAAGCGATCGGGGTCACGACCGTCGAGGGTCATGTTGCTGATCATGAGTGGCTGCTCACCTTCGTTCTCTAGGATCAAAACCGCGGTCGACGACTCCCCGAGTGGGGTGGGTTCGAAATTGAGGACCTGTATTGCGTGGAGCGCCGGGATGTTGGGCTCACAGTAGCAGTCAGAGTGGTCCTCGCCGCAGCCAAGCGAGCCTGCGATGACGATGCAAAGAACGAGGAGTTGGCTGAATTGCGACCCCATCGGACAGCCTCTCCGGGCAACGGCTGGTTCAGACGCCAGGGATACTGGTCTGCAGCATACTGTCGACTCCAGGCTCGGACAACAATCGTCAACAATCGTGCGGATGGGGTCGAGACGGGCAGGGGTCGGGTCGAGCATGGGTCAAGAAGACAACAAGTCTCGACCCGACCCCTGCCACTCCTGCCTCATGAAAGTACGCGAGCGCTCGCTGCATGAGCCATCTTCCTTGCGTTCCCAAACCTCACGTCAAAAGTCTGGTTCCATCCCCGTCGCCTGTCATGGCTGCCCTTTGCATCTCCTCACCCCTACGCTGGCCTACGAACCCAGGCCTCGCTCGGCAACTTGTGCGGCCGGGTCGCCCGCGTCTCCAGCGTCACGGTGAGCAAGTGTTTGCCTCGGTCTTTGGGGCGATCGTAGCACGTGCTCGTGCCCGGCGTGTACGCCAAGAGCATCAACTTACGGTGCTCCTCGCCGGTCTGGTGGGCGCGATAGCGGCAGATTGTCCGACTCGTGTTGAGTAGGTAATGGCCGTCCTTTCGGCGAGGGAACGAGGCGGCCAGCCTGACCAAATCTACCTGCGCCAAGTCGTCCCTCACGATCTCATCGATGTCTTCTGGCTCGAGGTGCCGCCCTCGCCAGGTCAAATCGAGCTTCTTCAGGTCGATCTCCCAGCGGATCGACAACAGCTGGCCAGCCTCGACCCGCCTTCCATTGTCGAAGAGCATTCTCACGAACTCGGCGACGCGCTCGATGCGCTCTGGCGCCTCGATGAACTGGTCGAAGGCGCTGTCCCTTGTCAGGAGCTCCAGCGCCTCGGCGCGGCGCCCTGCCCTCTCGAGGATCTCGTACGCCGGCATCGGCGCGCCTCGCCGGACCAGCGAGAGGGCGAGGGCGTCCTGCAGATGCGGGTCGTTGGGAGCGGTGGCGTATTGTTGCTCGAGGTTTTGGTGTTCTCGGTTCATCGGCGACTCATGGTCGTTGGTCGTCTCAGGCGGAGGCTTCTGCCTCCCGATCCCACTTCAAACCTCACAAACGCCGGAGAAGTCGGACTCCCCTCGCCCACGAAGTGGGAGAGGGCGGGGGCGGCGGCGGTGAGGGCCTAGTTTTTCGGGGCGCAGGTCGAGACGCCCGCCCCGACGATCTCGTAGGGCAGACCCGTCATGAGAGTGGTGGTCTGGCCGGTCTCGGGATCGAGCCGCAGCACTCGACTGTCACTGTCGCCCCAGAAGGGGTCGACGACGGTGACGAAGATGTAGAACTTACCGCCCCAATGAGCGAACGCCCAGGCACCGATGTCGCCGTCCAGGCCGGGCAAGGCCCACTGCTGCACGAGCTGACCGTTGCTCTTGTTGAGCTCGCCGACGAACGACGACGAACCCGTCCCTGGGAAGTAGCCGAAGAGCTTGCCGTTGCCCGTTCCCGTCAGCTCGGGGCTGTACTCTGCGTTGCCGGGAATGGGACCCAAGGTCGTCACGGTGAGGGTGACGGGGTCGACGCTGCCGATGTTGCCAGAGAGCAGGTCGCTGACGTTGCCGCCAGCGATGTAGAGGCGCTCCTCCACGGAGCCGTCGGAGTCGGTCGAGAAGCCCATCCCGAAGAGCTGGTAGCCGTTCTGCCCTTTCGTGTATGGGCTGGCGGTGCAGGCGGCGTCGCGGGTATTGACCCAGAAAATCTCGCCGCTCGAGTAGAGGATCCACGCCCGCGCGCTGCGGTCGACCGACATGGAGAAGGGCGTCGCTGCGCCGCTTCCATAGGACGACCAGGACGAGCCCGCCGGACAATTCAGGCTGCCGATGGGCCTAAACACTGGGGTGGTGCCGCTGGGGTCGAAGCTCATCAGGTTGTAGTCGGTGTCGACGACGTAGACGAGCTGGGCCTCGGCTGTGCACCCAGGCAGGCCGCAGGCGCCCTCGAAGCAGACCTCGGTGAGGCAGCTCTGAACCAAGCTCCCGACACTCCCATCAGGATTGCAGGCGTAGACATCGCCCGTTCGACAGACTTTGCCGACGGTGGGGTTGCAAGCCACACAGCCCAGGTCGTCGACGCAGGTCTCGCCGGTCTGACAGGTGGTCTGCTCGACGAACTGCCCCCCCTGACATTGCTGATAGCTTCGCATGAGGCAGCGCTTCTGCCCGTCGATGCAATTCGCCGGCAGCTCGCCCACATCGGCGGCGACGGTGTCGGTGGGCTGTGTGGTGTCCGTGCTGGCCACGTCGACGTTGGACGTCGTGTCCGACGAGAAGAAGTCAGTTGGCCTTAGGTCGTCGCCGGTGTCCTTGCCGGTCGGGGTGGTGGTGCCCGAGTCTGCGCAACCGACCAACAAGAACGAAATGGCCAAGAGAACAGCGAGAACGCGCGGCATCAAGACTCCTCAGGACAAGAGCAGCGCCAACCCGGCGCCTGTCAGAACCAGGCCAACCATCCGGCTAAAAGCTGCCCGGGAGAGTTTAGGGGCGAGGCGTGCGCCGAAGACGGCCCCAACGAAGATGGACGGGACCAGCATAGCGCCATTTGTGTAGGCGTGCCCCAAATCCGTGATGCCGCCTTTGAAGGTCAGCATCAGCATCAGGCCCAAGGCGGCGGGCCAGAAGAGGGCGAGGATGTGGGCGCGCATGAAGGTTTTTTCGAAGAACCTGCGAAAAAAGAGCGCAGAGGGCGGGCCTGGGGTGCCGAAGAGTCCCGAGAATCCGCCGGCGGCGGCGCCAGCGACGGCGGCGATGCCGAGGAACTTGTAGGGCGGCTCGGGCAGCGCGGTCAGGTCGCCGCAGCCCACTTCGGGGCGCAGGGCCATGTCGAGGCCCATGACGAGGACGACGACGCCCATGGCGATGTGAAAAGACTCGGCCGGGATGGTGGTCAACAGATCGGTCGCGAAGTTCTGCACCACGACCAGCGGCAGGTACATGGCGGCGATCAGACGAAAGTCGAGCTGTTTCCAGGCTCCGGGGAGGAGGACGGCGCCGCCGACGACGTCACAGAAGCCGGCCAAGAAGATGCCCTCGACCGGGCCCCAGAGCAGGGTGAGGACGGGCACGGAGACCAAGGCGCTGCCGAAACCGGTGATTCCTTTGACGATCTGCGCAATAGCGACGATAGCGATGGAGAGGACGATTGCGATCACGGACGGCCTCGATGTCGGTCAAATCCAGGTGCTAGGCAAAGTTGGCTCAGCCTGCGCCCTTGCTCAAACCTTGGGCTTGCGAGCCTTCGTGCCGCTGCGGGTGACGGCGAAGTGCACCAAACCGGGCATGTGCCGTCCGGCGAAGGCGCCGACCTTGCCGTACATGGTGAAGGTGTACTCGCGTTTGCGCTTCTGCACAGCGTTGACGATGACGGTGGCGGCGCGGTCGCTCTCCCACATGAGCTTTTTGGGGCGGGGATCGCGGCGTGAAGCGTCGTAGATGCCTTTGTTGTCGACCCGGGCGATCTCGGTGGCGACAAAGCCCGGATGAATCGTGGTGCAGGTCACGCCCGTGCCGTGCACTTCCATGGAGAGGGTTTGGCCAATGGCGCGCAGCGCATACTTCGAGGCGCTGTAGGGGCCGCTGCCGGGGCTAGCGATCATGCCCGCGACGCTGGCGATGAGGACCATGCGGCCCTTGCTCTCGCGCAGCGCTGGCAGGGCGTGCTTTGCGGTGATGGCGGCGCCGACGACGTTGGTGTCGAACTGCCGGCGCCAGTCGTCGGCGGTCAGCTTCTCGATCTTGCCGACGACGCCGAAGCCGGCGTTGGCGACGGCGACGTCGAGCCGACCGAAGTGTTCCACGGTCTTGGCCACGGCGGCCGCGACGGCGGCTTCATCGGTGACGTCACAGGCGACGGCGATGGCCTCGGCGTCGAGGGTGGCGAGCTCGGCGACGAGCTCATCGAGTCGCCCTGTGCGACGGGCAGAGAGGGCGAGCTTGGCGCCGCGCTTGCCGAACTCCAACGCCATCGCTCGACCCAGACCGGCGCTCGCGCCTGTGATCCAGACTACCTTGCCGTCAAAATCTCGCTTGCTCATGGGTTCTCCGTGTCTCGCTGGCGCCTTGTCCAGAGTGGATTTCGCGGCTGAGCACTACCAGAACAGCGCCGGTTCTTCTAGTCGTAGTGATATAGTGCGAGCAGGCTTTCTCCACCCGCAACGAGTCCAGCATGAACCCGATCCGCCTCCCTTCTCGCCTCGCCGAGCTGCACCTTCACCTCGACGGGAGCTTGCGTCGCGAAACCCTCTACGAGCTCGCCGACGGGGCCGGGACCGAAATCTCGGGGGACGTGGCGTTCTTCGTGGGCATGGGTCTACAGGGCGCGCTGAATCGCTTCGCGCTCACACTGTCCCTGCTCAGGAGCGAAGCGGCCATCGAGCGCGTCTCCTTCGAGATCTGTGAGGACGCCGCCATGACGAGCGTCTCGACATTGGAGATCCGCTTCGCACCCCAGCTGCACAAGGGCCTCTCGTTGGAGGCTGCGGTCGACGCGGCGTGTTCGGGCGCCGAAGGGCGCGCGGGCATTATCCTGTGCGGGCTCTACGGCGAGTCGCCCGAGGTCCTCGAGGCGCTGGTGCGCGTCGGCGCGAGCCGCGAAGGGGTCGTCGGCATCGACCTCGCCGGCGGACCCATGCTCGGGCACAAATTCTCCATGACCGACTACGCACCGGCCTTCACGGCCGCGCGGGAAGTCGGTCTCGGTCGCACCGTGCACGCCGGCGAGGGGCGTCCGCCCCACGAGATCGGCGTGGCCATCGAGAAGCTGCACGCGCAGCGCATCGGGCACGGCACGACGCTGCTCGAGGACCGCCGCATCTTGGCTCTCGTCTTGGAGAGAGGCGTGACCATCGAAGCCTGCGTCACCTCGAATCTGCACACGAGCGCCATCCCGTCGCTGGAGGCCCATCCGCTGCGTCTGTGGCTCGAAGAGGGCGTGAAGGTCTGCATCTGCACCGACAACACCTTGTTCTCCGACGTCGACGCGCCCGTGGAGTACGCGCGCGTCGCCCAGGCCGTGGGGCTCACTGAGGAGCAACTCGAGCTCTGCGCGCAGTTTGGGCACGACGGGGCCTTTGGCCGCTAGCCTCGAGTCGGCCCACGGACGGCGCGACCTGGCCTCTTTGTGGACGAACCCTTTGGGAGACCCAACGCCGCACCCCCTTGCGACGGCGACCATTCTCAGGCAGCTTTCGCGCGTCTCAAACGCCAAGGAGCTCGCCATGCGCCCCGTCCAACACCTCGCCCTTTCCCTTCGGCCACGAACTGTCGGTAGCGTCGATTGGGAGAAACCTCGGCGCCAAACCGCCGCAGCCACCGCGGTGGCACATAGCCCCCAGCCGCGCACCCCGGCCCCCAGCCGCCCGAGCCATGGGCGGGTTCAACCTGGGTCCATGCGGGTCAGTTTCGCGTCAACGAGTACGGGGTCCCGCTGGCGGGTTGGGTGCCGGCGGCCGGGTAGATCCGCATGGTGACGCGGTCGCCGTTCACACAGCCAGCGCAGGCCCCCGTGAAGTTGGTGCTGGTGGTGGTGCCATACATGCCAGAGCAGTAGGCCGAGCCGCAGTAGAACTCGGCGTTGAGGTCTGCCCAGGCGGCGCCGACGCCGTTGTTGCCGGTCGGCTGAGTCAAGGAGAGGGGCGCCGAGAAGCCTGCGGCGAACGTGCCGAGGTGGTACCAATCGACGTCGGCGCCACAGCTCATGACGCCGGAGTAAGTGCGCGCCGTGGTCAGCGCCGTGCCGGTGACCGAGGAGTCGTTGTCCTCTAGGGAATCGTCGGTGCAGCTCGAGCAGACGCTGCCGTTGTCGGGGGTTCCGTCGCAATTGTTGTCGAGGCTGTCGCAGATCTCGGGGGTGCCGGTCGGAGCGGCCGCGTTGCAGAGGGTGCGGCTGTTGTCTGAGGGGTCACAGACGAAGCTGCCAGAGGCGACGCAGGACCCTGTACCCACGGTGCAGCTCTGGCCGATGCTCTCGAAGCCGTTATCGGGGTTGCCGTTGCAGTCGCTGTCGACGCTGTCGCCGCAGTGCTCGGCGCTCCCAGTGGTGGCCACCGCGTCGCAAGCGACGTCGGTCCCAGCGCTGTTGCAGCGCAGCGTCCCGCTGGCCTGGCAGGCGCCGACGCCGGCCGTACAGCTGCTTCCTTTGGTGGGAAAGTCCTCGTCGATGGTGGTGTTGCAGTTGTTGTCGATGCCGTCGCACGACTCGGTGTTGCCTTCGAAGCGCTTTGAGTTGGTGTCATCGCAGTCGTTGCCAAGGGGGCAGTTGACGCCGCGCCCATCGCTGTCGGCGTCCTGGCAGCCGACGCAGGCCCCCATGGAGCAGGTGTTGGTGGGGCAGGCGACTGCGGCGCCCCAAGTTCCGCAGCCATTGGCGTCGGCGACACACTCTTGGACGCGTTCCTGGGGGTCGCATTGTCGCATTCCGACGACGCACGGCGCGCCGGCGCAGGGGTCGGGGCAGCCCTCGTCGACGCCGCCGATACAGTTGTTGTCAATACCGTCGCAAACCTCGGCGGCGCCTGGGTTCACGGTTGGCTTGGTCTCGTCGCAGTCGTCGCCCGCCGCGCAGCCCGTCCCGTAGCTGTCGTTGTCGGGGTCGACGCAGGAGCCCACTGGCCGGCAACTTCCCTCGGAGCATCCCTCCCCTGCGTCACAATCGGTGGGGGGCTCGAAGACTCCGCAGCCAGTGCCGTCGTTGACGCAGAGGGCGTATCCCGCTGGGCCGATGCACTGCTGCTCACCGATGGGGCAGGAGCCCGCTGGGCAGTCGTCTCGGAGGTCAGCAATGAGGGTGTCGGAGCCGTCGGCATGATCGGCATCGTCTTTCGGCGAGATAGAGCCCTCGGCGCACCCAACGAAAAAGGCGACAAGAGCGAGGAGAACGCAGAATCTGCGTGCATTCTTGGGGGCCTGGGACACCTTCACCTCCGGCATAGGCAGCGCGCCCATTATAGGGGACCGCTGGCATGCTACAAGGCCGAGGTGGAAGACCCAACGCCGACGGTCTCTAAAACCCCACCTTTTGCTTTGCTTTGGCGAACGGCTGGGGTATTGGAGGAGTCGAAAGTGCAAAAGTTCGTTACTCAAGGTGCAGAGGGTTTTCAAGCCATTGAACGTTCCTAGACGCATTTTCGACATCCAGGGGCACCGCGGCGCCAGGGGACTCTTCCCCGAGAACACTTTGCCCGCCTTTCTCGAGGCCGTGCGGGTCGGAGCCGACACCATCGAGCTCGACCTGGTCCTGTCTAGAGACGGGCACCTCGTCGTCAGCCACGAGCCATGGTTCTCCCACATGTACTGCAGCACTCCGGATGGGGCGCCCATCTCGGAGGCCGAGGAGAAGTCCCACAACCTCTACGAGATGTCACTCGAGCAGCTGCAGCGCTACGACTGCGGGGTGCGCCGCCATCCGCATTTCGGCACTCAGGCCACCGCAGCGGCGCACAAACCCTCGTTGGCCCAGGTCGTGGCTGCCGTCGACGAAGCCTGCTCCGCCACGCGACGACGCCCGATGCGCTACAACCTCGAGGTCAAGTCCGAACCCGAGTGGGTGGGGGTCTTTCAACCCACGGTCGAGGTGCTCGCCGACCACGTTCTCGAGGCCGTTGACGCCTTGGACCTCGCCCAGCGCGCGGGAGTCCAGTCGTTCGACGGGAATTTCCTCAACGCTGCACACGACCGCAACCCAGAGCTCGAGTACGGCCTGCTGGTCCAGAACAACCTCACGTTCCCCAAGAACCTCGCCCGACTCCGCTTTCAGCCCAGAGTCTACAGCCCCTATTTCTCGTTCGTCCGCACCACCTTGGTCACCGAGGCCCACGGCCGCTCCATGCTGGTGATTCCGTGGACCTTGAACGACACGAATTTCATGAAGAGCATGGCGGCGATGGACTGCGACGGCCTCATTACGGACTTTCCGAACATGGCCGTCGAAGTATTTTCGGCATCCGATTCGGGCGGGCTGTGGTGACTCACTCGACGAGAACCACCTCTCCATAGCGCAAAGGCAAAGCTGTCGCGGGGTCGAGGGAACTTTGCGTGTCGAGCGGTCGAGTCATCAGAGACGTCAACGTCGACTCGAGCTTGTAGACCAGCTCGGCCTCTTCGCGCAGTGCAGCGTCGTCGTTCTGCCGATAGAGCGCCGCCATGGGTTCGATGAGGCCGTACGCCTCTTGGGCGCTGCTGCGCTCGTGGTAGGCCGCGGAGGCCGCCCGCATGGCGCTGAACTGGTTGACCAACATCCATCCCCGATACAGCCCACCGTCCCAAGGCACTGAGTCGACCTGGCGCACCTCGACTTCGTCGTTGGGCCGTTCGCCGGAGGCCAAAGTGTAGCGCAGGCCGATCTCTGCGATGCTGGCGCTGGCGGAGCGCGCCCCGACCCAATGGGAGTCTTCACCGCGCAGACCGGTTTCGGCGAGGGTGAAGAAGATCGCGCCCTTGCGGCGGCTGACGAAGAGGGTCGCCACCTCGATGGAGACCGATCCATCCTGTCCCCATTGCAGCTTGTCGCCTGGCACTCCGTAGAAGTCCTGGACTTTGAGTCCGCTGCGCGGGCGCACCGTCAGCACGACCTCCGTGGCGAGCTGCGTGACCATGGTGTCCAACTCGTTCTCGAAGACCTCCTTCATGCGCTCGCCGTCGGGGAAAAAGAAGAGATTGCCGCCGCGAACCGAGCTGACCTTGGTGGCCAGCTCGGCGCCAAATTGCACCCCGACGCCGAGCGTCGTCAGGCCCACGCCGCGCTGCGACGCGGCTGCGGCCATGCCCATGAAGCTCTGTGCGTCGGTGGCGCCGACGTTGGGCTGCTCGTCGGTGAAGAGCATCACGCGGGTGTTGCCATCGAACTTCTCAGAGGTCTCGAGGGCGAGGTCGAAACCGAGGCGCAGACCGGCCTCCATGGCCGTGGAGCCGGCGCTCTCGATGTCCTCGATGGCGTCGAGCGCTTTCCCGCGGCCCCGTCGGTCCAGACGCGTGGTCTCGAAGTGCTCGTAGGTCTCGGCTCCGTAGAGGACGATGGTGAGTTGGTCGTCCTCGTCGAGCTGCTCCACGAGGGCGACGAGGCTCTCCTTGACCAAGGTCAGCGGTCGGCCATACATGGAGCCCGACTTGTCGACGACGGCGACGATGTTGAGCGGCTCGCGCTGGAACGTCTCGGCGTCGAGGTTCGTGCCAAAGCCTATCTGCGCGAAGTACCGAGTCTCGCTCTGCCCGATGAGAGCGGCCTCCATCACCTCTCCGCCCGAGCACAGCAGGCGTTCACACTGCAGTGGACTCGACAGCGGCAGGTCGTGCTGGCTGAAGAGCCCCTCGGCGCTGAGGCTCTCGGAGTAAGGGATCTCCCCGGCGAGGGCGAGGCTGCGGTAGTGCTCGATGTCCTGCGCGCCGCCAGGGGTGACCGAGAGCTCCCCCCCGATGGAGAAGTCTGCGAAGTCGAACTCCACTTCGCGTTTCTTTTCGGGCTGTTGCGCGCTCGCTGGGACGGCGAAGGCGAGGCTAATCAGGGCTGCGGCGGCGAAACTGGTTTTTGGGTTGAACGGCATCGTGCTCCTCCTGTTGGGGCGGGTTTGAGGAGGTAGAGGGAGGCCGTTCGGTTTGTGACGAAAGTTTCTTGCGACAAGGCGCGCGATAGTGCGTCGCCACGCAGCAGGCTCAAGAGCGGCGACACGAGCGTTCTACGGGACGCCGACCCTCGATCAGCCCGGCCCCATCGCAGAGAGCGCGAGGTCGAATAGACCAACCCGGCGGGCGCAGGTCCCGCCGCTACACCCGAGCAGGCCGGTCCCATCGCAGAGATCGAGCGGTCGGACGTGATAGACCAGCCCGGCGGGCGCAGGGCCCGCCGCTGCACCCGCTCAGGCCGACCCCATCGCAGAGATCGGGCGGTCGGACGTGATAGACCAACCCGGCGGGTGCAGGGCCCGCCGCTACACCCGCTCAGGCCAGCCCCATCGCAGAGATCGAGCGGTCGGACGTGATAGACCAACCCGGCGGGCGCAGGGCCCGCCGCTACACCCGCTCAGGCCGACCCCATCGCAGAGATCGGGCGGTCGGGACCAATTGGGATTTCGCGCGCTACTCGGAACAGACGGAAGACTCAAGTAATATCCGCACACTCGATGGTGACGCCGGTCGGCGAGGAGTTGTTGGCCTCGTTGCACTCGTTGTTCGTGCCGGCCCCTGTCCCGTCGTCGTCGACGACGACGACGATCTCGAAGGTCTGGCCTTGCAGGTTGATGGGGACGCTCCACGCGAAGGAGACGACCTCCTCGCTGCCGGGGAGCAGCGCGCCGGTGGTGTTCGAGGTGCCGAGCAGCGTCTGTGTACCAGTGGCGTCGACGAGGTAGAAGGAGACCGGCAGCCCGGGTCCGACGCCGAGCGCGCCGTCGTTGCGGACGGTGACCGAGATGGTGAGCGTGGCGGGGCAGGCGCCGACGTCGAAGGTGACCTCAGCGGCGACCAGATCGGGGGCGTTGAAGAGGCCCTCGCCCTGTGAGTTCTGGCGGAAGTTGTTGAAGCGCACGCGATTCGGCTCTTCGAATTGCGGGATGGTGCCGTGCTCGGTGACGTTGGTGATGTGGTAGGTGTGTTCGTTCCAGACCCGGCGAGTGGGAACCCAGTTGTCGTTGAGATCGCCGATGACTTGGATGCCGTTCTTGGAGCCGATGGCGGTGTCGAACTTGCCTTGTTTGAACGCCGGCGCCGTGGGGATGTTCCAGGTGGCCTCGCAGACCGCAGCGCGGCCGCCGCCGTTGTTGCGCATGGCCACGATCTCGGCGTTGCCGTCGTTGTCGACGTCGACGATGAGGGGGTACTCGAAGAGGGTGTGGGAGGTGCTGGGGACGAGATACTTGAGGCACTGCGGGTCGTCGCCGGCGAAGCGAGTATCGTAGATGTGCAGGAAGCACTCGTCGTTGTAGACGGCCTCGGCGACCCCGTCGCCTTCGAAGTCGAAGACCGAGGAGCCGGTCATTTGTGAGCTCAGGTCTTGGGTGACGCTCTCCCAGATGATCACCCCGGACTCGCCGCCGTCGTTGGGATCGATGACGTTCTTGACGATGAGGTAGGCGCCACCGCCCGCGACGGCGATCTCGGCGCCAGGCTCGTCGTCGAAGTTGGCGATGGTGGGAGGGCCGCCGCGGCCGCCGAAGGGGATGGGCACCGACCACTTCATGGTGCTCAGATCGTGCTCCCAGACGGACACGGTGCCGTTGGAGACGTTGGCGATCTCGGGGTTGGGATCGGCGTCGAGGTTGCCGACGGCGATGAAGCCATCGGGCGCTGTCCCTTGCCAGAGAACGTTGCCGAAGCCGTCGAGCACGCAGTTGCTGGTGACCACCTCGAGACGCCCTTGCGGATCCATGTCCATGTCCATGAGCACGGAATAGGGCGCGTAGCCGGTGTTTGCGGCGGGGTTGCAGCCCGAGTCGTTGGTGCGGTCCCAGAGTTTGACGCCAGCGACGGGGTCGAACGCCTGCAGCCCGAAGACCACCTCGGGCCAGCCGTTGCTGTCGAGGTCGGCGATGGCGGCGCCGCCGTAGAGCTGGGCGGCGGTCGCGGTGAGCCCCGCGATCTGGTGCTTCACCGTGCCGTCGTCTTCGAAAATGATGAGGGTGTTGGCGGTGCCGATGGCGATGACCTCGGGGCGCCCGTCGTTGTCGATGTCGCCTGCGGCCAGCGAAGTGGAGCCGTGGACGGGCGCCGAAGTGAAGGTGTTGAGCTCGGCCCCATTGTCGCCGCTGAGTACGCGGACGTAGCCGTCGCTTGAGTAGGCGCCAGCGGTGTAGGTGGGGAACAGCACGTCGGGAATGTCGCGAGAGTCGATGAGCCCGTCACCGTTGTCGTCGGTCATGTTGATGACGATGGGCGCGGCCATGACCATGTCGTAGGCTGGCATCACCGTGCTGCCCTCCCAACTCCACTCGACGCCAGGGTTGAAGTCGCTGGTGGGGATGTATTCGCAGACCGGCAGCGCCGAGCGGGACAGGCACTTGCCGATGGTCTGCTCGCAGTAGTCCCCTTCGTTGCACTCCTCGTTGTTGATGCAGGCCAGTCCGGGGGTCGTGCAGCCGTCGAGGAAGCAAATCTGGTCGGTGGTGCAGCACTCGTTCTGAGGACCGCAGAAGAACTGGGTCGGACAAGCCAACTCGCACTGTCCGCTGGCGCCGCAAAGCTCATCGGCGGCGCAGCAGTCCTGCTGCACACCGCATCGAGGCCCAGTGGCACAGGCGGGCGCGCAGACGTCGAGCACACACTCGTAGGTGTTGGGGCAACAGATCTCGCCGCACACTCCGCGGCCGTCGGCGCAGGCCTTCACGCAGGCGTTGGCCTCGCAGCGCTCGTCCGAGGCGCAACAAGCCCCGTTGCAGCGCGCCGCCCCGTTGAGGCATTCGGGGAGCTCGGCGGGCACGTCGGGCGTGACCTCTTCGGGAGTGGTGTCCTCAAGAAGCGTGGTGTCCACCTGCAGATCGCCGCCGCCATCTGTGCTGCCCGTGTCCTCGACAACATCCTTGCGCGGCTCGCCGCCACCCGACGTGGCGTCCCCACAGCCCGCACTCCACAACACCAACACCAGCCCCGCCAACGTGGCCAATACTCTCGTCCAAGCGCTCGATCGCACAGCTCCCTCCCTGCTCGTTCACGAATCAGCGGCCAGTATGCCCAGAGGCCGATCCAGTGTCGAGGACCGTGGTGATTGGCCTGTCGGAATTGATGGGCTTCGGGGGAGTCTTGGGGGAGGTCTGAAGCAATCCAGGGCGGCCGCCGGCCGCCCCTACACGACGTGGGTTCGGGCGGCACCGCGCGGTTCCTCGTCGTTGGGTCGGGAGAGCCCGCGCGGTTCCTCGTCGTGGGTTCGGGCGAGCCCGCG
Source organism: Deltaproteobacteria bacterium CG_4_9_14_3_um_filter_63_12 (assembly GCA_002789955.1). Lineage (GTDB taxonomy): Bacteria > Myxococcota_A > Bradymonadia > UBA4248 > UM-FILTER-63-12 > UM-FILTER-63-12. Next base: position 23 of record PFUG01000567.1, on the reverse strand, counting down.
CGGTTCCTCGTCGTTGGGTCGGG
>PFUG01000687.1 GCA_002789955.1 Deltaproteobacteria bacterium CG_4_9_14_3_um_filter_63_12 | reverse complement strand
CGCCTTTCTTCTTGGTCGTTCGGAGGCCAGCCCAAGTCTTTTCGTCCTCGAGGCGAGCGATGCGCTCGTCGGAGGCTTGGAAGTTGAGCTGCAGGGGGCGCTCGACGGTGATGCGGTGGAAGCCGAAGTCGGCGTTGTCAAAAACCTTCACGTTGGGGCCGACCTGGAAGTTCGCGTACAGCGTCGCCAGCTCTCGGATGTGCTCGTCGCTCAGCTCCTTGCGCTTGTCGCCCAGGCTCTTGCGCATCTTTTGGAAAAAACTCACGCCGTTGATGAGCTGGACCTTGCCCTTGCGATACGGGGCCTTCCGATTGCTGACCAGCCAGATGTAGGTGGAGATGCCGGTGTTGTAGAACATCTGATCGGGCAGCGCGACGATGGCCTCGAGCCAGTCGTTCTCGATAATCCACTGGCGAATGTTCGACTCCCCGGAGTCCGCCGCGCCGGTGAAGAGCGGCGAGCCGTTGAAGACGATGGCCAGGCGGCTGCCGCCTTGGTCTTTCGGCTTCATTTTGCTGAGCATGTGCAGCAGGAAGAGCAGCGACCCGTCGTTCTTGCGCGGGAGTCCTGGTCCAAAGCGTCCGGCGTGGCCGAGCTGCTCGTACTCTGCACGCACGACCTTTTCGGCCTTCGACCAGTCGACGCCGAAGGGCGGATTGGAGATAAGGTAGTCGGCCTTCAGCTCGGGCAGCCCATCTTCGGTGAAGGAGTTGCCAAACTTGATGTTGTCGGCCTGCTGCCCCTTGATCAGCATGTCGGCCTTGCAGATGGCGTACGACTCGCCGTTGAGCTCCTGTCCATAGACCTGGAGCCGGGCCTGGGGGTTGAGCTTCGAGAGATACTCCTCGGCGACGGAGAGCATCCCGCCCGTGCCACACGCCGGATCGAACATGGTGCGGACGATGCCCGGCCTGTGCAGCACCTCGTCGTCCTCGGCGAAGAGCAAGGTCACCATGAACTTGATCACCTCTCGGGGCGTGAAGTGCTCTCCGGCGGTCTCGTTGGACTGCTCCGAAAATTTTCGAATCAGCTCCTCGAAGATCGTCCCCATCTCCATGTTGCTGACGTTGGAGACCGGCTTGCCGTCGTCGCCCATGAGGGGCGAGCCGTCGGGGTTGCGCTGGTAGGGGTCGAGGTCGACCGCGATGAATTTTCGCAGCACCAGGAAGAGGATGTTCGAGGCGTCGAGGCGCGCGAGCTGCTCCTCGAAGCGAAACTTTTCCATGATGTCGCGGACGTTCTTGCTGAAGGCGTTGACGTAGCCGGAGAGGTTGGCGGCGGCGTTGTTGGGGTCGTCGAGCATGGCCGCGAAGTCGAGCTTCGACGTGTTGTAGAACGACTCGCCTGCCGCCTTGAGCAGCATGCGCTCGCGCAGCGCCTCGGGGGTCGTGTCGGCGGGGAACTTGGTGGCGGCGTCGAGCACCGCCTGGCGAGTCGGCAGCAGCACCTGATCGAGGCGGCGCAAGACGAGAAATGGCAGAATGGCCCGGCCATACTCGGAGGGCTTGTAGTCGCCGCGGAGCAGGTCCGCGACGGACCAGATGAAGGAGATTTTTTCCGAGAAGTTGTTCATGTGCGCTCTGTCGGTTCTGTTGCTGGCCCAGGGGTCGTGCTGGAATCCCCGTGGGCGCTTCGTTTCGAAGCGCGCCACCGGCGCATCATAGGCAGACTTCGGATTTCTAGGGAAGCGGCTGGCTCGTGGCCGGATGTTGGGCGTCCGAGCCATGGGTCTTCAGGTGGCGGGCTGGACCTCGGTTTGTGGGGAGCAGAGACACCCAAAGGTGTCTCTGCGGAGGCCTCAGTCCCGTTGCGGCATTAGTCGTCGTCGTCGGCGAGCCGCCTCCGATGTTCAAGGGAGACCGCGTGACGTGCCATCTCTACCATCGGAGCGTGGTGAAACCGGGAGATGAGCGGTGAGGCGAGGAAGGTCACGTCGACCGCGTAGCCCTTGCCCTTCAGGGTTATCCCAAGGGGAAGGCGACAGCCGACCTGCGAACCTCTGCTGGTCCCAAACGCAATGGGCAGGGTCTTCATGAAGTGATCGTCTGCGTACTCGGAGTGCCTGTTAGGCACGTGCCACAACAGACTTCCTTGCACTGCGCCATCGATCTCTCCGTGATGTCGAACGAGGAGCCTGACCGCCACCCCATCCGCGATGGGGAGTAGGACCGTTCCAGAATGCTCCCGCACGGCTTGGGCGCTGAGGTTGGCGCGCAGGGCCAACCACAACAGAGCGAGTTGCTGGTCGGCCATCAACCAGTCCTCCGCAGGAATCGTCAAGCGAGATTCTGACCAGAACAACTCGCTGTAGGTGCGGTTGCTCAGGTTCGCCGTGCGTGACCGCTCGAAAGCGTTCAACCATGCGTCCGGCAGGGTTGCCTCCGTCGGATTCTTGGCGCTAAGGCAGTTTGGCCAGTTGCGGTCATAGCTGCTGTGAAGTTCTTTGTTTATCACTGTGCAGAGTGCCTGAACACGGTTGAGGACAGGCTCACCCTGTCGGGGGAAACAGTGAAGAAGGTTGTCCTTGGCTGTTTCTTGGTCGAACTCAGACTTGTCCATTAGGAAGGTGGACCTTTCAACCGCAGGGCGAAGACGGCATCGCAAGGATGCTTGCGGCACTTCTTCGCCGAGGATCGCGGCGAGGGCCTCCTGCCAACAGGGTTCGCCGACGATGGGTTTTGGGGCCAAGGCCTCAGAGAAAAGCAGCCATGCGCGAGCGTGGAGGAACGCGTCGCGCTCCAGACCCTCGGGATCGAGGTCTTGAATCACGCCATCCAGACCGCGGTCGTCGAGATAATCGTCTTCGGTCCAGTGTTCCACGTGTTCGAGGATTCGAGTGAGCGCAGGGGGCTGGGTCGCGATGACGTGAACGTCAATTCTCGGACTAGTCGGCACGGGACCGGTCGGGTTGATGACATGGATCGTGTTTCCGACACGCATCGCGAGGTTCGATACCGGACGGAGGCCGGCTTTGGCCAGCTCAGCCTCAAGGCCCTTTTCGTCCTGGGTCTCAACCGCAATTCCAAGGTCGGCCGCCGCCCTGTTGATGTCGACCTCAATCCGTTCCTCGAGGCTCGAGACGGCCTCGGTCCCAAAGCTCTGTGCCCACAACAGCCGTTGAGAGGGCGAATTCTCGAGTGTTGCGGCCGAGTCTCCAGAGGTGAGCTCGAGCATGAGTCGGTGCTGTTGACAGGCGTCGCCCGTAAATGGCGTGCCGTCCGCCAAGAGCCCGGGAGTCAGGTCGATGAGCTTGTGACCCTCTGGCACTTCGGGCAACTGCGGCAGCGCTGTGCCAGCCACGAGGGCTGCGACGCCGTCAGTGGGTTCCGTCATCAAGACATTGCCGTCGAAGTGCAGGGCCAACCAGCGGTGGAAAGGCACCGCGCCGATGGAAGGTGAGGCCAACACGGTACGGTCGGTCATCACCTTCGCCAACACGTCACTGACTTCTCGTCCCTGCAAGCGTTCGACTCGAAAGTCATCTCCCAGATCATCGAAAGTCCGTGGGAGTCGCCGGTATTGCTGGTCACTCAGGATGAGGACCGTGGGACGGAGCTGATGCTCCTGGACCAACTTCTGTTCGATCGCCAAGAACATTTGGTCATGGAAGTTCGAATCACCTTCCCATGCACTGATTTCGATCACGAGCCGCGCAGGCCGTTGACCTTCCCCAGCAAGGATTGCTTCAGCCATCATCCTCAATTCCTCCCTTCCATTCTCTGGAACCTCGAGCAGGTCGAACAAGAGTGTGGACGCCAAGGTATCGGTGAAAAAGAAACGAACCGACTTCACTGCATCGCTGAAGAGCCCGCTCAACCTCGGAGGGACAGTTGAGGAGCTGTAATCACACCCGCCGCCTTTGAAGTAGCGAACCCGCCACTCCTCGGCGAGGGCGGCTCCCTTGTCGCCTTTGGCGTCGCGGTGCCGACGAAGGATCGTGCCTAGAGTGTCATCGACTTGCATGGGACCTCCCTCCAATTGGTTGGTGATGATTGGGTTCTAAGCGTTTCGGCGTGCGTGGCAAAGGCATTTGCGTTGCCCGGCAACAGCTTCTTGCCCGCGGCTGGGCAAGACGGGACTCTTGCCCAGTGGCGGGCAAGACCGGCAAGTGGGCCTGTGCCTCATCAATCGCGAGCGCACGTCATCTGACTCGCTTCGGGGCCGACTGAAGAGCATTCGCGCCCCCAAAAACGTCTCTGGCCGAGGCCCATCCTCACAACGTGGCCTCATCGACCGACGTCGTTATTGCTCGGCGAAATAAGACTGTTGCCGCACACTTGCTCCGTGCCGTGCCATCTGGCACATTGCGTCCAATGAAAACACAGCGCGGCTCGGTCGGGCAGGTTCTGGTTCCTGTCTCGGGCGAGCCCCGAAGCATAAAGGGCGCACCCATGATGCCGCTTCGTCTCATTCGTCTCTCCGCATCGATCGACGAGCTCATGGCCTACCTCATCGATGCAAATCCAGTCATTCGGCAGCACCTCGACTGGATTACCGCGGAACATCCCAGTGGTCTCACGTTTGCGAACGCGCTCGAAGCCAGCGGCAAGGAGCTGCAAGACCGAAGTGCCGAATCGACCCGCGAGCACCTCGAGGCCGTCGAAGCCACGGCGTTTCAGCAAGAAAAGATGAACGACGCCTCGGCCCTCATTGGAAAGATCAGTCGGTTCGGGGTTGTTCTCTCCAAGGAGTTCGCTCAGGCTGGTGATCTCGAGCAGGCGAGCCAGGTGCGCAAGGCCACCGAGTGCGGCCGCGGCAATGACAGAAGGAGCCAGGTTCGCTTGCGGGGCGCTTTGGGTTCGCAGCTCAAGGGCATCGCTAAGCTGGACCCCTCCATGAACGGTTGGGCCAGGCTCTCAGGCTATGCCCAGGAAGGCGTGGTCGTGCTCGACGCCCTCGACAAAGCCTACAGCGCGCAGTCGCAGGAGAGCGTCGAGGACAAACTGGCCCGCGACCGACTCACGTTCACCGTTACGGACGGCGCTGCGCTCTTCAATCGCGCCATCTCCTTCATCAACGTCGATGTCGACGACGCCCCTCAAACTCTCGTCGCCTCGCTCAGAGCCATCGAAGGGCAGCATCCGTCGGCTTTCCACCCACGGGTCCAGGGCGCTGGCGAGGTCGAACTCGCCCCGCAAGATGACCCCGAGGCCGAGGCTGAGCTCGAGGAGGTCTGAGCGACGAGCTTCGCCGACGAGGGAGGTCTAATTCACGCTCCTCCCAAAGGAAAGTGACCTCTCTCTGCGGCCAAACCACGTCGATTTCGCTGTCTGGCGGTCAACGGCCAGCAAAAGAATTGCGAGTGGAGGCGTGCTCGCTCGCGAGTCTTCGAGCGAGTGGAGGCCGAGAACGAGCAAGACAGCAATTGAACGGCCCGGGACGCTCGACGAAGGACGCAGAGACCTCGACGATGGATCTGGGACGTTCGACGAAGGGTCTGAGAGACTCGACGAAGGGTCCGGGCGCTCGACGAAGAGGTCCGGGGAGCACGACGAGGTGAGGTGGGGCCTCAAAGGGGGCAGGTTGGCGTTTTACAGACGGTCCACCTGCCCCGCTCGCCCTCCCAAGATGACCGAAACCTCCCGCACCTCCTCACTTTGTCGACCCACCTCCTTCGTTCGAAGCCTGGGCTCCTCCGGCAGAGCTCCCTGGAGTGGTCATCGAGGTCGCTGCGGTGTTCGTAGAGGTCGATGCGGTGTTCGTAGAGGTCGACGGGGTGTTCGTAGAGCTCCTTCCGGTCCTCGTCGAGCTCCCTGAGGTCTTCATCGAGCTCCCTGGGGTCTTTCTCGAGCGCCAGCTCAAAATCATCGCCAGCAACGCGCCGCTCGAATGGGCTTGGTGCGCTTGGGTCTATGGGGGCTCGGTGAAACACAACACCCACATTAATATTGCCGCCAAAGCCATCCGGCTGCTGAAGCAGAGCGTCGACTGCACGACGACCCCGAGTGTGGGGCACCGCTGAAGGGCACGGCCAAGAGCAAGGCCCGCGACCGCGCCACGGAGCTCTATCGCGCGCTGGACTACTACGAGGACCAAATCCACGAGGCGACCTGGGCGCCCGACGACGTCCTGCACGACAACAACCCGTTTCACATCTTCAAGCTCTTCACCGACGAGGAGTTCCCTGGTCACGGGCTGTTTGAGAAGGCGAGCTTCGAGAGGGATGGGGTCACGACCCGGAAGTTCGGGGGCGGGCTGCCCTTCCGGGTGGATCACATCGCCCAGGAATCATCTCGATGGCGGCGCTGCGCGAGTACAACGACCAGTTCACCCGCCGGCAGCTCGTCTACCAGATGATGTTGTTGAGCCACTACGTGGTCGACGCCCATGTGCCGATGTACTGCGACCTACGCGACGACCCGCCCTCGGACACGGGGGGCTCGCAGCCCAGCCGGCGGCGAGGCGCGGGGAAGCCTGCGGGCCAGACCATGAAGTCGACGGCGCACGCGAGCCTCGAAGATGTTTGGGACGCGGCGGCGACGCCGGTGGCGGTCGATGAGGGCATCGTGACGTCGGAGTGGGCCAAGGACCTGAAGTAGCGGATGGCGTTGTCGGAGTGGGTCGAGTTTAGTTACGACGACTGTCTGAAAGGCGGCGCCATCACGGTGCCCACCATCGCGCAGCAGGGGGTGATGGACTTTATGATCGACGTCTGCATTCGGAGTAAGCGGCGCGGGCAGGTGTTGTTTCCGGTGGAGGAGCCGGAGCGGTTGGAGGTGGCGCGGTTGCCGGAGGTGACGCGGGCGATAAGGTTGGCGTCGAGATCAAGTTGTGGGGTGAGGCGATTCTTAGCGGCCTTCTGGCGAAGTACAAACACCTTGAGGACCGCTATTTCACATCGGGGACTGAGGCAGTGCTTCGCGATATTGTCCAGCAGCAGGGCGAGATTATTGAGTACCTTCGGACCACAACAGCAACCCTAGCGCCGAAGGAGCCAAAGCTGACAGTCTTGTGGAGCAACGAAGATGGACTAAATACGGAGATCGCCCTTCAACCGTTGCCCAAAGGCCCGGCGGTTGTTGAGCTTCATCCCGACGAGGAAGCAAGGCTCTTGCTACAATTCGAGGCCGAGGTGGGCTCTGAGACCGTTCATCGGGTCTGCGAAAAGTACCGCGACCTCTGGGCCGAGTTTGAGAAGAGAGCGACCAGTTACCACCTGGCCCAGCACGCCGTTGTTTCCGCAAGAGCAGTCGGATTCGCTGTCATGAACGATGGAGAAGTTCCAGCCATTGATATTCATGTTTGGCTGACCTTCCCTGACTCGGTGGGGGTGCTCACGAGGGATCGGTTCGAGGAACTTGAGGAGGTTAATGGGCCGCCCAAGTGGCCAGGCGAGACGCTGAAGATCATCGCTGCGCGTAAACGCTTACACGAGAAGGAAGGATATGCTGTGCAGGCTCAGATGATGAAAGCTTGGAACAAGTCGTTGCTAGGTCGTGACTACTCGCATTTTACGCTCTCGGCAGAGGCTAGGGCAGAGCTCATTGATGTCCAAGAAGACTTGTCGAGAGCAGAATTCTGGCTAAGCAAAGTGAAGCATGGCGGTATGTACCGTGCCAACGGTGGAGAATGTCTCCTGTACCTGACTGGGACTTTGGAAGCCGACGCTGTCATTACCTACATGGTGATAGCCGACAACATTTCGAAGCCAGTCAGGGGGACCCTGTCTCTGCGTGCTGACGTAGAAGCGCCCGGGTACAAGGAGCCGGGGTGACGCTTGTGGATACAACGCACTCGCGTCCTCCGTAGTAAACCTTTACGGATGTCATGAGTGGCCGAGATGGAAGGTAGAGCCACCGGATTTACCCTCGACATGACGAAAGTGTGCCCCTTTGTTGATGCGGGCACGGCCCTTGGGCTAAGTAGGCCTCAGTGCTCTCCAGGAAGCATTGGTTCAGCCTCGCTTGCAGAAAGAGCCTGACGCTTTAGGGACCTGTTGCGACTCACTACAGCTAGCCCCGAAAGACCGCTAAGACCCGAGGAGCCCAAACATGCGTCATACGGTACCGACAGACTGGTTAGCCAACAGCGGCATCCGAGAAGCTGGGTGTTGTTGTGGACTAATGGAGGATTCGACGTCTCCAAGTCTCCTTCGCAAGTTCGACGCTCAGCGGTCGCGCCACTTGTCTTCCACTTCGGCACTGAGCACTTCTGCAGGCTGAGCCGCTGTGACACCCTCGGGCGCGGGGCTCCGAGGTGTTTGCTGGTCGACAATACTGACAGTGACCTCATCCTCGCCCGGACAACTCACCGTAAGCGAATCCGGTCCAATCTTCCTCATCTCGGCCCGCGACTGGCGGATCTGCTTCAGCAACTCACCGAGATGGGGCTTCAGCCATGTGGGCGGGTTCCTGACGTACAGCTCGACCTTCCAGTGGTAGAACCCATCACCGCGTTTGCCGATGTTTACGCTGTGGACCGCGCCGCAACGATAAAACCAGTTGAAGGTTCGTCGCAGAAACTGCTCCCAAGGCTCCGTCTCCCCCCTAACGGCGGGCTCTGGGAACCTGAGCACACGCAGCTCGCTTGGCGCTGAGGTGAGGTCGGTCTGTAGATCACGGAAGTTGAGGGTGACGGTGCCTTTCGCCAGGTTGCAGGTGCGACAGAGTGTCTGGAGATTGTCGAGGACGTTGGTGCCCCCCATGTATCGTGAAATGACATGGTCGACCTGCAGCAATCTCGAGACGCCACAGGCGAGGCAGACACCGCGATCTCGCTCTTTCACCTGCCGGCGAACGTCATCGGTGACCTCGAACTCTGGGCGATCTGGGGGCGGATCGACATTACCAGCACCTCGATTTCCGCTGCCGCCATTTTCCACCGTCAGCAGCCGTTCGCTCAGGAGATTATACTGGTGCTTGAAGTCGCTGAAGCGGACGTAGAGCGTGCCCCAAAATCGATCGTTGCGATTGTATTCAAGCCTCAGGATCTCATCTTCTTTTCTGCGATCCCACTTTTCATTCAACCCCTGACCTGCAATCGCATCTAGATCGTGTCGGTCCCGCTCCTCGAACAGGGAGAACTTTGGCGCGACCCCTGACTGTGCCATGTGGCGATCGATCGTGACGATGTTGTTGAGCAAGTCATCGCCGATGCGTTCGGCCTCGTGGTCGAAGAACTTCTCCACCCAAGGTCGAGCCGACTCTCTCGCCTCATCGGCCTGGAAGCTGGGGTCTTCAAAGGCGAGCAAGTGTTCGTCGAAGGGATGTTCTTCGAGATATTTAATGAAGCTCTCGAACGCGTCCTTGTCGTTGTCATAGACCAAGACGCCGCTGGCTTTGGGTTCGAGGTCCTCACTTCCTTCGATGCTGACCGCCGCCTTGACGACGTACCATCCTACGGGAAGGAGCGTGGAGAACGGCCCCGTGGCGACAATAATGCCCTTGTTCATTTGGCTCACGAGGAGGCGGACCAGATCGATTGATATCAAATGAGCAGCGTAGCCGACGCCACCGACTTGATCGTCATCCTTACGCCCGTCGATCTCGCCCCACTCCGCGAAGTTGATGAGGTGTTTCCATTGGTCGACGAAGCTGACGATGTTCGCCTCCTTGGTGCCGCCGAACTTTGGCCCCCGCAGCGCGCGCCCAACCATCTGCGTGACCAGGATCTGACTGGTGGTCTGGCGCGTGATGAACACTGTTTTCGCGCTCGGAACGTCGGTCCCTTCGGTCAGCATTCGGATGTTGACAAGGACCTCGAGGTCGCCGTCCCTGAACTTCTTGAGAGCGTCAGCATTGTGAGTCGAGGTCACCTTCTCTCGGGTCGCCGCGTCGCCGCTCGTTCCGCCGACTCGATGGTAGACCGCCTCGGCCTTGACTCCCCGTTTGACCAGCATCTCTGCGATGGCTTCGCACTGAAACCAGCGATCCGCGAAGATCAGCGTCTTTCCGAATTCCTCTTTGTTCTCGAAGTAGGTCTGGGCGATGAACGCGTTGCGTTCCCGGCGTTCGGCGAGCTGCGTGATGACGTTTTCAGGGAGGTCTTGGTTGCTTTGGACCCAGCGAGAATACAAATGCTCAGGGAAATCGGCGGCGAGCTCGGTCTTTATCTGCTTGAACACAGGTTTCGCGAGGACGTTGTCCTTCATCAGGTCGCTGGCCGAGACTTGGTAGAGGATCTCCTGGGGAAACAGCTCCTTGAGCCAGCCTCGCCGGGCTTCTTCGGTGTACGTCGGGGTCGCAGTGAGCCCAATGAGCCCCATCTTCTTGCTTCGGTCGCGCAGCATCGTGACGAGCTTTCGGTAGCTCGCTGCAGGCGCGTGATGGGCTTCGTCGAAGACCACAAAGAGTTTGTCGTTGGCGCCTTTGATGAACGCGTCGATGTGTGGTTGGCGCGGCTCTGAGGTCAACGCCTTGTAGAGGGTCTACAGGGTAATGAACAACACATCGTCGTCAGGTCTGACGTCGTACACCCTAAAGTGGCCTACGGTTCCAGAGACGACGCGTGCGTTGAGGGTGTCTCTGGGTTCCGTGATCCGGAACACCGAGTCTTTCAAGGCGCCATAAGCTTGCTCGAGCAGATGGTGTGTATGGGCCAGCCAGATCACCCGACAGCCGTCCGAGAGCGGGCCCGCAGCGAGGAAGCGAAGGGCGGTGTAGGTCTTGCCGCCGCCCGTGGGCAGCACGAGGAGACCGCCATTGGGGTCGCCCTTCTTGTCGTACCACGTCTGCAGCGCAGAGAGTGCCCTGCTTTGGTGCGCAGCGGGCGGGCGGTTCTTCGAAGATTGCGCCTTGCGTTCATCAAACAGGTTGAACTTCCTGACAAACTGCTGGTCGATCCCCATTTTGCCCCCAAGTGGTGTCGTCGCGTCGAATCCTTTGCGAGCATCTAGCCAGGTCCTGAGGTCTTTGCCAAGCGAGTTCCTCGCTCGGGGACAACAAAGATCCGCAATGGGCGGGTTGGTGTAAGAACCACCGGACATCGGGGACTTTGCTGACCTGGTTGCGCCACTCTACCCAAACTCGTTCCCTTTCCAAACCTCACCTTCCCGAACGGACGCCCCCTGTCCGCGCCGCTGGCTGCAGAACCAAGCCGACAGCGAACACAGCCTCAGGGGCAGGCACGGGGGCCCGCCCCAACGACACCGTGGTCACCGGGCTCGACCGCCATTTCGGGGTTGTTGCGAACGAGGTGCAGCATCGGACCGACACCCCGACCTCGCAGCCGTGTTCCCAAGCCCCAGGCGAGCCCGGCTGGCTCCGCCAGGCGGTCTTCGTAGAGGTCGATGCGGTGTTCGTAGAGCTCCTTCCGGTCCTCGTCGAGCTCCCTGAGGTCTTCATCGAGCTCCCTGGGGTCTTTCTCGAGCGTCGGCGAGTGCTTGCGGTCGAGGCCCCTTGATGTGGCTGGGCTGGCTCGACGTCGCTCGTCGAAGGCCGGTTTGTTTTCGACCTCGAGGTCCCTACGCGGTACACGACCCAACCGCCGAGGATCGTCGCGTCCCCACCCAGCCTCCGCAGAACCGAACCTCGGCATCGGCCCCTCGGGGGCCGAACAATCCCCAGCCCCAGGTGCAACCTGGGGCGATCCGGCGACGCCAGCTGACGCCCCAAATGTTGCTCGCTGGCGCGTGGCAATTCGCGAGTGCGTGCCGGTGAGCCGCCGGCGCTCCCATTGCTGCTCCCGGTGTCAGCGGTGTTGGGAGGGCATTCGTGGTCCGTTTGCGCACCTACACGACACAAGACCCAACCGCCGAGGATCGTCGCAGCCGCCCAACCTCCGCAGAATCGCGCGTAGGGACGCGAGGTGGCTCGCTTCGAGCCACCTCTGTTCCGAGTAGCGCGCGAGCTCCGATCAAACCTCGGCATCGGCCCCTCGGGGGCCGAACAATCCCCAGCCCCAGGTGGAACCTGGGGCGCTCCAGCTGACGCCCCGA
>PFUG01000295.1 GCA_002789955.1 Deltaproteobacteria bacterium CG_4_9_14_3_um_filter_63_12 | reverse complement strand
CCATTCAGGCAGGAGACGTCTTCATGCTTCCCGATCTCAATGACGTTGTGCCCGATCTGGAGGCCACATGGTGACCAGCGCTCCCCCTCTCGACTCCATCTTGCTCCTCGCAGGCGATCGCAAAGATCAGCGATTGCTCGCTAAGGCGCTAGGGGCGACGGGTTGTCTCGTCGAGTTCGCGGCCTCGCCGGAAGAGGCCGAGCGGTGCGTGAAGATCAAAGGGCCGCAGCTCATCGTCGCCGACTACGACCCTGACCCCAACGAGACGGGATGGTCCCTCGAGCGCTACGACAAGTTCCTCGAGTCCATCGCCGACATCGGTGACTCTCCTCGTCGCACGCGGGTGCTGCTGCTCGCCGACAAGAGACAGAAAGAAGAGCTCGGCTCGCTTTTTCGCCTGCCCTTTTTGACGAACCTAATCGCCAAGAATCACCCACTCGATCTGGACGAGCTGATCATCACCACCGCGAAGATTATCAACGGGGACATCTTTGGCATCGAAAAGTATCTCTGTTACGGAGTCAAACCCGTCACGCACATCGTACGCAGCAGCCGTGACAAGACCCCTTTGCTCGAGACGCTGGCTAACTACGCCACGGGCCTAGGCATCAACAAGCGGCTCGTGACCGTTGCGAAGAGCGTCGCCGACGAGTTGATCATGAACGCCATCTACAACGCCCCAGTGCGGGAGGACGGCTCTCGCCCGTACGCGCACGTCGCTAGGACTGACGCCGTCGATCTCGCCAGCCACGAAACCTGTCGCCTGACCTACGCGTGCGACGGACGCCAGCTGGTGATCGCGATGCTCGATCGCTTCGGCTCGCTCGCCGTCGAGACCATCCGCGAGTACTTACAGCGTTGCTTTGCGATGGGGGCAGACCAAATCGAGGTCAAACGGGGCGGCGCTGGGATGGGGCTGTATTTCATCGTCGAGGCGCTGAACAAGGTCATCATCAACATCTGCCCAGGCCGGGGCACAGAAGTCATCGGCGTGATCGACATCTCCGGGTCCTATCGAGACTACGCGGAGAAGAACAAGTCGTTTCACATCTTCTTGGCCTGAGACTCACCGCCGACTCTTCTTCACTGACCTTTGAGTGTGTCGAGGGAGTATGCCGTACACACTCGGCGAAACTCGCCATGGTGGTGTTTGTGCACCTCGAGCGGGTAGGCGCGGTCTGGTGCTTCAGGGCAGGCGGCGCGGGCGAGGCAAATCTCGGAACAGCCGCCTCCGGCCACGTGTCGTGCGCACGCCCTGAGGTCGATCGAATTTCGCTCGCTTCCTAGCACTGAGGTGGCTCGAAGCGAGCCACCTCGCGTCCTTGCGCTCGCGATCCGCTCGGCGAGGAGGTTCGACATCGCAGGGCAAACCGCGATGCAGTGGACTGTCGCGCAGTGGTCGCAAGCTCTGGCTGGTGTTTGGCCCGACTGTGCGACCTGCAGGATTGGGGAGCGGCTCAGCGCCTCGAGCATCGCGTCGTGTTCGGGCTGCTCGAGGTTGAGCTCGACGATGAGGCGCAGCGACCACCAGAGGCCGAACACAGGGTGGATGAGCAGCCCATGACGACTGCGGCGTGCCATCCCTGCACGTTCCGCCGCTGCCTGGAAATCCGTGGCAGGGATGCGACCAAAGGGCAGGATGAGGTCGACCGAATCGAAGTCCCTCAGGAGCTCTCGGAGCTCCTCGGAGACCACGCGGGTCTCGGACTCTATGGGGTCTGAGGAGTGCCCCGTGCGCAGGGCCGCCAAGGAGAAGTCCGCCGCGCTGCCAATGACAAGCGTGGTCCTAGACTCTTGCCGTGCGACCCCGACGGCACTGAGGTGGTGGCCTTCGAGGGCTCGTATGAATGGTTCAGCGGACCTTCCACCAGCGAACAAGTTTCCCCCCCAGGGTTGGGGCAAAACGGCTCACGGTCGGCGCCGGGCGGAAGCGGCCCGTCAGGCGAGCATCGGGTCGTCTTGCTCGAGAATGACGAGCTCGTCGTCGATCTGCGCCACGGCGGACTCAATGAATTCGAGCAGCTCCCTGCTCCTCTCATCGGTCATGTCGACGAAACGCACGCCAATTCCGCGGTTCGGTTTCGCAACGTTGCGGACGATCTGACAGCTGATGTCGAAGCCCTCGGCGGTCTTGGGGTGAACCAGGATAAGGTCGAGAGTGTCCCCCTCGGTGTGGGGTTGTGTGGTGAGAATAAAGGCCCCACCTGCAGAGATGTTGGTCGTTCGGGTATTCTCGACGGAATCGCCGATGATCTTGACGTCCCATGAGGTCGAGTGCCGCACGCTCATTCGCTTGATCGAGTCGATGGGGGGCGGGTTGTCGACGCGTTGAAGTGGGACCGGGGGCGGTTCGCCGTTGGGTGTAGCGCAATCGATCGTGAGGTTCTTGACCCATTCGGTCCAGCGCTTGCGCGCGAGCGGGCCGAGACCATAGAGCTGAATTCCCATCCCTGGAGGCGAGTCCATGGTGAGGGTGCCCGGGGTTGGCAAGACGCGGTGGACGACCATCGCCAACACGTGCAGCTCCTGTCCGTCGCTCGCGACAGGAACGCGCAACCGGATGAGCCGCCGGACGGGCGCTGGATCATCGGTCTTGATGAACATTCCGCGCTCGGAAATATCAATAGCGCGGAGGCTCCGGTTCCCCGAGTTCTCGAGGACCGTGACACCGATTTCCAGGTGAATTCTGGATGAGTTGCGTCGCTCGTTTGACATCATTCAACGCGGTTGAAGAGCCATCCTCCTCACTCGATCAGCGTCAAAGCTAGAGCCGGAGAGAGGCCATGGGAGTATGGTCAAACAGGTGTGGAATTGCAAAGGCTTTTGGGGCTCGACCGGATATTTTGGAGTCGACACTTCCATTTAAAAATACAACACTTGCCGATGGGCGCCCAGCTTTGGCGGGGCATTTCTCGCTTCCGGAGGCGGGGTGGGTCGAGCACCGACATTTGCCCCAATCCAACGCTGTGATACCTTCAGCCGAACGTTGCCCTGACCCCCCATGCGGCAGCACTCCCCAGAAACTGGCTTTCCACGCGCTCTGTCGCACTTCCACACACGACTTCAACAGGTTGGGCTTTTCCCCATGAAGACGACCTATTTTATCGCCGTCCTCATCGTTGTCTGCTCATTAACGAGCAGCGCCTATGCCCAAAACGAGTCGGAGCCCGTGAGCATTCCTGCGGCTCTCGTCGAGGCTCCTACCAAAGACAACCTCGCGGTGGAGTACGAGGAGGTCGCCGCTGTCCGAGTGCTCGAGAGGAGGCTCTTGCCATCCTCCGAGTCACGAGTGAACAAGCTGGAGCTTGGGTACGGAGTGGGCGCTGCAGACCGCCTAGCGCTGGCCGGTGAACCTCCAGTCAAGGTCCTCACGAGGACCGCAGCGAAGGAGACGGTGGGGCTCTCAGGAAGTGGCCTGCAGGTCAACCTCGATCCACAGCTCTTCGATGCCCTCGAACAAATCAAGAGCGACCTCATGCAAGGCACGGCTGAGGCCGATGGGAGCTTCGTTCTGCCCTTCGGAATCGAATGTGCTGACCAGCCCTCTGTCCAACGTTACCTCGCCCTCTTCACCGACCAAGGGAGCAAGACCCTGAAGGTTTGGATGCAACGCTCGGGGAGATGGCGGCCTTTGATTCTGGAGATCCTGCAGGAAGAAGCGGTTCCGCGAGACCTGCTCTTCCTTGCGATGATCGAGAGCGGCTTCAAGACCCAGGTGAAAAGCCCCGCAAATGCAGGTGGAATGTGGCAGTTCATTCCGGGCACCGCCCTGGACATGGGCCTGCGGATCGACGCCTACGTCGACGAGCGTTTCGACCCCATCAAAGCGACCCGCGCGGCAGCAATTTACCTCAAGCGCCAGCACGCCAAGTTCGGGAGCTGGCCACTCGCCATGGCCGCCTACAACGGTGGGGCGGGGACTGTCTCCAAGGCCATCGACACCTACAACTCGAACGACTACTTTCAGCTCGTCGAGTATGGGGCGATGTACGACGAGACACGCCGCTATGTGCCCAAGATCATGGCTGCTGCCTTGGTGGCCAACAATCCAAAGAGCTTCGGCTTCGATGGACTGGCCTCCGACCCGGCCTGGGACTACGACGAGGTCGAGGTCCCTGGCGACGTGCGCTTGAGCCTTCTCGCCGATGCAGTGGGCTCGACGCTCGAGGAGCTCGAGGAGCTCAATCCGGAGTTGCTGCTCAAGCAAACGCCTCCAGATCGGGAGACGTACACGCTCAGGATTCCCGCCGGCACCGGCTCCTTGTTCGTCGAGAACTTCGACAACTTGGTGGAGAAGTACGGCAAGAAGCACGAGCGAATCACCCTGCGCTTCGGTGAGACCATCGAGAGGGTCGCCCAGAAAACCGGCGTACCCACTCGAGTGCTAAGGGAGATCAACGGCTTCGCCAACAAGGAACGCGCTCCCTACGGGACGACCCTCCTCGTCCCTACAAAGGGCCGATCGGCCGTCGAGCCAGAGTCGCCCTCGAAGGAGATGCGAGTCGTGTTGGTGCCCAAAGAAGAGTTCACCTTCGAAGGTCGAGAGCGGGTCTTCTACGATGTCAACAAGGGCGACACCCTCGAGGAGATCGCCGATCACTTCGGGCTGCGAAAGGTGCAGGTCGCGCTGTGGAACGACCTTGACGCGACGGCCAAGCTCCGTGAAGGCTTGACCCTGCAGCTCTTCCTGCCGCAGGACCACGCGACCGACGCGATTCTCTCGCTGGAGAGCGAGGTGCGGGCCCTCGAGATCGGCTCCGAAGAGTACGAGGATTGGACCCAATCCAAGACGCAGTCCGAGGGCAACCGAACGACCTACAAGGTCCAGAAGGGCGACTCCGTCTCGAAGATCGCGAAGAAGTTCTCTGTGAAGAGCACCGACCTGATTCGCTGGAACAACCTCGACTCGAAGGGTACGATCCGCTTGGGGATGCGACTCGTCATTCAAGGCAGCGCCGCCAAGCAAGCCAAGCCGAAGAAAAAACAGAAGAAGTGACTTCGGACCTGCATGTCGTTGGCGCGGAGTCCTTCGCGCGCGCCTTCGCGGCCGTGCGCGCCGCTGAGACGCCATTCGTCTGGCTTTGGGCGTTGGTTTCCACGGGCTGTTCTGTGTGGGGTGGGCTCGCCGACGTGACTTTCCTCGCCTCGCCAACTCCTGAGGCGCCGCGTGGCGTTGGGCTAATCAGAAGGGCGGATCTCTATGTTGTCGGAGAGACCGCTGCGATCGCTCGAATCGCCACACAGACCCCACGTGATGGAAGGCTCTGGGCCTGCGAGAGGGACTGGACCGACGAGCGTTCTTATAGCGTTCGTGGACATTACCTTCACCTTCGCCATGCGGCGTGCGCTTCGCCGCATGGATCGCGGTGGAGCTGTGGACTTGCCCAGAGTAGAGACCGAACCTCGCTGTCTCACGCGCTGTCACGGCAGTATGGCGAGGCGCGCATCGACCTCGACGCCTTGCTCGAGGCTGGACACCTGTGGGTCGCCCGAGACGCGGGTTCGGTGATCGCTACGGCACTCACCGTCGAGGTTGAGGGCTTCGAGTCCCTGTCCGGACTCTGGACGGCTCCAGAGTGGCGCCGAAAAGGGGTGGGTGGCGCACTGGTTCGCCGCATCCTCTCGAGCTCTTGTGCTCGCGGGACACCTTGTATTCTCAACGTCGAGGCCAGCAACCATGCGGCATTGTCGCTCTACAGACGGGCCGGGTTCCAAGGACACTCGGCGTCGCTGGAGCTCGAGAGACGATGAGTGACAGGGGCACTGAAGGCGATCGCCGCCTTTGGGTGGCCTGTCGACAGGGGCACTGAAGGCGATCGCCGCCTTTGGGTGGCCTGTCGACAGGGGCACTGAAGGCGATCGCCGCCTCTAGCTCGAGAGGCCGAGGAGATGGCCGCTCTTCTTTTTCTTTGTGGTCAGGTAGCGCTGGTTGTGGGGGTTGGCGGGCACGAGAATGGGGGTGCGCGCACAAACGGTCACGCCATTTTCCTCCAACCCTACGATCTTTTTCGGATTGTTGGTCATCAGGTTGACCGACTCCACGCCGAGGAGGTCGAACATTCTCGCTGCGACGTCGTACTCGCGCAGGTCGTCGTCGAAACCCAGATGGTAGTTCGCTTCGACGGTGTCGAGGCCCGTGTCCTGTAGCGCGTAGGCCGCGATCTTGTTGGCGAGGCCGATGCCACGGCCCTCTTGGCGCATGTAGAGAATAAGGCCGCACTCGAGGTCACCGAGCTGTTCGAGGGCGACCTCCAGCTGTTGTCTGCAATCACAGCGTAACGAGCCGAAGACGTCCCCTGTCAGACACTCGGAGTGTAGGCGAGTCGGTACGTTCTCTGCGCCGTTCACGTCCCCGTGGATCAGGGCGACGTGGTCCTTGTGATCCTTGTTGTTTCTGAAGGCGACGATACGGAAGTGCCCGTACCGCGTGGGCAGCTTTGCTTCTGCAACGATCTCCACGCTCAGGGGCTCCTGAGAGAGGTCGGGCAGCGGTCGGGTCACTTCGTTGAAGGCGTTCTGTATCTGCGTAATGATCGACATGGGATTTCAACCGTTGGCATTCGTGCGCGGCAAGGGCGGCATACGATTCGTCGTGGACTCGCGAACCCGACCAGTGGTCTCTCGGTTGCGTCGCTTTGCCTCGCGTCTCGACGAGAAATTTCCTGGTTTCGCTCGGCGCGCTCACGGTACGTCAACAGGGGGTCCACAGATCGAGAATCTGGTGGCGCCGACATCATGACCCCCCACGAACTCTTTTCAAGATTCTTTTGCTGCGCTGGGCACTTGACTCCATCGGTAGTGGGTGGTGTGGGCGGTGCCAGTCGCTAGCTCACCGCTCCGATAATCGCGAGAACGACCCCTATCACAGCCGAGCCGATCGCCGAAGCAAACATGACCTGAGCGGTCTTTTGCGCGCTGCCTACCATCTCTTCTTTTGACCGCGTCGAGATGAATAACTTCTGTCCATCGGCTTTACGCATCGCCAGTTGCCCCATCTTATCATTGACCTGCCCCATAATGGTCACGCGGCGGTTCAGTGGCAGCACGTGCTCCTCATAGTGGTAGCCCAAAGTTCGGCGACCCGACCCTTGCATCATCGGTGGGGTCAACTGGAAACGGCCAAAGCCAATTCCCCCCAATCCACCCATGGTCGCTGGCTCGAACCTGGAGACCGACTCGATGAGCGAATCGAACTTGGCGCCGTCAGGGACCACCAACAACTTCCCGGTCTCGTCTTTGACGTAGAAGGGGCAGGACTCTTTCGTGTCGCTGACGACATCGGTTCCCGTTCGCGTCTTGCGGACTTGGTTGCCGTTGTTGTCCTTCTCCCAGTACTCCTCGTCGTACTTTCTGCGCACGGACATGCGGTAGTAGACGCAGGAGTGCTCGCCCAGTTGTGAAGTCAGAGGTTGGTCGCAGACGATGTCCCCCACCAGCTGTGCACTCTGCTCGAAGCTCCCGGCACCGAGCTCCGCTGCGATGGTGCCGGCCTCATCGAGCAGATCGGCGGTGTTGCGCTGCTCGAACATGCGCATCTCGTAGACCGACTTCAGCTTGAAACGGTGTGCGATGAAAAGACCAATGCCGACGACGATGAGGATGATTCCAAAGATGAGCATCAGACACCTCCTAAGACTCAAGGGGTTCTCACCACTCCTGCACGTCGCTCCCCACGGTCCCGGGCCCGCGTTCCTTCTTCTTGTCGGGGTCGATAGGCCCGTCGCCTTCGGGGACGCTCAGGTGGGGCTTGAGCGCGGTGTGCTCACGCACATGCACCAGCGCCCGCAGGTGCAGGGCGTTGAGGAGCAGCTTACGGAACGGCCCGAGAGGCTCCTGGAACACACACCCGCGGAACTCGAGATAGACGTAGATCGGCACGCTCTGCGGACCGTAGTCCAACTCTGCGGGCTGGTCGCCGGCGCGGAACACCGCCTCGTGGAACACAGGCATCGGACCGGCGTAACCAGTCTTGTGAAAAACCTCGTGGGCGGCGGGGCCTGGCTCCATGTAGATCTCGACCCAGTCCTTGCCAATCGCTTCGTCGATCGGCTTGGCAAAACCGCGAAACGCCAAGGTCTGAACCATGGTTCGGATGAGGTTGGTCGCCGCCTTGAAGCCAGGACTCGACGGCACGATCATCACGTCATATCGAGGGGGCGCTGTCTCTGACATGTCTTCTCTCCTGGTCTGTAATGGAGCGCCTCGAGAGGGGCGTCGGGGCAGCGGCGCCTATGCTACGGGGCCCTTTGTTTTCGCGCAAGTAAGCAGAACGACGAACTCGTGGCCAAGGCTTCCCAGGGCCGCGTGATGAGCCGACGACTCGGCTCCTTCAATGCAACGAATCGCAGTCAACGTTGGAGAGCTCGAACCCCAACTCGTGTAGGGACAGAGGTCCGCTCTCCATGGACTCTCCTTGTTCCGGAGCCAAGCACAACGAGAACCACTGGTCGATGAACCGTCGAGAGACCTCACAGCCCGGCCGCCAGGTGAAGGTTGATGGCGTCAACGGCATGGTAGAGCCCCCGTGGGTCAGGAACGGATTGGCTCGTGGTGCCAGGGCGACGGCGGGAAGGCATTCCTGGTTGCGACAGCGCAGTCCACCGGTGCAGATCGAGACCTCCAAGAGGAGGGGTTGTTCCTCCGGGTCGAGGAGGGTGTAGGCGACTTTTAGGTCGTCGCCGACTCGTTGAGTGGGACCGACGCTGATTAGAGTGGCGGCGCGGTCTGGGGGTGGGGGCAGGTCGCACCCTGCCAAAACAAGAACCCACCCCAAAAGAGCAGCGAGGAGCGCTAGAGGCCTCACGGGGCGGACTCCTCGAAGGGGGCCATGGCGGCGCGCAGAATGGCGCCGAGCTCTTCGTGCAGCAGACCGTTGGTGGCGAGGACGCGCGGGACGTGGGGATCGAAGGGGGAGCCGTCGATTTTGCTGACGCGGCCGCCGGCCTCCTCGACGAGCAGCCAGCCTGCGGCGGAGTCCCAGGGGTGCAGCCCGCTCTCCCAGTAGCCGTCGAACCAGCCGGCGGCGACCGAGGCCAGATCCAGGGCGGCGGAACCGGGTCTGCGGATGGCGTGGCAGCGGCGCAGGACCTCGGCGAAGACGACCCGGTTGTCGACCCGGCCCTCTTGGTGTCGGCCCGGCGCGAAGCCGGTCGCCAGGAGGGCGTCGCCGAGATGCTCGGTCTTGGAGACGGCGATGGGGCGTCCGTTGAGGCGCGCGCCCTCGCCTCTCATGGCTTCGAAGAAGTGGTTGGTGACGGGGTTGTAGACCACCCCAACCTCGGCCTGTCCGTCGACGATAAGGCCGATGGAGACGCAGAACCAGGGAAAGCCATGCGCCATATTCGTCGTCCCGTCGACGGGATCGAGGTACCACCGCGCTTCGGATTGCGCGCCGCCGACCGCATCGAGCGGGCGGTTGCCGCCGCTGAGCCCCTCCTCTTCGCCGAGCACCGAGCATTCGGGCGAGTGCCGCTCGAGGAGCTCGCGCAGGACGGCCTCGCAGCTCATGTCGATGCGGGTCACCAGGGAGTCGTCGCTCTTGATGTCGATCTGCAGCGGTTCGGCGAGGGCGAGCCGGATCGTCTCGCCGGCGCTGTGGGCAGCGAGCTTGGCGATCTCGAAATAGCGCTGGCGCGCGTTTCTTGTGAGCATTCACGGCCTTGGCATGCGGTCAGTTCTGGAAGCAGACGGAGAGCACCGTGCCGCCGTCGGCCGGGGCCTTGGTGAAGCAAGCGATGTCGAAGGTCTCGGGGCGCTCGGCCGGGCAGGCCTTGGTGCCATCGCCAGGGTTGATACATTTCAGCAGACAAAGCCCGGTGCCGCCTTGGTAGCCTGCGGTGGTGACGCAGGCCGAGCCGGTTGGACAGCCGCTCTGGGTGGTGCAGCGGGACGAACAATAGCCGCCATCGATGACCTTCGTCGAAGGCGAGGTCAAGAGGCAGAGTCCACCCATGCAGCCGGTGTCGTCGGTGCAGGCGGCGCCGATGGGGCCGCCCGCCAACGAGGTGCACGCGTCAAACCAGACCTGCGCGCCTTGAGCGTCGATCGTCGGCACGGAGGCGCAGTGAAATCCTGCTCCGCTGCAGCCGCTGCAGCCGAGAATGCAAGAGGGCGTGGAGGCCGAGCCGAGGCCCTTCACCGAGCAGACTTCGGTGGGCGCGCAGCCGTTCACTTCACAGCTGGGGGTCGAGCAGTAGCCTGCGCTCTCGGGCAGACAGACGCCGCCGGCGCAGTCGGCGCCGGCGCTGCAGGGGGCTCCTGTGGCCGCGCCGCTGGTGCAGTGGTCGACCAGACAGCGCCCGTTGGTGCACGCCGTCTCGGTGACGGTCTGGCCGCCAGGTGAGCAGCGAGCCAAGGTCTGGGTGTCCTTGCAGGTGGCCGAGTTGGCGACGCAGAAGGGCTCTGGGGGTTCGCATTGGTGGCCCACGCAGGTGTAGCCGTCGGGACAGGCGGTCTTCACGAGAGAGGTGCCGTCGGCCGTGCAGACCTCGAGGTGTGTGGCGTCGCTGCACAGGCTCACACCAGGGCTGCAGATGAGCTCGGTGCCGGGATCGCTGCCCGTGTCGAGGTCGAGAACCGAGGTGTCGGCGGCCGTCGAGTCGGTCACGGTGTCGCCTGGGGCGTTGGTGTCGCGATCGACGACCGACCCCTCGGCGCAGGAGAAGAGCAGCAGGGAGAGGGCGAGGAATTTCAGCACGGTGTTCATCGAGACGCTTCGGGTGGATGATTTCAATCGGCCCCCTCCCCCCGAAACGGGCCCGAACGGGAGAGGGGGAGTCCAGCTGGGGTTGCTGGTTCTTTGGCGGCCGCGGCCCAAGACCTCTAACGCTCGACAGGGTCGACGTGTTGGGGTGAGTCACGAAGGTAACAGCGAGCGAGGCCTCGAACAATTCTTTTGCTGGGTGTCGAATGCGCTCCGCGCCGTCGGGGGTCTCGCGTTCTGTTTTCGCGCAGAGTCGCAGAGCCGCAGAGAACGGTGGTGGGTTCCGTGGACGCGAAGGTTTGTTTGGGTTCTTGGAAAGAGCTCTTCGACAAGACCCTCTTTCGTCAGCTCCGCCCGTCTCGGTGGTCAGGTGAACTGCGTCACCCTCCCCATCGAGAGCCAAAGGCCTTGACCCGCTCGAGCCGTGGCGGCTGTCGAGAGGCAGAAGCCCGCTCGAGCCTCGGGGGACTGTCAACGAAGCAGCGACGACTGCTATGGCTTGCAAGGCCGAGCGCGTCATTTCTTAAGGGCGATGGCCTCGCTTCCACGCCAGCACACATGTGTTGCCGTGGTCGCGAGCGTGTGCTTCTGAAAAATGCCCGCTTCGTGACTCCACGCCCTATGTCGGTCGCTCGACCCA
>PFUG01000424.1 GCA_002789955.1 Deltaproteobacteria bacterium CG_4_9_14_3_um_filter_63_12 | reverse complement strand
GGCATTCGGCTGGGGCTGGTGTGGTCCACGGAGGTGACTCGCAATTCTCTCTCTGGAAGCGCGTTTGCGGCCCTCGAGGTCCAATATCCCAGTCCGACCAACCGGCTCTGGTTATTCCCAAAAATGATTGCGCACGACTTTGTTCAGAGGGAGGCGCTGCCTGCATAGATGCCACGTCTCGTTTTCGTGCCGCTGGGCCCGGTCAGGTGGCCGACTATACTGCGCTGTGTACCCGATGCGAATTACAGTGCAGGATCGACTGCACCTCGACCGATCCTCCGTACTGCGATTGGCCGTTGCAAGTAAATGACAGTGCTCAAAAAACCTATAACTGTCGTTACTGGGGAACTCCTGTTTTCAATCCTCCCGCGTCCTGCTTTGACCCTCAACAAACTGGACAACCCAGAAGAGATTTGACGATACATCCCGCGCGAAATTGCGAGGAAGCTTATGAAGCTTGTGAACTAACTGTTTTTAGTGATTATTACGACAACGGCACCCATGGCAGGCAGTGTGACCTTTGCCGAACCAGATGCAAGTGGATTTGTGAAAACCTTGATGGGTGCATTTTTGGTTCCCTCGACGCACCATCCATGCTGGTGGGAGCGGTACCTGTATGTATTGGGCTACAACCTTCAACAACCTCAACTACCTCAAAGATCCCCCACGAACGAAGATCCCAATACCAGACTCCCCATGGTCTCTCCCTGCTGTCGATCCGTGATGAGCCTACTACAGACCGGAGGTGCTGACATGAGGGTTGCTATCGGTATCGTGGTGTTAATGACCATCTGGAGCTGTAATCCACGGAACCTGGTGGTCGAAGAAACCGGGAAAGACGCGAACATTGCTCTAAAGAGTGACTCCTGCGAGATTTCGACGAGTGCATGTCCGGGGACCGGAGAACATCACCATTCTTCGTCCCTAGGTGTCACCGGCTGCGCGCTGAAGTGCGATGAGGGGTTTGCGGATTGCAACAAGGCCCCGTCAGACAGCTGTGAGACCAACACGATTCTAGATTCAGGCAATTGTGGTCAATGCGGTTTGTCTTGTTTTGGTGCTGCTTGCCGGGAAGGCAGGTGTGCCGCAGAGCGTGTGAGCGTAGACTCGTCAGGCGGTGAAGGAAACGCCTTCAGCGGTTCGCCCAGCATCTCTGCCGATGGTAGATTCGTCGCATTCACATCATATGCGGACAATCTTGTGGTCAACGACAACAACAAGGAGGAAGATGTCTTTCTCTACGACCGCAAGACAGGAACGACCTCAATGGTGAGTGTCAACTCATCAGGTACACAAGGGAACCTCGGAGGCGGCTGCACAAGTCTTTCTGCCGATGGTCGTTTTATAGCGTTTGGTTCTCAAGCTTCCAACCTGGTTCCCGATGATACCAACGAACAAAGTGACTTGTTTGTTCGTGACGTTGAAGCTGGCACAACAAACCGGGTCGACCTCCACTCATCGGGTGCCCAAGCGACGCGAGTAGCAGTCGACTGCCCAAGCATCTCAGCGGATGGGCGTTACGTGGTATTCTCTTCTCCCGCTACCAATCTCGTTGGTGGTGACACTAACGGAGAATACGACGTCTTTCTTCGCGACCGAGAAAGCAGCACTACTACCCGAGTGAGTGTCAGTTCTCTGGGTACACAGGGGAATCGTGGCAGTGGACGACCTGAGATCTCTGCCGACGGTCACAAAGTCTTCTTCGACTCCTGCTCATCGAATCTCGTTGAGGGACCTGCGAACGACGAGTGCGACGTGTTCGTGCACGAGCGAGACTCAGGGATCACCTCTGTAGTCATGTTTGGAGGAAGTTTGAGGAACTTCGGTGAGAGCCGAAGTGTTTCGGCTGATGGTCGCATCATTGCCTTCGTTTCGTCTGACGATGGGAAACTGTTTGTCCGCGACCTAGTTACGGGGATGACAACGCTGGTGGCCTCCAGCGGACGTGAACCGAGTCTTTCCAGCGACGGACGCTTTGTCGCCTTTGAATCTGCGATTGATCCGATAACCGGTGAGAGAATAGTCAACAGCGTTTTCGTATTTGACCGAACAACGGAAACGGTGACACTCATTCATGAGGCCAGCAGAGACCCACATTTGTCAGCAAACGGCCGTTTCGTTTCGTTCGTGTCTGCCGCAACAGATGTCGTGTTGGGAGATACTAACGAGGTCGATGACATTTTTGTGGTTGGTGTCCCGCAGTAGCGAGCGCTCCTTTCGCAGCGCGGCTGCCCTCAATTCCCGAGCACGTTCAGACCCAAACATGAAACCAGGAGGCCTACAAAGACGTCGCCGACGTGCTGAGCGTGGTGCAGGCGGCCGGCATCGGCGCGAAGGTGGCCCGGCTTGCGGCCGCTGGGGGTGGTGAAGGGTTAGCTCGTCAATCTGAGTTCTCTCTCAGCACAGAGGACACAGAGAACACAGAGAGTCTCTTCTTCTCTGTGCTCTCCGTGCTCTCTGTGGTGAGGCCTGGCCATGGGTTGCATTCGATGATTTTCACCGTGTTGGTGATTGACGAGCGCCCCACCACGCTGCACAAGGACATAGGGCCAGCCGCCCACCGTCCCAAACGCCAGGAAGCCTTTGCCCACCGAACCCGCGAAATCCCCGCGCCAGCGCGACCCCCACACCCCCGTCGCTCGGGTCAGCGCGCTCGACTGCGTGCTCGAAATCCCAGGCGAGGGCTCGCTCCGCGTCGACTCGTTGGGCCGCTGGGGCTCGGCGCGCATCGACGGGCAGCTCTACCGCCGGACCCTCGACGGCCGCGTGGTGGGGTACGTCGGCAAGCACGTGCCGCCGGTGGACGTCCCCGATCCGGCGCGCTTGCACGCGCGAGTGCGCGCGCAGGCTCGTGAGTTCGTCACGAAGTTCGAGAACCCCGACGAGGCCTTGCTCCTCAGCGGTTCCCACGGCGAGCGCGCCGCGCTGCTGGCCACCCTGCGCCGAGTCGAGGACTGGCCGGCTGAGGCGTTCGCGGCCGAGCACGAGGTCTTTCGCGCGGCCTACGACGAAGAGGTCGAGATCCTCCCGCCCGACCGCTATCTCGACCTCGTGGTCTTGCCGGCGACGGGCTGCCCCAACGCCGGCTGTACGTTCTGCGCGTTCTACCAAGGGAAGCGCTTCGCCGTGAAGTCGGCGGCCGAGTTCGACGCCCACCTCGAGAAAGTTGTGTCGCTCTTCGGCCCCTCTCTGGGCCTGCGGCGCGGCCTCTTCTTGGGCGGCGCCAGCGCCTTGTCGCTGTCTCAGAAGCGCATCCTCGGCGTGCTGGAGCAGTGCCGGGCGCGGTTGGGCTCGGGGCTCACCGACCAGAGCGCCGCCTTCTGGGATCCCGACCACTCGCCGAAGCGCACGCTCGACGACTTCAACGCCCTCTTCGACGCCGGCCTGAAGGTCGCCTACGTTGGCCTCGAGACGGGGCTCGCCTCACTCCGAGAGGAGGTCGGAAAGTCAGGCGATACCGAGCTCCTCGCGGCGCAACTGCGGGCGCTGACCGCCTCCCGGATGCGCCTGGGACTCATCGTGTTGTCCGGCCTCGGCGGCCTCGAGCGCAGCGCGGCGCACATCGAAGCAACCACAAAGTTCGTATCGGGCCTCGGCTTGCGCGCCGACGACGTGGTGTTCGCCTCGCCGTTGCGCGACTCCATGCCGTACGAGGCGCTGCTCGCTGCCGACGCGGCGCTGCGCAAGGCGCTGAAGGCCGTCGTGGCGGCGCACGTGGTGCCCTACGCGATGGAGGTTTTCCGCTACTACGTTTGAGAAAGGGACCGGCAAAGTCACCTCGATCGGGACCTCGTGGCCTAGCGGCCGAGGCGCTTGGCGAGCTTCTCGATGCCGCGCTTCACCACCTCGGGTGGGACCGAGGTGTAGCAGATGCGCACCCAGTTTCCGAAGCTGGGTCCGAAGCTGCTGCCGGGAGCGAGGATGATGTTGTCCTCGATGCAATCGAGGAGGAAGCCGGTCAGGCCGCGGTCGTCGAGGTATTTCGTGGCGTCGAGGAAGAGGAAAGTGCTGCCATGGGGCCGGGCGAGGCCGAGCCGATCGGCACTCCAATAGCCCATCTCCTGGTAGGACTTGCGCGCGGCGACTACCCAATCGGCGGAGTTCTTGATCGCCTCGCGCGCGATGAGCTGCGAGGGCGTCGGCGTCGAGTACCAGACGTAGGTGAGCGCTTTGCGGGCGCGAGAGATGGCGTCCTTGGGGCCGACCAAATAACCGCAGCGATAGCCCGCCATGCCGTAGGCCTTGGAGAACGAGAACGCGGTGAGCGTTCGCTCGGGCGCCATGCGGCCGATGGACAGGTGAGCGCCTTCGAAGACGTAATCTTCATAAACCTCGTCGGACCAAATCCACAGACTGTGGCGCTTTGCGAACTCGGCGACGACGGCGAGCTTGGCCTCGTCGAAGACGACGCCGACTGGGTTCGAGGGCGTGTTGAGGTAGATGGCGGCGGTCTTGTCGGTGACGGTCTGCTCGAGGACTCGGTTGAGCTCGTCGGCGTCGAAGGAGCGGTGCAGGATGGGCACCTCGACCGCGGTGGCGCCGACGGTGACGGCGATGCCGCCAACCAGCGGCCAGTAGGGCGCGAGGATCATGACCTCGTCGCCAGCGCAGACAGTGGCGCGGGCGGCGACGTAGAGCGCACCCGTGGCGCCAGCGGTGACCGTGATGTTGCCTGGGCCCTCGATGTCGAGCTGGTTGCGCTCGCGCACTTTGATGATCAGGTCGTCGAGGAGCTCGTTGATGCCAGCAGGGTTGGAGTAGCGATGGGGCCGGTCGACGCCGTTGTCGGGGGTGTCTTTCCAGCTCATGCCTGGGCCCGGGTCTTTCCAGGTGTCGCCGATGTGCAGGGGGTAGAGCTCCCCTTTGAGGGTCGCGATGCGAGGCGCGAGCGCGCTGTAGACAGAACCACCGAGCTTATCAATCGCTGCGTCGAACCCTGGATGCTTCGGCACGTTTTGCTCCTGACCTGACGTTGACACCGTGGCCGACCCGGGGCGCATATTGCTCCCAAGAGCCATTCGAAAGAGAGTCTTTGGCAGAAATCCGATTTATTGTCTAAGTCGTTATGCGTAGCGTTCGGTCTGTGTACACTGCTGCCTTTGGTTTTCAGCTTCCACCCCTGCAGACCCCGGCCTGCGACGGCCGACCACGGAGCGCCCGATGTGTTCGATCCTCGCCATCCTCGATATCCACGATGACCATGAAGCGCTGCGTGCCCTTGCCCTGAAGCTGTCGAAGAGGTTGCGTCATCGCGGGCCAGACTGGACGGGGATCTATGCCGACGAGCGGGCGATCTTGGCCCACGAGCGCTTGGCCATCGTCGACGTCATCAATGGGGCGCAGCCGCTGCGCAACGCCGACGAGACGCGGCTCCTGGCGGTCAACGGCGAGATCTACAACCACGTGCAGCTCGAAGCGGGCTTGGCCGCGCCCTATGCGTTCCAGACCAAGTCGGACTGCGAGGTAATCATCCCACTCTTCGAGCAGCGAGGCTGTGACTTCCTCAACGACCTGAGCGGCATCTTCGCCTTCGTCATTTGGGACGCGGAGCACGACGACTATCTCATCGCCCGCGACCCCATCGGCGTCATCCCGCTCTATGTGGGTGTGGACGAGCACGGGAACCGCTTCGTGGCTTCGGAGATGAAGGCCTTGATCGGGGTGTGCAAGACCATCGAGGAGTTCCCCGCTGGCCACTACCAACGCTCTGCCGATCCGGCTCCCTTGAAGTACTACCTGCCGAGCTGGCGTCCCTTCGACACCGTCAAATCCCAGCCCCTGGTGCCGGCGACCCTGCGCAAAGCTTTAGAAGACGCGGTCGAGCGCCAGCTGATGTGCGATGTGCCTTACGGCACCTTGCTCTCCGGGGGACTGGACTCGTCCCTGATCGCCGCCATCGCCGCCAAGCTGAGCCACCGGCGCGTCGAGGACAAAGGCGAGAGCGAGGCGTGGTTCCCGCGCCTGCATTCGTTCTCCGTCGGCCTGAAGGGCTCGCCCGATCTGGCGGCCGCTCAGAAGGTGGCCGACCACATCGGCACGGTGCATCACTCCTACGAGTTCACCGTACAGGAAGGCATCGACTACTTGGACGAGGTCATCTACCACCTCGAGACCTTCGACGTGACGACCATTCGAGCCTCGACGCCCATGATGCTCATGGCACGGAAGATCCGCGCCATGGGCATCAAGATGGTCCTCTCGGGTGAGGGTTCCGACGAGATCTTTGGCGGCTACCTCTACTTCCACAAGGCCCCGAACTCCCGCGAGCTGCACGAGGAGACTGTCCGCAAGCTCGACGCTCTGCACGCTTACGACTGCCTGCGCGCCAACAAGTCCATGGCCGCTTGGGGGATCGAGGCGCGCGTCCCCTTCTTGGACCGAGAGTTCTTGGACGTCGCCATGTCCTTCGACCCGCAAGAGAAGATGTGCGGCGCCGGCCGCATGGAGAAGTTCGCGCTGCGCGACGCCTTCAAAGGGCTCATCCCCGACGAGATCTTGTGGCGGCAGAAGGAGCAGTTCTCGGACGGTGTGGGCTACTCCTGGATCGACTCCCTCAAGGCACACGCCGAAAATAGGGTCAGCGACACGCAGCTCGAGAAGGCGTCGTATCGCTTCCCGCTCTCGACGCCGCAGACGAAAGAGGCCTACCTCTACCGCGCGATCTTCGAGTCTCACTACCCCGGAGACGCTGCTGCCGCCTGTGTCCCAGGAGGTCCGAGCATCGCCTGCAGCACGGCCAAAGCCATCGAGTGGGACGCCTCGTTCTCGAAGATGGCCGACCCTTCTGGGCGCGCCATTCGCGCGGTGCACAAGGACAGTTATTAGGCGGTTGGCGTGTCGGGCGGCCGGGCGCGGTTCACCACAGAGAACGCAGAGAACACAGAGCGGAGCCTCGTGTTGATTGGCTCACTTGGATTTCGTCCGTGCTCCTGCCGCGAGTGATTTGGATTTCGTCTTGATGAGTTTCTTGGTTCTCTCTCTGTGTTCTCTGTGTTCTCTGTGGTGAGTCTTTGCTTCACTGTTCACAACCATTCGTCCTTCCTGGTTGCGAGGCACTTGCTTTGTTCATCACCCCTATTTCAGCGCCAATGGGGTCGGGGGGTGAGGGGTGAGCTGACAAGAACGACAAAACCCCGCACTGCGGGGCTCTTGTCGTTCTCGATTCGGACGTTGGGGCGCGTGCTGCGCCCCAACCGTATGGTTTGCTAGCAGACGCCCTGGTCGATCATTCCCTCGGCCACGCGGGTGAAGCCACCGATGTTGGCGCCAGCGACGTAGTCGTCGTTGTGTCCATACTTCTCGGAGGACTCCACACAGATCTTGTGGATGTTGAACATGATCGCGTGCAGCTTCTCGTCGACGACCTCAGAGGTCCACTTCTGACCCGAGTGGTTCTGTGCCATCTCGAGACCGGAGACCGCGACGCCACCGGCGTTTGCGGCCTTGCCAGGGGCGAAGACGACCTTGCTGGCCTGAAGAAAGTCAACGGCTTCCTTGGTGCTGGGCATATTGGCGCCCTCGATCACAAACTTGCAGCCATTCTTGAGCAGATTCTTGGCGTCGTTGAGGCCGAGTTCGTTTTGGATCGCGCACGGCAGCGCGATGTCGCAGGGGACGTCCCAGGGGCGCTTGCCGGGGTAGAAGGGCACACCGAATTTTTCGGCGTACATTTTCACTTCGTCGCGGCCACCGAGGCGCATGTCGAGCATGTACTCCACCTTGTCGCCGACAATGCCGTCTGCGTCATGGATGAAGCCGTCGGGCCCGGAGAGGGTGACCACGCGGCCACCAAGCTCGGTCACTTTCTGCACGACGCCCCAGGCCACGTTGCCGAAGCCGGACATGGCAACGGTCTTACCGTGGAAGTCGTGGCCAAAGCGCTTGAGGACCTCAGCGGTGAAGTAGGTCACGCCGTAGCCGGTGGCCTCTGGGCGCAGCAGCGACCCTCCCCACTCCTGGCCTTTGCCAGTGAGGGTACCGTTCCAGTTGTGGGTGAGGCGCTTGTACTGTCCGTAGAGGTAACCAATCTCACGACCGCCAACGCCAATGTCGCCCGCGGGGACGTCGATGTCTGGGCCGATGTAGTTGGCCAGCTCGGTCATGAAGCTCTGGCAGAAGCGCATGATCTCCATGTCGGAGCGACCACGGCAGTTGAAGTCCGAGCCGCCCTTGCCGCCGCCCATCTGCAGACCGGTGAGGCTGTTCTTGAAGATCTGCTCGAAGCCGAGGAACTTCAGGGCGCCCAAGGTCACGGACGGGTGGAAGCGCAGACCGCCCTTGTAGGGCCCGAGGGTGCTGTTGAACTGCACGCGGAAGCCCCGGTTGACGTTGATCTGGTTGCGGTCGTCGATCCATGGCACGCGGAACATGATGGTCCGCTCTGGTTCGACGATGCGCTCGAGGATGCGCTCGCTCTTGAACTTCGGGTTCTGCTCGAGAACCGGTGAGATCGAGATGAAGACCTCTTCGACCGCTTGGAGGAACTCAGTCTCCCAAGGAATCCGGTTCTTCAGTTGGGTAAATACTTCCGCTGCATAGGGGTTCATATTCAACGCACACTCCGTTGCCGACTCGCGCGTGTCGGCTGGTCAAAGGGATGAACACGACAGAGCACCAATCAGACCTAAACCCTACGATCCGGTCGCCGTCGATTCGCGAAGGGATCGTCAAAATGAAAATGTGCTTTCGTTCCGACGCTCTCGTCGTTCTCGAGAGACGACCAACTGGGGCAGAGGAGGCCTCCGTGGTTGGCGCTCTCGGTCACGCCAGCGGCAACTTATTCCGCGTCTTTGCTCCCGTCAAACCCATTCATTCTTATTTTTTTGACGGCTTGATTTGGCGACCTATCGGGATCGTCTTCGACCCTGGAGCTTTGCAGCAGTTTCGGGCGCAGGGCCAGTAAGGACGCGGGCAAGACGAGCAGATCGGCCAACAACGCAACGCTGATCACGAGGGCCGAGACCAGTCCGAAGTAGGCGTTCGGGGCGAACGAGGAGCCGAACGTCAAGCTCAGGAATGAGAACGCCAACACGACGGACGTCACGATGATGGGCCGTCCGGTCTGCAACATGGTCCTGCGGATCGAGACGTCGAGTTCGTCCCCGCCTAGGAGATTGCGGCGCAGGCGCACCATGAAGTGCACCGTGTCGTCGACGACCAGGCCCAGCGCGATGCTGCCGATCATGACCGTGCCCGGATCCAGGGCGATCCCGGCCGCCGCCATGAACCCTAGGCCGATCAGGATAGGCACGATGTTCGGGATCATGGACAAGAGGGCGAGCCGCACGGAGCGCAAGAGCAGCATAATCATGAACGTCACGACGACGGCGGCGAGCAGCAGGCTGCGGATTTGGCTGTTGAGGAGGTAGTACTCCATGTTGCCCATGAGCTTGACGAAGCCGGTGGCGGAGATCTTGAGGTCGTCGCTCTGGTAGTCCTCTTCGAGCGTGCGCTCGATTCTGTCGAACTCGGCGGCGAGCTTCCCAGCTTTGGACATCTCGACGCGGGCGGTCATGCGGGCGACGCTGTAGTCGTCCTGCATCATGGAGGTGAAGAATTCGTCGTCTTCGATCATGCGGAAGAGCGCGCCGACCTTGGCCTCTGAGTCGGGCAGGACGGCCGACTCGGGTCTGCCGTCGGTCCACAGGCGGTTGAGCTCGTAGAGCGAGGTCAGCGGCGAATCCACCCTGACCACCGCGGGCATGGCGGCCAGGGTGTTCTGCAGCGCCTCGACGCGGCCCAGCACCTCGAGGTTCTTCATGCCGCGGTTGGGGGCCTCGACCAGGAACTCGACCGTCGTGGTGCCGCCCAGCGCCTCGTCGACGCGCATCGTGTCGCTGCGGATCGGGTCGCTGGGCTTGAAGTAGTTCATGGGGTTCGAGCCGATGTCGAGCCCAGCGATGGCGACGGCGCTCAGCACCGTGATGATGAGGGTCACGGCGAGGGTGGCCCAGATGCGGGTGCGGGTTGGGCGACCCAGGAAGATGAGGAGCCCGTGCATTCGGCCCTTGGTCTGGGCTTCGATGTACTTGGGGCTCGGCTCGCGCACTCCGACCAAGAGCGCGGGCACCAGAGTGATGCTCAGCAGGAAGGCGAAGGTGACGCCGAGGGCGGCGTAGGCGCCGAAGGCCGCGACGGGATCGAGGCCGGAGACCATGAGCGAGAGGAGCCCGGCGGCGGTGGTGAGGCTGGTGAACATGCAGGGGATGAGGAGCTCGGAGACTGAGGCGTGGACGGCCTCTTCGCGGGTCTTGCCGGCGCGCAGCATCTGGTCGTACTCGGCCAGGACGTGGAGGGTGTCGGCGACGCCGACGGCCATGACCAGCGCCACTAGGCCCGAGGAGAGCACGTCGATCCTGCGGCCCAAGAGCCCCATGAGGCCGAAGGTCCAGATGGAGGCGACGACGACCACGCAGAGGGGCACCATCGTGGCGGAGACCCGGCGGAAGACGAAGAAGGTGGCGATGAGGATCAGCAGGATGGCTAGGGGACCGAGGATGAGGAAGTCGCGCTCGCTGTAGAGGAAGAAGGCGCGGTCCAGCACGGCGCCGCCGGCGATGACCGAGTCGAGCTGCCCGCCGCCCTCTTCGTCGACGATCCGCTCGATGGCGTCGAGGAGTTGGATCTTTTTGTCGATGTCGGTGGCGCTGCGGTCGATCTCGACCAAGAACGCCGCCGCGTCGCCCTTGACGCCGACGAAGCTGCCGACGATGAGCGGATTGGAGAGGGCTCGCTGGCGGACGTCGGCGGTGTTGGCTTGGGTCAGAGCTCCGCTCTCGGGGATGACCGGCCCGATGGTGATGGTCTTGTCTTCGCTGGTGGTGTCGAGCTCGAAGACGTCGACGTTCGACATGGAGCGGACGCGGTGGACGAAGGGGGCTTCGGCCTCGAGGCGTCGGGTGATGCGGCGGACCTGTTCGAGGCGTTCAGGCGTAAAGACGTCGTCGGCGAAGACGGCGAGGAGGACGACCTCATCGGCCTCGAAACGCTCGAGGAACTCGTGGTAGGCGAGCAGATCGGGGTCATCTTCGACGAACCAGACCTCGATGGAGCTCTCGAACTCGAGGGTGGAGGCCAGGAGCATCGCGACGACGGTGAGCACCGCGACGGCGATGAGGACCCAGCGGCTGTGGGCGATGACGGGGCGGAGCAGCCGGTACTCCCAGCGCTCACTGGACCCGTTTTTGTCTGGTTGTTGCGCGCGGCTCATCTCTAGGCCACCGATGGGAACGACTCAGAGGAGTTTGTAGGCGAAGCGCAGGAGGATGGTCTGGTCGATCTGGGTGGCGTCGAGGAGCTGGGGATCGTCGACGATCTTGACCGTGTAGTTGAGGGAGGCGATGGAGCTCAGCCGCAGCGCGAGGGTGGCTCGGAGCTCGAGGAAGGGGTTGGAAAAATCGTCGAAGGGGGCGAGGAGGCTGGTGTCGAGCTTGAGGAGCGCCCAGCGGGTGGGGTTGAACTCGAGGACCACGGCCCCCTCGGCGCCGAACTGCCCAAAGTCGGCCTTTTCGAGGATGTTGGTTTCAGCGCTGTTGGTCTCGATGATGAAGACGTTGCGGGCGAAGACTTGGCGGA